>JBGPDC010000251.1:0-7277 GCA_041482115.1 Terriglobia bacterium | reverse complement strand
TCCATCTCAGAATCAGTGCCTCGGAGCCGCGCGCGTTTGGAAGGGGGCCAGGGTACGATACACTAGGTGCTGGTTCTTCTGCCGGCCCCACCGGCGTCTGCTGGCTAACACTTTGCATAAATTGAACCCAACAATTCTCGCCGTGCTTCTCCTCAGCTCCGCAATCTGCGGACTCGCACAGCAAGCGGGAACCCCGGTCAGCGCCCGCCATGTGATCGGGCTGGAGAACGTCAGGCGCAACAGCCCCGGAAAGCTGACAATTCAGAATGCCGCAATGCAGTTCCAAGCCGGCACAACGGACGCCAAGGTGCCCCTGGCGTCTATTGACGACGTCTCCATCGGTTCGGAAACCACGCAATCCGGGGGAAAGGCGGGCACCGTGGCTAAGACCGCGGCCATCGCCGCACCCTACGACAGCGGCGCCGCATTGAGCCTCTTGCTGCGAACGAAAGTGGACGTACTCACCGTGTCATACCGGGATTCCGGTGGCGGGGTGCATTTCGCCATCCTGGCGGTGCCGAAAGGCCAAGGGGAACAACAGCGCGCTCAGTTCATCGCCGCCGGCGCCCACGCCAGCGCACCGGCCGCACAGGACGTGAAGGAGAGAAAGCCCGCGGCTCCAGTGAGCCAGAAGGCGGATGGCCAGAAATTTTCCGCCGCGGCCATTCAAATCGAGCCGGTCGAGGCTGGCGACGTTCAGATTCCCGCCGAATTCCGGTCAGCGATCTACGAGTTTCTGGTCGAACGAGTGCGCCAGGCCGGGATATTCAAGCAAGTCTTTCGGAGCGGCGATCGCGCGGCTGCCGGCGTTCCGGATCTGGTTTCGCTGCACACCACGGTGGAAACGTTCAAGGAGGGCAGCCAAATGAAGCGCGAGATGACCGTTGTCCTGGGCGCCACCAAGGTGGATGTCAGTGCTTCGGTGACCGCCCGGGATGGGCGGGCGCTGATGGGTAGCCGCATCCAAGGGAAGGTTCGCTTTTTCGGCGAGAACCTCGGCGTCACCAACGATATTGCCAAGCGCATCGTGAAACTGCTTCGCAAGAAGTCCTAAAGCAGCCGTTCCCCTAATCCTTTCCGCAGGCTTGATTCCTGGTCAGGTCAACAGGACGGCCGATGAAGCCGCTCTAAAGGACTGCAGGGCTCCAACGTGAGGCTGTCCCGAAGAATCGAATAACCAATCTGGCCTTAAAGACGAACGGAATCGAAGCAATTCACATTAAGGGACTGATATCGGTAGCTATGGGGGTCTCGTCCACCAGGATGACGCCTTCGTTGGTCAGAGGAACAGCGACGTTCCCGTCGCCCCCGTTTCATAGAGAGCGTCCTTGATCCTATTGTAAGGTCAACTGCGGAGGCGGCTGGGTCGGCGTGTGAGCGGTCCAGGAAACCACCCGGAATGGCATCCCGGGGGAAAGGCGCACCAACGTTGTCCGGCTCATGGGGGAGGCTATATGAAAGGATCCCGCGGATCCCGCCTCGGTTCTGCCTTATCATAGATGCGAGAATCCTGATGGCCAGCAACGAGGCGCGCTCCGACGAGGAGGCCACCACGCAGACCGCCGGGCCTGCCTATCCCGGCAGCCTCCAGGCCGGTCAGCGGATCAAGGACCGCTACGTCATTCAAAGGGAACTGGGACGGGGCGGCTTCGGAGCCGTTTACCTGGCGCACGACGAGGAATTGGATTCGCGCCGGGTCGTCGTCAAGGTTTTGCTCGACAAAGGCGGCGAAAAGGACGAATGGGTGCTCCGCAAGTTCCAGGAGGAGAAGCAGGCCCTCGCGCGCATCGAACACCCCGGAGTGGTGGGCATCCTCGATGCCGGGGCTCTCCCCGACGGCACGCCCTTTCTCGTGATGCAGTTTGTGGAGGGCGTAACGCTGCGCGCGGTGCTGCGGGCCGGCCAACCGCTGGCGTTTGATCGGGTATCACGTCTGGTGCTGCAGCTCGGCCAGGCGCTCACGGCCGCTCACGACCGCGGGGTCTTGCACCGCGACCTGAAACCCGAAAACATCATGATCGAGGATCTCGGCAACGGCGCAGAGGTCGTCAAGATCATCGACTTCGGCATCGCGAGCGTCCGCTCCCCCGACGCGACTTCGGCTATCGAAACTTCGATCGCGGGCTCCGGGCCCTACATGGCGCCCGAGCAGCTGCGCGGAAAACCGAGCCCCGCGAGCGACATCTGGGCTTTGGGCGTGATCGCCTACGAGATGCTGACTGGCCGCCGTCCGTTTGAGACGGCCTCGCTCGCGCAGCTGTACTTCGTCCAGCAGGAGGGCGTGAAGATAAAACCCTGCGATTTGCGCCCGGACCTGCCGGCGGCCGCGCAGACCACTATTTTGAGAGCCCTATCGTTCGAAGCCTCCGACCGATACCGCCGGGCCCGTGAATTTGGCGAAGACCTGGCACGGGCGTTCCAAGCGGAGAAGAGTTCCGCCTTGCCACCCCCGGCACGAGCGTCGGAACCCGCACTGGAGCTGGCGCATGTGCTCTACGTGGATATCGTGGGCTTCTCGCTACGGTCCATGGAGGAACAGGCCCGCCTGCTGCAAGAACTACAGAACGTGGTTCGCGGCACGACGTCCTTCCGGCGCGGCCAAACGAGCGGAGACCTTCTGTCGCTTCCGACCGGCGACGGGATGGCGTTGGTTTTCTGGCGCGATCCGGTGGCTCCCGTGGAGTGCGCCGTGGAGATCGGCCGGGCCGTCCGGGCGATCCCGAACCTACGCCTCCGCAGCGGCGTCAACACGGGACCCGTTTACCGGGTCGCCGACGTGAACCTGAACAAGAACGTCACGGGCGGCGGGATCAACCTCGCGCAGCGCGTCATGGACTGCGGCGATGCCGGTCACATTCTCGTATCCCGCTCGGTGGCCGACGTCCTGAGCCAGCTCGACCAATGGTCCCCCTATCTAAGGGACCTCGGCGAGTCCCAGGTCAAGCACGGGGTCCGGGTGCAAGTCTTCAATCTCTGCAAGGAAGATGCCGGGAATCCGGCCGTCCCCGCGCGGCTCGAGACCCGGCATTCGTTCTGGAAGATCGCGCCGGTGGTGGCGGCTGCCATCCTGCTGCTCGCCGCCGGACTGTGGCGCTGGCTGCCGCGCGAGCCGGAGCGCTCCTTCTTCTACTCCATACAGGTCCAGCAGTACCGGGATAAGCAGCCACATGGAGAACCTTTTCTCCTGCCCGGTGAAATGCTGTTCCCCGCCGGACATCGCATCCGTCTGCTCCTGGGCAGTTTTCAGCCCGGTTCGCTTTACATCCTGAATGAGGGGCCCCAGGCGGCTGCCGGGTTTCCGAGCTACGTGGTTTTGTTCCCGGAAGCGGGCGGCTCGGCGTCGCTGGCAGCCGGCCGGAGGGTTGAGATTCCGCCGGAGCGGGAGAATTGGTTCATCTTCGACGAGCAGGAAGGAACGGAGCGCATCTGGATCGTGTGGGCGGCGGCCAGCATTCCGGAACTGGAGGCGGTGAGGAGCTTCGCCAGCGCCCGCACACATGGTCTCATCGACGATCGTGCGCCCGCCGAAAGAGTCCAGACGTTTTTGGAACGCCATGCCGCTTCGCTTCCGGTGGTCAGCCGGGACGAGTCGAATCGCCGCACCATAGTGCGCGGCCCTGGCGCCGTGCTGGTGCAACTGCTTAAACTTGAGCATCACTAGAAAATCACCATGAACCGTCACCATCGTTGGAGAGCGTATTTGTTGCTAGGGGCTGCGATCCCGTGGCCGGGGGGCGCCCAACAATCAGGTGACGAAACGCTGCGGCACTTGTGGAACACGAAATTCGTCGAAAATCGTCCGCAGGCCGCCGAGGTAAGTGCGGCGCCGGCAGCTCCGAAGCCTGCGGCGGTTCCCAAACCGGTGCGGCCGGCGCCGGCCGCCAAAGAGCAAGAGCCCGCGGAGGAGATCAACGACGCTCTGGTCGGCGTGACCCTCTGGAGATTGCGGGCGGCTGTGGCGGAGGACGATCCGGCGGTGCGGATGTCCATCCGGGGCGCCGGGGATTGGACCCCGGAACGAGTTCCCGCCGATACCCCGCTGCGCGAAGGCCAGCGGGTTCGCATCAGCATTGAGAGCGCCCGGGCTGGCTATCTCTATGTAGTCTCCCGGGAGCAGTTTGGGGACGGCAGTTACGGCGCAACGGAGCTGATTTTCCCCACCTTGCGGACCCGCGGCGGTGCTAACCAGGTCGTCGCCGGACGCTTGATCGAGATTCCGGCGTGGGAAGATAATCCACCTTTTTTCACCGTGCGTCTGAGCCGGCCGGACCAGGTGGCGGAAATCCTGACGGTGCTGGTGACGCCGAAGCCGCTCCCCGGAATGCAAATCGGCCGCAATGCCATGCCTATCGCCCCGGAGCAAGTCGCGGAGTGGGAAAAGTCCTGGGGCGCCCGGGTCCAGCGCCTGGAAGCTCCCACCGAGGCGGGAAAGTTGTACACGCGGGCTGAAAAACAGGCGGCCGCCGAAGGCCTCCGCCGCCTCACCCAGGAAGAGCCGGTGCCGCAGACCATGTATCATGTCGAATCGCGTCCCGATGTCCCGCTGCTGCTCAGCGTCCCGCTCAGAATGATCAAGTAGGAGCGGGGTCGCGTGGGATAATACCGCAGATGATAATCGGTTTCTGGAGTTTTCGGTTCACCCGACTGCTGACCCTTGGGATAACGGTCGGATTCCCAGCCGCTTTGTGGGCTCAACCCAAAACTTTCACGAACCTCCCAGATTCGCCGGTGGACTTCACTTTTCAGCTGGGCGTGAATGGCCAGGGAGAGACGTTGAGCCCGGCGAACCAGTGCTTCACGCCGGGTATCAGCAGCGGCTCGAACCTCAACTTCTCGGTTTCACGGTCGGTCACTACGCCGGCAGGAGTAAATTGGTTGACCGTCAGTCCGGGAAACGGAACCACCGGAACGACGCAGATTTGCATCTCAGCCAACGCTCGCGGACTGGCGCCCGGAGGTTCGGGTTACCAGGGCAACGTGCGGATTTCCGCTTCCGGCGTAACTACTGCTAACATCCAGATCCTGTTATCCGTGCAGGGGGACCGGCGGCTGGTGCGCAGCCCCGACCTGCTGCCGTTTTCCGCCACGGCCGGCGCCGCGCCGCCCGACCCGCAGAGCATCACACTCACGACGGCCTTGGGGCAACATAAGAACGGTCCGCTTCTCTACCGGGCCTCCGTCGCGACCCAATCCGGCGGCAACTGGATCAGCGTCACCCCGGGGCAAGGAACGGCGCCGGATTTTCTCTCGGTTTTTGTGTCGCAGGCGTCTCTTCCACCCGGCACGTATCGGGGCACCGTTACCTTCTTCGACACCACCAACTCCGTCTCGACGTCCGTGCAGGCCGTGGTGGTTCTGACGGTGACGGCCCCCACCGCAATATTGACCGCCGCTCCCGGGTCGTTTTCCTTCAGCCATCAGGTCGGAAACTCGCCGCCGCCGGCCCAAGACCTGAGCGTCACTTCCAGCGGCGGCATTGTCGACTATCAGATTGCGTCCTCCGCGTCCTGGCTGACGGTGACTCCCGCGAATGGCAGCACAGCGGGTTCTCACTCCGTGGCGGTGAATCCTGCCGGTTTTGGTCCGGGAGGGACCTACAACAGCGTTCTAACGATCACGGGTGTGGCAGCCAACAGCCCGCTCACGGTACCGGTGAGCCTGGCGGTACGGTCTGGGATACAAGTACTCTCTCAAATAGCCGATGGGGCCGGCTGGAAGACCACCATTATCCTGGTAAACCTCGATTCAGAGTCGGCGGTGTTCACGTTGCGTTTTTGGAACGGAAACGGCACCCCGCTGCTTTTGGCGCTAGAAGGCAGCGCGGGGAAATCGGATACGGTAAATGGCACCCTCCCCGTGGGCGGCTCGCGTACGATTCAGACGCTAGGAGCCGATGCCACGCTCTCCCAAGGCTGGGCACAGCTCGAGGCGGGCCGGAGGATCAGCGGGCTGGCGGTTTTCCGTCAAAGAGTGCCCGGACGGCCGGACCAGGAAGCGGCCGTGGACCTTACCAACACGACATCGCGATTCCTGCTGCCGTTTGACAACACGCAGAACTTCGTCACGGCGCTGGCGCTGGCAAACACCAGTAGTTCTCAGGGAGCGGGTGTTACGGCGACGCCGCGGCAGGAATCGGGAAGCGCGCTGGCGGGAGGGGTGATCAGCCTGGCACCCCGCAACCAGACGGCCTTTCCGCTGGTGGACCGGCTGCCCTCGGCGGCCGGCCAGCGCGGTGTGGCGGAGTTCACCGCGTCGATCGCAGACGCCGCCGCCCTGGGTTTACGCTTCCATCCGCAAGGGGCTTTCACGTCGTTCCCGGCGCTGACACCGCCGGCGGCGAAAGCGTCCAACCAGTTGCTCTCGCAAGTTGCGGATGGAGCCGGATGGAAAACGACCATCATCCTCGTAAATCTGGACACCGAAGCAACGCCGTTCACCTTGAGATTCTGGAAAGACGACGGGACCCCGATGACTCTGGGTTTCGAGGGAGGGGGCGCGGCTTCTCAGACGATCGAAGGGACGATTCCGGTGGGCGGCGCCCAGACCATCTTGACTCTTGGAACGGCCGACGCCCTGTCGCAGGGGTGGGCGGAACTGGTGACGACGAAGTTGATTGGCGGGCTGGCGGTCTTCCGGCAGCGGGTAGCGGGGCGGCCGGATCAGGAGGCGGCGGTCGGGATAACGTCCAGCGGGAGCCGCTTCTCGCTGCCGTTTGACAATACTCAGGGGTTTGTCACCTCGATGGCGCTGGTGAACACGAGCACCACGCAAAACTTGACGATCGCCGTAACGCTGCGCGAAGAGGGGGGTATGGCGCTGGCGCCCGTTGACCCCATCACGCTGGGCCCCCGGAGCCACACCGCGTTCTCGCTTCCGACTCGGTTCCCCGGAGTGGCGAACCTGCGCGGCGTCGTAGAATTCAGCGCTTCGAGTCCGGACATGAGCGGGCTGGGGCTTCGATTTCATCCGCAAGGAGCGTTCACTTCTTTTGCGATCTTGAGCCCGTAGCCGGCTAAAACTGACCTGCTCTCGATACTCTACCTACCATGATTGAGAAGCTCCCCCAATTGTCGTGATGATTCCCTGGTGGCTTCGGCTGGCGCGCCAAATCTCAATTTAGGCACTGAAGTTCTGGAGCACACCGGAAAAGTATAACGTCAATATGGAGCGACCAGCCGATTCGCAGTAGCGCGGGTTACGCTGCGAAGAGGTAAATCCAGCGGCGCAGAGCCGCATACGAAAGGAACTGATCGCTCATGTCTAAAGTACTGTTTGTC
>JBGPDC010000250.1:0-7361 GCA_041482115.1 Terriglobia bacterium | reverse complement strand
CTACTTCGCCTTCGTGCTGGGCATCGGCTTCTGGCTGCGGCAGCAGGTGCGGTCGAGCGGCGAATTCCTTCTCTCCGGCCGCTCCATCCCGCTGTGGATCGCCGGACTCTCCTTCATGGCGGCCAACCTGGGGGCCCAGGAAGTGATCGGCATGTCGGCCTCCGGCGCCAAGTACGGCATCATGACGGCCCACTTCTACTGGGTCGGCGCCGTCCCCGCCATGATCTTCGTAGGCGTCTTCATGATGCCGTTCTATTACGGCAGCCGCGCCCGCTCGGTCCCCGAATACCTCAAGCTGCGCTTCGATGAAAAAACCCGCACCTTCAACGCCGCCACCTTCGCCGTGATGACCGTGTTTTCTTCCGGCATCTCGATGTACGCCCTGGGCCGCCTCTTCCAGTTGCTGCTCGGCTGGAGCTTCAACGCCTGCGTCCTGCTCTCGGCCGGGATTGTGCTCATCTACATCTACCTCGGCGGCCTGACGGCCTCCATCTATAACGAGGTCCTGCAATTCTTCCTGATCGTCCTGGGCCTCGCTCCCCTCGCCGTGCTTTGCGCGATGCGCGTGGGCGGCTGGGACTCGCTGCGGTCGAAACTCCCGGCGGTGATGACGAGCCTCTGGGCCCACACCGGCAGCGCGAGCCAAAACCCCATGGGGGTGGACGCCTTTTCTCTGCTGGCCGGCCTGGGGTTCGTGCTGTCCTTCGGCTACTGGTGTACGGACTTTCTGCTGGTGCAGCGGGCCATGGCGGCCGATTCCATGTCCTCCGCCCGGCGCGCGCCGCTCGTGGCCGCCTTCCCGAAGATGATCATTCCCTTCATCGTGATCCTGCCGGGGATCGGCGCGATGGCCCTGACCGCCGCGGCCGGCAGCGGCTACCATCTCCCCATGAAGGAAAGCGGCGTCTACGACTTCGACCAGGTCTTTCCTACCCTGCTCGCCCAGTTCTTTCCTCCCGGCATGCTGGGCGTCGGGATCACGGCGCTGATGGCTTCCTTCATGTCGGGCATGGCCGGCAACGTCACGGCCTTCAACACCGTCTGGACATACGACATTTACGAGACCCACATCCGCCCCGGCGCCGGCGACCAGCACTACCTGAAGGTGGGCAAACTCGCGACCGTAGCCGGCATCCTCATCTCGATCGGGGCCGCCTACCTCGCCACCATCTACAACAACATCATGGACCTGCTGCAGCTCGTCTTCGGGTTCGTGAACGCCCCGCTCTTCGCCACCTTCCTGCTGGGGATGTTCTGGAAGCGGGCCACCGGACACGGCGCCTTCACCGGCCTGCTGGCGGGCACCGCCGGGGCCGCCCTGACCCACGGCTTGACCATCGCCGAAGGCAAGGGCGCCTGGATCGCCCAGGTCCACAGCTTTCCCTCCACCATGGCGCAGAACTTCTGGATCGCCATCGTCGCCTGGACCACGTGCTTCCTCGTCACGATCCTGGTCAGTCTCGCTACCCGGCCCCACTCCGACCAGCAGATGCGGGGGCTCGTCTGGGGTCTCACCGAGCGTCCCGACGACACCGCCCGTGCCTGGCATGAGCGCCCGGCGGTGCTGGCGATGATCGTCGGGGTGGTACTGATCGCCCTCAACTGGTATTTCTGGTAGACGACGGCCATGGGACTCGACCTGCGCTACCCCATCGGACTGATGTTCAGCATCTTCGGATTGCTGCTCACCGGCTACGGCCGGGCCTTCCCGGACGCCCGCGCTCCGCTTACGACGGTGAACGTGAACTTCTACGCCGGAGCGGTGATGCTGCTCTTCGGAGTCGTCATGCTGGCGCTGGCCCAGCGGGCGAAGCGATGAGCGGTCGCCGCACCTTCCGCGCTCCCGGCCGCGTCAACCTCATCGGCGAGCACACCGACTATAACCAAGGATTCGTGCTGCCCGCCGCGCTCGCTCTCGAGTGCCGCGTCTCGGCCGCGCGCACGTCCGACAACCGCCTCACCGTGCGTTCCCTTAACCTTAAAGAGGAGCGCTCCTGGCCGCTCGACGAGTTCGCACGGCATCGGGACTGGAGCGACTACGTGGCCGGGGTGGCGCTCGAGCTCATCGAGATGGGCGTCGGCCCCGTGGCCGCGGACCTCGAGATCGAGAGCACCATCCCGATCGGCGCGGGACTCAGCTCCTCGGCCGCTCTCGAGGTCGCTGTGGCGCTGGCGCTGTGCGCCCTCGACGGGGCGCGCCTCGATCCGGTCGAGGTAGCGGAGGCCTGCCAGCGCGCCGAAAGCAATTTCGTTGGCTTGAAGTGCGGCATCATGGACCAGATGATCGCCCTCCTGGGCCGCCGGGATCACGCCCTGTGGCTCGACTGCGAGACCCTGAACTACCACACCGTCCCGCTGCCCCCCGGCTGCGCGCTCGTCATGGTGAATACCATGGTGAAGCGCGAGCTGGCGGCCACGGAATACAACCGGCGCCGGCAGGAGTGCGAAAGCGCCGCCCACCGCCTCGGCCACTCCCTGCGCGAGGCGACCCTCGCCGAGTGCGAGAAACTGCCGGACCCGGAACGGCGTCGCGCGCGCCACGTCGTCTCGGAGAACGCGCGGGTGGAACAATTCGTCGCCGCCTGCCGCGCGGGCGACCTCGCCGCTGCCGGCCGCCTCCTGTACGCCTCCCATGCCAGCTTGCGCGATGACTACGAGGTAAGCTGTCCCGAGCTGGACTTCCTCGTCGAGGCCGCCCGCCCGATCGAGGGCGTCATCGGCGCGCGCCTGACCGGCGGCGGCTTCGGCGGCTCGACAGTTAACCTGGTCCGGCCGGCCGCGGTACCCGAGTTCCAGACCCGCATTTCAGCAGCCTACCGAGAGCGCTTCGGCGTCGAGCCGGCCATCTACGCCTGCGCCACGGCGGATGGGGCCGGGGAGGTGACCGCCTGAGGGTGCCTCTTGCAACTCATTGATTCTAAGCGGCTAAAACTCAGCCGCAAATCTGCGGCTGAAATTCCACCAGCCTGGTGGCTTTGCTAGAATCGGGTAGGCGGTATGAAAGTCGCGGACGAACTGGTTGACAAGCGCGAAGAAATCCTCCGACTGGCGGCGAAGCATGGAGCAGGGAACATCGCCGTCTTCGGGTCCGTGGCGTGCCACGAGGAGACCGCCGGAAGCGATCTGGACCTGCTGATTGATGTCACCGGGGAAACGACGCCATGGTTTCCCGGCGGCCTCGCCGCCGATCTCGAAGAGTTGCTCGGACGCCGGGTGCAGATCGTTATCCGCCGTTCGCTGAGTCCCCTGATTCGGGACTCGGTCCTGAAGGATGCCCGCCCGCTGTGAAATCGGAGCGAGCCTACCTGGAAACACATCCTGCATTGCATCGGCCGCGTCACAATTGACTCGTCCGCCGGCAAAGACGCGGTATTCGGCTCGGCGACGGTCCAAGATGCTATCCTCCGCAACCTCCAAGTCCTCTGCGAGTCAACCCGGCGGCTGACCGAGGAGACTAAGAAGAAGCATCCGGAGGTAGACTGGCGGGCCATTGCAGGTTTGAGGAACATCTTGGTCCACGACTACTTTTCGATCGATTTGGAAATCATCTGGACCGTCGTGCAACGAGATCTGCCCGCGCTAGAGCGTGCTGTCCGGCAGTTGCTGGAAAACTAGTCCGGCGTGCTGGAATCGGCGCCACTCCCCTCTCTGCTAGAATCGAACCAGCATGAGTTCGACCTCCCGAAGGAATTTCATCGGTAAAGTGTCGGCTGGCGTCGCCGGGACCATCGCCACCATCAGCCCGGCGGCCACCATCCTGGGAGCCAACAATCGCCTGCGGGTCGCCCTGATCGGGGGAGGCAGCCGGGGCCAGGAGCTGCTCCGGCAGGCCGCCGCTGGTCCGAATACCGAGGTCATCGCCATCGCCGACGTCTACACCCGGCGGCACGAGGAGTGCCGCTACGTCGCGCCGGGCGTCCGCACCTTCTTCGACTACCGCGAGCTGCTCCAGGACGCCACCCTCGACGCGGTCGTCATCGCGTCGCCCCACCACTTGCACGCCGAGCACTTCGTGGCCTCCCTCGAAGCCGGCAAGCACGTCTACATCGAAAAGACGATGGCCTTCACGGTGGACCAGGCCAAGCGCATGCGCCAGACGTACCAGAAGGCGGGCAAGACCGTGCAGGTCGGCGTGCAGTATTGCAGCTCGGGCCACGTGCGCGACGCTAAGGAAATCCTCGCCGGCGGCCGCGTGGGCCGTATCACCGAGATCCACGCCCACATGTACCGCAACACGCCCCACGGCAAGCCGCAATGGTCGCGCCTGGTCTACCCCGACGTGACGCCGGAAAACGTCCGCTGGGACTTGTTCCTGGGCGAGGCGCCGCCGCGCGAGTTCGACCCGCAGCGCTTCATCAACTGGCGCTTCTTCTGGGACTACTCGGGCGGCAACGTCACCGAGAACATGGTCCACCAGATCGGCTTCTGGTATAAGGCGCTCGACCTGAAGATTCCCCGGGCGGTCACGATGCGCGGAGGCCTTTACCACTGGAAGGACGGCCGCGAGGTGCCCGACACCATGACCGTCGTCATGGAGCAGCCCGAGGAGATGCTCTTCACCTGGACGAGCGGCTTCGGCAACGGCCGCCTCGGCTCGGCCGAGCACGTGCTTGGCACCGACGGGACGCTGGTGCGGCACCGCGAGCTGCGGTACATGCCGGAAAAGGTCAACCAGCCGCAAGCGGCGGAGATCGTCGGGTCGCACGCCGGCGAGAACCACATGGAAAACTTCCTGGACGCGATCCGCTCCGGCCAGCCGCCGGCCTGCCCCTTCGAGATCGGCTTCCGCACCTCCATCGCCTGCCGCATGGCGGTCGAGAGTTATCGCCTCGGCCGCACCGTCCAGTGGGACGAGCGGCGCGAGGTCATCGTCTAAGCTCCGCGTTAGCGTCCACCGTGCTGCGGCACTTCTTTCTGTTCCTCTCGCACCGGCGCGCGCTGCGGCGCTGGATGGAGCACTCGCCCCGCGCGGTCGCGCTCACGTCGCGGTTCATCGCCGGCCGCGAGATCGAGGACGCGATCCGCGTCACCCGGCAGCTCAACCAGGCCGGCCTTGCCGCCACTCTCGACTACCTCGGCGAGAGCGTGACCACGCTCGCCGAAGCCGCGGCGTCCCGCGACGTCTATCTGCGGCTGCTGGAGGCGATTCACGCCGAGGGCCTGAATGCCGGTCTGAACGCAAATGTGTCGCTCAAACTCACGCAGCTTGGCCTCGACGTCTCGGAGGCCGCCTGCCGCGAGAACGTGGCTGCGATCGCCCGTCGCGTGGGAGAGCTGGCCAGCTTCGTGCGCGTCGATATGGAATCGAGCGCGTATACGGCGCGCACCCTGGCTCTCGTGAGCGACCTGCACGAGACTTACCCGCACATCGGCACGGTCCTGCAGTCGTACCTCTACCGCACCGCGGGCGACGCCGAGGAGCTGCTCCAGCGCCACATCCAGGTGCGGCTCTGCAAGGGCGCCTACGACGAGCCGGCCGACGTCGCGTTTCAGAAGAAGTCCGACGTGGACGCCAACTACGCGAAGCTCGCCCAGCGCCTGCTGCTGGCGGGTGAACACCCCGCGCTCGCCACCCACGACGAGCCGGTGCTCCGCGAGGCCCTGCGGTTTGCCGAAGCCCAGGGCATCGCGAAAGACCGCTTCGAAATCCAGATGCTCTACGGTATCCGCCGCGACTTGCAGACCGAGCACGCGAGCCAGGGCTACCGGGTGCGGGTCTACGTGCCGTTCGGCGGGGCGTGGTATCCGTACTTCATGCGGCGCCTCGGCGAGCGGCCGGCCAATGTATGGTTTTTGGTCCGGCACCTGCTGCGGAGCTAAACTGGTGACGATGGAGCCGACCGCTGCCGAGGCGTTGCGCCAGTTGTTCGAACAAGAGGAGGAGGCGATCGACCTCGGCCGCGCCGCGTTGCTGCTCGCCCGCACCGAATACCCGGATCTCGATATCGACGTAGAAGCCGGCCGCCTCGACATCCTGGCCGCGGAAGCCGCCTCCGTGGTGAGCGCTCAGCCGGAGCCGGCCGGCCGTCTGGCCGCGCTGCGCTTCTTCCTCGCCGAAACCTGCGGCTTCCAGGGCAACGAGCAGGATTACTACGATCCCCGGAACAGCTTCCTCAACGAGGTGCTCGACCGGCGCACCGGCATCCCTATCACGCTCTCGGTCGTGTATATGGAAGTCGGCCGGCGGCTCGGGGTGCCGCTGTTCGGCGTGGGCCTCCCCGGCCACTTCGTGGTGAAGCACCAGCGGGGCGGCCAGATCGAGTTCGTGGATCCGTTTCACGGCGGACGCCTCCTCTCGGCGGCCAATTGCCGCGAGCTGGTCCAGGACCGGTACCAGGGCCAGGTCGAGTTCCGCGAAGACTTTCTCGCGGCCATGCCCAAGAAGGACATCCTGGCGCGGATGCTCCACAACCTGCGCAACATTTACGTCCAGCGGCGCCAGTTCCGCAAGACGCTCGGCCTGGTGGAGATGGCGCTGGCGCTCGAGCCCGGCTCCGGTGACGATCTCAAGCAGCGCGGCCTGCTCCACTACCAGCTCGGCAATCACCGGCAGGCGCGGCTCGACCTCGAAGCCTATCTCGCCCGCCATCCGGAGGCGGCCGATGCGAAGGAAATCCGCGAGACGCTGGACGGCCTGAAGCGTTACTCGGCCATGCTCAACTGACGCATGCCTCTTCGAGCGCTGTTCGTCTTCGGCACTCGTCCCGAAGCCATCAAGCTTTGTCCCCTGGTTCGCCGGATGCAGCAGGAGCCGAACCGCTTCGAGACGCGCGTGTGCGTCACCGCGCAGCACCGCGCCATGCTCGACCAGGTGCTGGCGGCCTTTGAGGTCCGACCTCACTACGATCTTGGGCTGATGCAGCCCGACCAGACGCTGGCCCAACTGACCTCGCGGGCGGTCCAGGCGCTCGAGCCGGTCCTGCGGCAGGAGCAGCCCGACCTGGTGATCGTGCAGGGGGACACCACCACGACCTTCTGCGCCGCCCTCGCGGCTTTCTACCTGCACGTGCCGGTGGCCCACGTCGAGGCTGGCCTGCGCACGGGCGACAAGTCGCAACCGTTTCCCGAAGAGATCAACCGCGTCCTCACCGCGCGCCTGGCGGGCCTGCACTTCGCCGCGACCGAAGAGGCCGCCGCCAACCTGCGCGCCGAAGGCGTCGCGCCGGAGCACGTCTTCGTCACCGGCAACACCGTCATCGACGCCCTGTTCCACATCCGCGACGGACTCGCCGCGGGCCGCCTGCCGCGGCCCTCCTGGCCGGCGCTCGATCCCGGCCGCCGCACGATACTCGTGACCGCACACCGCCGGGAGAGCTTCGGCGACGGCTTCGAGCGCATCTGCCGGGCGCTCGCCGAGCTCG
>JBGPDC010000249.1:0-7449 GCA_041482115.1 Terriglobia bacterium | reverse complement strand
TGACTCGGCGGGCATCGCAGTGGCGAGCGAAAACAACGGCCTGCTGGTGCGCCGCGCCCAGGGCAAGCTGCGGAACCTCGAAGAGTCGATCCGCCTCAACCCGCTCGACGGCAGCTACGGCATCGGACACACGCGCTGGGCGACGCACGGGCGTCCGACGGAGGAGAACGCCCATCCCCACCGGGACTGCACCGGCGACATCGTCGTGGTGCACAACGGCATCATCGAGAATTTCCTGAGCCTGAAGGAGCAGCTTATCCGGGAGGGACACCGCTTCGTCACCGAGACCGATACCGAGGTGATCGCCCACCTGATCGAAAAATACTCGGCTTCGAGCAACGGCCATCCGGTGGCGCTCGAAAATGCGGTGCGAGCCGCGATCCGCGAGCTGGGCGGCGTGTTCGCGCTGGCCATCATGTCCCGCCGCGACCCGAACAAGATCGTTGCCGTGCGCTCGGGCCCGCCGGCGGTGATCGGCCTGGGGGACAACGAGTACTTCATCGCCTCCGACGTTTCGGCCATTCTGCATCACACCCGCGACATCTTCTTCCTGGTGGATGGCGACATGGCGGTGCTGACGCCGGAGGGGGTCCGGCTGACCGATTTTGAGGGGCGTCCCATCAATCGCCCGGTGCAACACATTCTCTGGGACCCCATCATGGCCGAGAAGGGCGGCTACAAGCACTTCATGCTCAAGGAAATCTTTGAGCAGCCGCGCGCCGTGCGGGACACCACTATCGGCCGGGTGAGCCGCGAGACGGGCCAGGTCTACCTGGATGAGATGGACATTACGCCGGCCGAGTTCGCGAATTTCCAGCAGGTGAAGATCGTCGCCTGCGGCACCTCCTGGCACGCCGCCCTCGCGGGCAAGTTCATGCTCGAAAAGCTGGCGCGCATTCCCGTCGAGGTGGATTACGGGAGCGAGTTCCGGTATCGCGACCCGATCATCCCGCCCGACACGCTGACGGTAGTCATCTCGCAGTCGGGCGAAACGGCGGATACCCTGGCGGCGCTGCGGGAGGCCAAACAGAAAGGCTCGAAGACGCTGGCGATCTGCAATGTGGTCGGCTCCATGCTGACGCGCGAATCGAACGGGACGGTTTTCACGCACGCGGGTCCGGAAATCGGGGTAGCCTCGACCAAGGCTTTCACCTGCCAGTTGACGGCGTTGTTTATTCTCGGCCTGCACTTGGGCCGGCAGCGCCGGACGCTGCCCGCGGCGGCCGCCCGCGAGCTGGTGCAGGAGTTATTGCTGGTCCCGGCCAAACTCGAAGAAGTGCTGGGCCGTGAGCCGGCGATTGAAGAACTGGCCAAGAAGCTCTGCCGGGCGACCGACTTCCTGTTTCTGGGACGGGGCATCCATTATCCGATCGCCCTCGAAGGCGCGCTGAAGTTGAAAGAGATTTCCTACATTCACGCCGAGGGCTACCCGGCGGGGGAGATGAAGCACGGGCCGAATGCCCTGATCGACGAAAACCTGCCGACCGTCATCATCGCCGCTTATGACCCACGGGATGCCGAGAGCCGGCTGCGCTACGAAAAGACCCTGTCGAACATCAAAGAAGTTAAGGCCCGCGAGGGCATCGTGATCGCCGTGGCCAACCGGGGCGATGAGGAGGTCCGCAAGGCCGTCGATCACGTTATTGAGGTGCCACCCGCGGCCGATCTGCTGCTGCCCATTCTAGAAGTAGTCCCGCTACAACTGCTGGCCTATCACATCGGCGTGCGCCGGGGCTGCGACGTAGACCAGCCGCGCAACCTGGCCAAGAGCGTGACAGTGGAGTAAGCGTCGGCGCCTTAAACTTCACCGGGGTTGCTGACGATAGCTCCCAGGCGTGGACACCCCGTCCGGCACGGCTGCATACGTTGCGAGTAAACCCTGGTCCCTAAAAGGATTACCACCCTTTCCTGCGGTGGTGCTTCAACTGCTGAGTCTGCTGGACAACCCCGACGTTCCGCTGAAGAGAGTGGTTGATCTGCTGCAAGTGGATCTGGAGCTGTCGGCCGAGTTGGTGCGGGTGGCCAACTCCGCCTGGTATGGCTTCGTCCAGCGGATCGACAGCGTGAAGCACGCCGTGGTGGTCCTCGGCGTGGAGAATGTAAAGCGGCTGGCTCTCACGGTGGCGCTGAACCAGGTCGCCGGAAAGTTTCGGGGGTACGACAATCTGCGATCCTGCTGGGACCACGTGATGGCGTCGGCCATCATCGCCGAGGAGTTGGCCGTGGACTTGGGCCTCTCGAAGGACCGGGCCTATACGGCGGGCCTGCTTCACGACATCGGGAGGCTCGCGCTGCTGGTCAGCTACCCGGTGGAATACGCCAACCTCATCGAGGCCGCTCGCGAGCAGCATTTCGACCCGTTGGAGCGTGAGCGGCAGCTCTTCGACATCGACCACTGCGAGGCCGGACGCTGGCTGGCAGAGCACTGGAACCTGCCGGCGGACTTTGCCCAGGCCATCGCCGAACACCATCAGCCGGCTGCCGTAGAGAAGAGCTTGACGCCGCTGGTGCGGTGCGCCTGCCGGCTGGCCGACTGTCTCGGCTTCAGCGCCTGGCGCGTCGAGGCTAAGGAGCCGGTGGCGGAAGTGCTGGCAGGGTTACCCCTGAGAAACCGCGCGCAGACCGAGGAGGACCTGGGGCCATTGGGGGAAAAGATCCGCGAAGCCCTCCAGATCCTCCGTACTGCACCGCAGATGGGGAAGTAGCGCCAGCCACTCCTGGCAGGCGCCGCCGAGTATGTGGACTAGCCGGGCCTCACCAGCGGTTCGGTGTCTTGCGGTAGACCCGGAATAGCCGTTTGAGGCGGCGCTTTTCATCGAGGGCGGCACGGCTGTCCTGCTTCCGCTCGAGGTAGGCCACTTCGCGGCGCAGCTTGCTGTGACTCTCCAGGCGTTCGGCTCCGAGCGTGCCATCCTCGACGGCGTGTTGTACCGCGCAGCCGGGCTCGCCCTGGTGGGTGCAGTCCCGGAAGCGGCACGCGCCCGCCAACGTCGCGATATCCGCGAAGACGTCGTCGAGCCTTTCCTCGCCGGCCCAGAGCTGCCACTCGCGCAGGCCCGGCATGTCGACGAGCAGCCATCCGGCAGGCATGCGGATCAGCTCGCGGTGCGTCGTGGTGTGGCGTCCGCGGCTGTCGTGCTCGCGTACGTCTTGGACGCGCTGGATCTCGCTTCCGTAAAGCCGGTTCAACAAGGTGGACTTCCCCGCCCCGGAAGAACCGATGAGCGCGGCCGTACGGCCGGGGGCGAGGTGCGGCGTGAGCGCGTCCACGCCCTCGCCGGTCAGCGCGCTGAGGGCGACCACAGGCGTACCCGGCGCGATCTTCTCGACCGCCTCCACCGGCTCGCCCAGGCTGGCACGCAGGTCGGCTTTGTTGAGGACCACCACCGCCGCGGCCCCACTCTCCGCGGCGAGCAGCAGGACGCGCTCGATCCGCCGCAGGTTGAAGTCGTGGTCGAGGCCGCTCACCACCAGGACCGTGTCGATGTTCACCGCGAGCACCTGCTCGGCGGTGACGTCGCCCGCTTGCTTGCGCGAGAAACAGGTCTGGCGCGGTAGCACCGCGTCGATGAGATTGGTTCCGGCACGCAGCACCACCCAATCACCGACGGCCGGCCAATCCTGCGGGCCGGTGGCGGTGTGGTGCAACCGTCCGCTGGCTTCCGCCTCGATCTCACCGTGTTCGGTCGAGACGGCGTAGAGCCCGCGCTGGACGGCCGTCACGCGGCCGGGAACATCCTCCGCCCCGGCGCACCCATAAAACGCACTTGAAAAGAATTGATTCCAGCCGAAATCGTGCAGCTTCACTCTGAAGTCCTTTCCCCCTTGAAGACACTTCCACCCCGAACGCCGCCTAGCGACGTTCTGCCGGCCTAGAAGCTGGAGACAAGGACTGTCATAGGCAGTACCCGCGAACAGTATAGCAACTGCCCCGGTCTGCGGTACCCTTACCGTCATGAACTTCCCGAATGACCAGGCACTCTTTGACGTGATGAAGCGGGAGCTTTTCTCGGCGGTGCTGGGCGACATCCTCGACAACCTGGGGCGCCGCCACCAGTTTCTGCCGGCCGAGATCCGCCCGCTGCGCCCCGACATGATCGTGGTGGGACGCGCCATGCCCATCGTCCACCAGCCCGGCCCGGCGCCCGATGGGTCCCGCTTCGGCAAGATGCTCGAAGCGCTCGATGCGCTGCGCCCGGGCGAGGTGTACCTCACCCACGCTCCGCGCGAGCCTTACTCGGTGTGGGGGGAGCTGATGTCCACGCGCGCCCAGCATCTCGGCGCGGCGGGTGCGGTGCTGAACGCCTACCACCGGGACACGAGCGGCATCCTGGCGCTGAACTTCCCCACCTTTTCCACGGGGGCTTTCGCGCAAGATGTCCACGCGCGCGGACACGTCTCGGCCTTCCGCGTTGCCATTCGCATCGGTAAGGTGGAGATCGCTCCCGGCGATGTGGTGTTCGGCGACCTCGATGGGGTCATCATCGTGCCGGCGCGGCTGATCGAGACGGTCGTCGAGCAGGCGCTCGAGAAAGTGCGCGGCGAGCACCTCGTCCGCCAGGCGTTCCAGGAGAACATGTCGGCCGTCGAGGCCTTCGCGCGCTACGACGTGATGTGAAGGATCTTGCGGGCCATGATAGGATCTGTGATTCGATCCCCGTGGCCACCGAGACTTCGGCCCCCCCTCCCGACCGCCGTCTGAGCCGCTCCCTCGGCCTGTGGGACCTCGTCTTCATCGGCATCATCATGGTGCAGCCCACGGCGCCCATGACGGCCTATGGCGTGTTTTACGAAAAAGGGGCCGGCCACGTTGTCACCACGATCCTCATCGCCATGACGGCGATGCTTTTCACCGCCATCAGCTACGGACGCATGGCGAGCGTGTACCCCAGCGCGGGCTCGGCCTATGCTTACGTCGGCCAGGAGATCCATCCCACGCTCGGCTTCGCGACCGGGTGGAGCATGCTGATGGACTACGTGCTCAACCCTCTCATCTGCGTCCTGTGGTGCTCGCGCACCACTGCCGGCCTGGTTCCCGCGATTCCCTTTCCGCTCTGGGTATGCTTCTTTGCCGGGGCCTTTGCGTGGACCAACCTGCGGCGCATCCGCGCGACGGCGCGCATCAATGAGGCCCTCACCGCCGTGATGGGGGTCGTGATTGTGGCCATGCTGGTCGCGAGCGCCCGTTACGTCTTCCGCATGCCCGTCCACGACGCCGGCTTCTTTACGCGGCCGTTTTACGATCCCGAGCGTTTCTCCTGGCCGCTGCTGCGGAGCGGCACGGCGGTCGCGGTGCTCACCTACCTCGGATTCGATGGCGTTTCCACACTCTCCGAGGAAGCGAAAAACCCGAAGCGGAATATCCTGCTGGCGATGGTTCTGACGTGTCTCATCACGGGACTGCTGTCGGCCGTGGAGGTCTATGCCGCGCAGCTAGTGTGGCCCGCCGGCAAGGGCTTCCTAACCGTCGAGACGGCCTACATCGAGACGGCCCGCCTCGCCGGCGGAGCGATCCTGGCCGTGGCGTTGAGCCTGACCCTGCTGGTGGCCAACTTCGGGTCGGGCTCGGGGGCGCAGCTCTCCGGAGCGCGCCTCCTCTATGGCATGGGACGCAGCGGGGCGCTGCCCACCCGCTTCTTCGCGCACATCAGCGAGCGTTCCCGGGTCCCCGCGAACAACGTCCTGCTCATCAGCGGGCTCGCCCTGGCCGGCTCGTTCGTTTTGACCTACGAGCAAGGCGCGGAGCTGATCAATTTCGGCGCGCTGCTCGGCTTCATGGGCGTGAACCTCTCGGCGTTCCGGCGTTTCTTTCTCCGCAACCCGGACCGCCGGATCCTCGACGCGGTCGCGCCGTTGCTCGGGTTCACCATCTGCGCCGGAATCTGGTGGAACCTCGCCGATCACACCAAGGTAGTAGGCTTCACGTGGCTCGCCGTGGGACTCCTCTTCGGCGCCTGGAGAACCGGCGGCTTCCAGAAGCAGCTTTCCTTCGACGCGCCACCCGAAGACTGAGCACCTTCGCGGACCCTAATCCAGTCCGAAAAATCACTTATTCGGAAACCATATCCACCGGCCGCCTCGTCTCCTGTTGTGAAAGCAGCGGATGAATCACGTCGCCTGCCCAACGGGGGTCGTGTATTCTATCAGCGAGCGTTCAGAGAATTAGGAGGTGACCCCAGATGCCATCGTCACAGCGGACCACCAAAAGCGCGCTTGTGCTCCTCACCGCCCTCCTGGCGGCGGTGTCCCTGGCCGGATTTTTGCCGGCCCCCGCGCTGGCCCAAGGGCCGCCGATGTATCCGCCCGGCGAGCTCGATAGGCTGGTTTCGCGGATCGCGCTCTATCCCGATCCGCTGCTCGCGCAGATTCTAGCCGCCGCCACTTATCCCGGCGACGTCCCCGAGGCCGCCCGCTGGGCCGATCAGCACCACTACCTCACCGGTGACGCCCTGGCCCGGAACATCGAGGATGACCGGCTGCCCTGGGATCCGAGCGTGCAGGCGCTGCTTCCGTTTCCCTCGGTGCTCAATATGATGGCTTCCGACATGCGCTGGACCGAGGACCTCGGCAACGCTTTCCTCGGCCAGCCCGGCGAGGTCATGGACGCCGTGCAGAGGATGCGCCAGCGGGCCAGGGATTACGGGTACCTGCGGTCCAACGGGCAGGTCATCGTGAGCGGCGGTCCCTATATCGAGATCCTGCCGGCGCGTGCGGATTATATCGTCGTCCCCTACTACGACCCGGGAGTGGTCTTTGTCGGGCCGAGGCGCGGCTATGGAGGCATCACTTTCGGGTTCGGCGTATCCATTGGCCCGGCTTATCGGCCCTGGGGATGGGGCTACAACCGCATGGGGTGGAACCAACATACCGTGATCATCAATAACGCCCCGTGGGGCCGGACCTGGGTCAACCGCAACGGGTATGCGCACCCTTACACAGTCCAGCGCTACGTGGCGCCCCGGCCGGTGGAACGGCATGAGCTGCGGCAGCGAAGTGAGCGGGAAGCGCAGGCGGAACAATCCGGCCGCCGATACAAGGAAGAACACCGCGGGAACGGACGCGGAGACGACCGCCGGCGGTAGCCACCCGCCCCCGTGGGCCGATTACTCAGTCTCCCGCTGTAAATACGGGCTCTTGCGAGGCGGCCGGGTGCTGGACGCCGTGCAGCCTCGCCAGGTAGGTGTAGATCACCGGCGTCAGGTAGAGCGTGATCAACTGCGAGAACAACAGCCCGCCCACGACACACAATCCCAGCGGGCGGCGGCTTTCTCCACCGGCGCCGACACCAAGCGCAATGGGCAGGGCGCCCAGCAGCGCCGCCATGGTCGTCATCATGATCGGCCGGAACCGGATCAGGCAGCCGCGGTAAATCGCCTGGGCCGGCGGCATTCCCTCGTTCCGCTCCGCATCGAGCGCGAAGTCGATCTGCATGATGGCGTTCTTCTTCAC
>JBGPDC010000248.1:0-7587 GCA_041482115.1 Terriglobia bacterium | reverse complement strand
CCGAGCGAGACGGGCTGGCCGTCGATCGCGTGCATCGTGAATTCATGCACGCTCGAAGCAGCGAACGAAGCAGTGGAAAGCGCCATAGCGAGGACCACACCACCCAGTATTTTCATAGAGCTACCTTCTCAAATTGTAGCGCAGGTCCTCAGAAGTGCAGCTTCACGACAAACTCGAACACCCGTGGATCGAACGCCGTAGTGATCGTGCCGAAAGCCGGCGTGCCGAAGCTGCCGCTGGGATTGCCGAGGGGCGGTGTGTTGGTCACATTGAACGCCTCGGCGCGGAACTCCGCTTTCCAGCGCTCGCTTAACGTGAAGGTTTTTCCCACCATCAGGTCGAAGGCGCGGTAGGGCGGGCCGAGTACGGGGTTCCGGGAGCTGTTCCCGATAGTGAACTGCGGCGCGGGCGTGAAGGCGGCGGTGTTGAAATAGCGCCCCGTAGTTTGCTGGTCGGCAGGCAGGTTGGGGTCCGCCACGCGATTGGGCCGCTGGATGCCGAAGCCGGCGAACGCGTTGAGATTCGTCGCCTGGGTGACGGCGAAGGGACTTCCCGACTGCACGCGTAAGATCCCCCCCACCTGCCAGCCGCGCCCGAGGGGCAGCTCGTAGACGAATCCACTCGCCAGGTTGTGCCGGAGGTCACCGGTCGAGACATCCTTCTCCAGGCGCTTGTTGAAGCTGTCGGCCGCCTGGAACGTCGCCACCGGGCCGGTCAGGATGGCCGCGTCAAACACCGCCCCGGCGTCGTCGATCAGCCGCGAGAAAGTGTAGGCCACGGTAAACGTCAGCCCGGCCGAGAAGCGCTTCTCGACGCGGGCCTGGAAGGAGTGATACGTCGAGTTACCTGTATTATTGCGATATAGTGTCACCGTCGTGAAGCGGGGATAGGGCCGCAGTAACTGCTGGCGCGCGATCGTTACGCCGCCGAGCGACGACGACGCCGGGATCTGCCCATAAAAAGGATTCGCCACCGGCTGGGTCAGCGCCGCGCCTAGCGCCAGTTGGTCCACCGTGAGCTGGTTCAGGTTGGCGTCGGGCACACCGAGCCGCGTGAGCTTCGACCCCAGGTAGCCGGCTTCCACGCTCCAGTCCTGGCGGAGCGTCTTCTGCAGCGAGAGGTTCCACTGCTGGGCGTAGCCGCTCTTTTGATTGCTCTGCACTCCGAACACCCCCTGCCCGAGGCCGCTATCCGGATTAGGCGGCGCGGTGTCCACGCGCGGCCCCTGCGAGAGGACGAAGGCCGGGTTGATGTTGTCGAGGGAGCTTTGGCCTGCCGTGCGGATGAACGGGAAGAGCGGCGTGGTGAAGGGCGTGGTGATGCCGGCCTGCTCGATCCAGGTGAGACCGTAGCCGGACCGCAGCACGAAGGAATCCGTCAGCTGGAGGGCGAGGCCCAGGCGCGGGCCGAAGTTGGTTTTCTCGAGATGGCGCGCCGCGCGCGAAACGCCGTTCTGTCCGAGGAAGTCCAGCTTCTCGGTGCCCAGGTTGAACACCGCGGCGCGGTTGTTGGCCTCCGTCGAGGGAAAGTTCAGCGTGTAGCGGACCCCGGCGTTAAGAGTCAGCCGGCTCGTCGCCCGCCAGTCCTCCTGCACAAAAAACTCGGCGACGGTGGCGCGCGGCTTGAGGAAACCCTCCTGCAAGTCGATGCTGAAACCCTGCACCTGGCCGAGCAGGAACGATGCGAAGCTGTTGCCGGTGTTGGCGAGCGGGACGCCGGCGGCCGAAAGCCCGCTGGTGAGGATGTTGGTGAATTGAAACTGGCCGGTCGGGCTCGGTGGCTGCAAAATGTCCAGGCGCTCCAGGCGAATATCGGTTCCGAACTTCAGGCTAGGTCCCCTGCGCACCGTGGAAAAATTGTCGACGAATTGCGTGACCGAAGTGGTGAAGTCGGCGTTGCTGTTGGCGGAGGGTCCGAGCTGCTGGAAGCCGACAATATTATAAATAGGCAGCACGTCCCCATAGGCCGAGGCCGGAATATTCGGAATCCCCGAGACCTGCGAAGCTGGCTCGCTGGTGCGAAGCTGGTTGCGTCCGAAGCCGCGCCGCGTGTAGCCGAAGCGCAACTGATGGAGTGTAACCGGCGATAGCGTCCAACTGTGCTCGAGCGCCAGGCTGCCGGCGTGGGTCAGGGTGTCGCCGATAACCGCCGAGGTAAGGAGGCCGCTGCCGTCGGGGAGCGGGCTGCTCGGCACGCTCTCGTCCCGCAGATACGCATAGCGGCCGAAGACGCGATGGCGGCTGGTGAAGTAGCGGTCGAGTCGCAGGTCGAACTGATCGGTAGTGCTGCGGTCGACGCCGACCCGCCGATAGTTGTTGGCGGTGGCCGTCAGGGTGGGCGCCGGATACCGGTCCAGCACCGCGAGCGCCGCGGGGTCGAAGCGGTTCATCGGTACCGTGTCGTTGGCGAACGCCGCTTGGCGTCCCGCGGCCGGATCATAGACAGGCGCTGCGAACAGGCCTCCGCGCTGCGCTACGGTCGGTACCGTGCTCGTGCGGACCGTGCCGGCGCCCAGCCGCGTCCCCTGCCAGTCCATGAAGAAGAAGGTGCGGTTCTTCTGGATCGGCCCACCCAGCACGAACCCGTACTGGTTCCGGCGGAACAGCGGCTTCGGCCCCGTCGTGGCAAAGAGGTTCCGCGCGTTCAGCGCTTCGTTGCGGAAGAACTCGAACAGGCTGCCATGCAGCGAGTTCCCGCCCGACTTCTGGCTCACCAGGATCACGCCACCGTTCGAGCGTCCAAACTCTGCCGAGTAGCTGTTGGTCTCGACGCGGAACTGCTCGATGGCGTCGATGATCGGGAAATAGGCTACCTGCCCCGGCTCGGGCTGCAACACGCTGATGCCATCGTAGAGGTACTCGCTCACTCGCGGACGGCTGCCGTCAAGGCGCGGCAGCGTCGAGCCCGGCGGCAAGCTCACGCCCGGAGAAAGCGCGATCAGCGGGACGAAGTTGCGGCCGTCGAGCGGCAGGTTGACGACTTTCTTCTGATCGACGACCAGGCTGGCGGTGCCCCTGGTAGTTTGCAGCAGCGGCGCCGCCGCCGTGACCTCTACCGTCTCGAAGACGCCGCCGACTTCCAGGCGCACGTCTAGCGCGGTGCGGTCGGCTACGCGCAACTGCACGCCGGTCCGCTCGTAGCCTCGGAAGCCCGCCTTCTCCACCCGTATCCGGTAGGTTCCCGCGGGCAGGCCGAAGAAGTGGTATTCGCCGCGCACCGAGGTCACACCGGAGGTCCGCACCCCGGTCGACGTCTCTTCAATTCCCACCTGCGCCACGGCCACCGGCAGCCCCGCGGCGTCCGTGACCAGGCCAAACAACTCCGCCTTGCCGGACTGGCCCCACAAGGCCGTGGCCGACAGCAGCAGCGGAATCAGAAGGCGCCGGGTTGGTGACATGTAAAAAAGACATTATAATGTAAAAGCGACAATGGGATGCAAGAGGCAAAGTTGGGTCCTGGCAGGGCTACTGGTAGCCCTCGCCGCGTGCGGCCCCCGGCGGCCCCCGGCCGAAGTCTCGGTCGCCGCCGCCGCCGACCTGCAGTTCGCGCTGCCCGAGATCGTCGCGGACTTCCGCCGGCTCCATCCCGAGGTCTCGGTAAGCGTGGCTTACGGCTCTTCCGGCAACTTTTATTCCCAGCTCGTGAACCGCGCTCCCTTCGACCTCTACTTCTCCGCCGACGTGTCGTTCCCGAAGAAACTCGTGGAGCAGGGCCTCGCGCCGGCGGACTCGCTCTTCAGCTACGCCGCCGGACGGCTCGTCCTGTGGGTCCCGGCCACCTCCCCGCTCGATGTCCAGAAGCTTGGCGTTGCGGCGCTACGATCCCCGGCGGTGCGTCACGTGTCCATCGCCAACCCGCAGCACGCCCCCTACGGCCAGGCGGCCGAAGCGGCGCTGCGCTCACTCGGAGTCTACGAAGCCGTGCGCGAAAAACTCGTCTACGGCGAGAATGTCGCCCAGGCGCTGCAATTCGTCCAGAGTGGCGCGGCGGAGGCCGGCGTCCTCGCGCTCTCGCTGGCCCTCGCCCCGCCGGTGGCCGCTGCCGGACGCTACTGGGAGGTCCCGCTCGACGCCGCCCCGCGCCTCGAGCAAGGTGGCGTGATCCTGAAGGCCGCACGAAATCCCGCAGCCGCCCGCCAGTTCCGCGACTTCGTGCTGGCCGCCCCGGGACGCGCTACCCTGAAGCGCTTCGGTTTCTTCACTCCAGGAGGCTGATATGGACTGGGAAGCAATCGCGCTGAGCCTGCGGCTCTCGGCCTGGACCACCCTGATCCTGCTGGCGCTGGGACTGCCCATCGCCTACTGGCTGGCCTTCTGCCGGATCCGCTGGCGCTTCCTCGTGGAAGCCGTCGTCGCACTGCCGCTCGTGCTGCCGCCTACAGTCCTCGGCTTTTATATTCTGCTCGCGATGGGTCCGCGCAGCCCGTTCGGGCACCTCTACCAGATCCTCACCGGCCGCCTGCTGCCCTTCTCGTTTCAAGGCTTGCTGGTCGCCTCGGTGCTCTACAGCCTGCCATTTGCGGTGCAGCCTTTCACCGCCGCACTCGAAGGGGTGGACCGCCGGATGATCGAGGCCTCCTGGTGCCTCGGCGTATCGCGCCTGGCGACCTTCTTCCGCCTGATTGTGCCGCTCGCGTTGCCGGGCATCGTCGCCGGTATGGTACTGAGCTTCGCCCACACGTTGGGCGAGTTCGGGGTCGTTCTCATGGTCGGCGGCAACTTGCCGGGCGTCACCCGCACGGTGTCGATCTCGATTTACGACCACGTGCAGGCGCTCGACTACGCGGGCGCCGGCCAGACGGCGCTCCTGCTGCTGATCATTTCGTTCCTGGTCCTGGCGGTGACCTATGCCCTGCAGCGCCGGGTCTGGGCGGTGTGGCCGGCGAAATAGGCATGGGCGACGTCCTCACCGCCGGCTTCGAAAAGCGGTACCCGGGCGGGACCGTCGTCCGCGCCACGCTCCAACTCGCGATGAATACCGCCGGTGTCACGGTGCTGTTCGGACCCTCGGGATCCGGCAAGACGACTATCTTGCGCTGCCTCGCGGGGCTCGAGCGTCCCGAGCAGGGCGTCATCCGCTGCGGGGACGAGGTCTGGCTCGACGCCGCGGCCGGTGTCTCGCTCGCACCCCAGCAGCGCCGGGTGGGGTACCTGTTCCAGGAGTACGCGCTGTTCCCGCATCTCTCGGTGCGGGGCAACCTGGAATACGGCTTGTCGCACTTGCCCGCGGCGGAACAGCGCGAGCGCGCCACGCAGATGCTCGAACGCTGCGGCCTCGCCGGCTTCGAGGACCGGCTGCCGCGCGCGCTCTCCGGCGGCCAGCAACAGCGCGCCGCCCTGGCGCGCGCTCTCGCCCCCTCTCCCCGGCTGCTGCTGCTCGATGAGCCCCTCGCCGCGCTCGATGCTCCGGCCCGCGCCCTCCTGCGCGCCGAGTTGCGCCGCCTGCTGCTCGCAGCCGGCGTGCCGTCGGTCGTCGTCACCCACGACCGCAACGAGGCTCTCGCGCTGGGCGACACCCTGGTGGTGATCGTCGCGGGACAAGTACGGCAAGCCGGCCCCGTCGAAGAGGTCTTCAGCCGTCCGGCCGATCGCCTGGTGGCCGAGTCGGTCGGCGTCGAGACGGTAGTGGCGGCTCGGGTCGCGGATGTGCGGGAGGGGCTCGTCGAGGCTTGCGTGGGCAGCGTGCGAATCCTCGCCGCCGACCCCGGCGATCTCCACGAGCCCGAAGTGCTGGTCTGCATCCGCGCCGAGGACGTGCTGCTCGAAACCGAGCCGCGCAGAGGGGAGAGTGCCCGCAATCATTTCCCCGGCGTCGTGCGGACGGTCACTCTCGAGGGTCCGCTGGTACGTGTCGCGCTCGACTGCGGCTTCGAACTGGCGGCTCTGGTGACGCGTCCCGCCTGCGAAGAATTGCAGCTCGTCCCCGGACGGCAAGTCATCGCCGCTGTCAAGGCGACCTCCATCCACGTGATCCCGCGCGCCGCGAGCAGACCGGCCCGGTAGCCACCCCGCGCCGTGTTATGCTGCGGTCGTGCCCGCCGCCACGCGCCCCGTTCCGCTCGCCCAGTCCCGTATTCTGCAATCCTATGCCGAGAAAACGCCCGGCTCGGCGCGCCTCTTCGCGCGCGCCAAGGGGCTTTTTCCCGACGGCATCACCCACGTCGGCCGCTACCTGCAGCCGCATCCCCTCTATGTCGCCCGCGCCTCCGGACCCCGCAAATGGGACGTCGATGGCAACGAGTACGTCGATTACTTCGGCGGTCACGGGGCGCTGTTGCTGGGGCACAACCACCCCGCCGTCATGGAAGCGGTCACGGCGCAACTCGCCCGCGGGACACACTACGGCGCGTCGCATGAGCTCGAGATCGAGTGGGCCGAGCTGATCCGCCAGATGGTCCCCTCGGCCGAGCGGGTGCGCTTCACCTCCTCGGGCACCGAGGCTACTCTGCTTGCCCTGCGCCTGGCGCGCGCCGCGACCGGACGGCCGATGGTCCTCCGCATAACCGGACACTTTCACGGCTGGCACGACCAGGTCGCCGTGCCCGGTCCGGACGGCGCGCCCGGCATCCTGCCCGAGACCGCCGGCCGCGTGCTGTTCTGCTCGCCGGGGGAAGCGGCCGGGATCCGGCAAATTTGCGAAAGCCGCGACGACATCGCCGCCGTGATCGTCGAGCCTACCGGCGCGAGCTTCGGTCAGATCCCGCTCGATCCGCGAGTGCTGCCCGAATTGCGCGAGGTGACGGCACGGCGGGGCATAGTGCTGATCTTCGACGAGGTCATCACGGGATTCCGCTGCTCGCCGGGGGGCGCGCAGGCGCACTATCAGGTCACGCCTGACATGACCACATTGGCGAAGATTATCGCCGGCGGCTTTCCGGGTGCGGCGCTGGTGGGCCGGGCCAAGCTGCTGAACCTGATGGAATACCGTCCCAACGGCGACAAGTTGCAACCGCCCGCCGTCCTGCACCAGGGGACTTTCAACGGCTCACCCATTTCCGCGGCGGCCGGTCTCGCCACGCTGCGGCTGCTGCGCGACGGCGAGTTGATTGCGCGCGCCAATCACACTGCGGCCGCCATCCGCAGCGGCATGAACCGCCTCCTGCAGCAACACGGCCTCCCGTGGTGCGTCTACGGAGAATTCTCCGGCTTCCACATCTTCCCCAACTCGGCGGGCGGGGCCGTCTCACCCGCGGACATCTACGAAGGCCGCGTGCCCTGGACGCGCCTCAAGGGCGCGACGCCGGTCGAGCTGTTGCAGAAGATTCGCGCCGGCTTCCTCGCGAGCGGCGTGGACCTCGTGGGCTGGCCGGGCGGCGTGGTCTCCGCCGTGCACGGCGAGGCCGAAGTAGATCGTACTCTGACGGCGTTCGAGAACCTGCTGGGGGCGCTCGCCGCCGAAGGCGATCTTCCGTAATACTACTTGTGGCGTATGCCACGCAGTTGCGCTTTTTCAGCAAACTAATAAGTCCATCAGCATATTCTCATTGAAGGATGAGCCTGAAGAACGGGAGGGTTCAAAGATGCTCGGGCTCCTTTCGGGGTTTATTTTTGGTGGATAAGGACAGCCGTCGTCGAGGCGGTGGGAATG
>JBGPDC010000247.1:0-7603 GCA_041482115.1 Terriglobia bacterium | reverse complement strand
TCAGCCACCGCTCCTTCGGCTTCCGCAGCGTCGCCCACTTTACGGCAGCCATCTATCACTGCTGCGCACGCCTCCCGCTGCCCGCCGCAGGCTAATTACACTTTTGGGAAAGGAACCACTATTACGAGCTCATTACGCAGGGTCTCGCAACGTTCTGATCGTTTTGGGTCAATTGAGGACTGGAAATGCGTGGCGAGGCGGTTTCTATCTAAAGCTCACATTCCCTCTTGCGGGAGGAGATATGTTGCGCATATACTCGCAGTCGGGTAGTGGGTCAGTTTGAATCTATGGAGATTGCCATGACACGCTGGATCAAGACACGCAAGTACTGGATCACGATAACGAAAGACGAAGAGTTCGAGACTCGATTCCACATTTCGCTGCTCCCATTCCGCTATCGCAAGGCCCCAGCGACTATGATGAAACTTGCCTTTGTTTCGCAACGTTCATTCGACTCGGAACGGGACGCCATAACAGCGGCACGTTCTCTTTTTGGGAACATCATGAACTTTCAAAGAAAAGGCGATCAGTGGTGCGCCGCGTTCAATTTGGACGCCAGCGATCTTTCAAACTGACCCACTACCCGCAGTAATAGACCCACTACCGGATCTTCACATAGACGAATCTTACCCGTCGCGCGTCATGTCGGGCGAACGCACGCCCACACTTTACTACGAAAGGCGAGTAGCGGAGGCTCTAGCAATGAGCGTTCCCGAGTTGCGAAGAGCGATAAAAGCTAGGAAACTGCGAAAAGGCCAAGCTCGACGACGGTTCATATCGTATTGGGATCGAAAGCTGTACGGGAAACCGTAATTTATTACGGTTGGGCAGCCTGCATCAAGGTCGGCTGGTTTGGTTTGTGCGCCACTCCCGCGAAGTCTTCGCGCTTCTCAAACCACGGTACGGCGTGACAGAACCCATGGACCCACACGGTCTCCGGCGAGTGTCCCACGACCCTGTTGCGGAACGTGCGGTCGAAAGAGCCATCGCGTTTTGACCGATTCTACACTATCGGTGTTCGCAACAACGGCAGATCACAGCGTCTCAATCAGCCGCGCCACCAGCGCCACGCGATCCGCCAGCCGGTCGATCAGGACGCTCTCATGCGCCGCATGCGCCCCTTCGCCGACCGCCCCGAGGCCGTCCAATGTGGGGACGCCGAGGGCCGCGGTGAAGTTGCCGTCCGAGCCGCCGCCGACCTGGGTTTCCCCCAGCTCGACGCCCAGTTCGGCCGCCAGGCCCCGGGCGTGGCGGTAGAGGCGCACGACCTCGGCCGTGCGTTCGAGCGGCGGACGGTTCAGGCCGCCTTCGATGCTCAGGCGAGTCCGCCGGTCGACCGGCCTCAGCCCTCGGAACCGCCGGTCGAGCCGGGGCCCGTCGGCGCGCCGGGCGATCCGGACGTCCACCTCCGCCCAGGCATCCTCGGGGACCACGTTCGACCGCGTGCCACCCCCGATCAGGCCGGGGCTGACCGTGATGCCCCGCTTCAGGTCCGTAAAGTCCGCGAGCTTCAGCAATTGGCACGAAAGCTCGAGCACGGCGCTCGCCCCGGCCTCGAAGTCGAGTCCCGCGTGGGAGGCCTTGCCCTTCACGCGCAGCGTATAGCTGCCGACCCCTTTGCGCCCGGTCTTGGCGCGCCCTTCGAGTCCCGCGCTCGGTTCGAGCACCAGCACGGCGGCGCTCTGCTTCGCGGCGGCCTCGGTCAGCGGACGCGAGGATGGGCTGCCGACCTCCTCGTCGGAATTGAGTTGCGCTACCACCTCGCGGGCCACCGGCCGGTCCAGTTCGCGCAGCGCCTCGACCGCGAACACCAGAATGGCCAGGCCGGTCTTCATGTCGAAGACCCCAGGTCCCCACAGCCGTCCCTGGGCCATGCGGAACGGCATCTGTGCGAGCGTGCCCCGCGGGTAAACCGTATCCAGGTGCCCCAGCACCAGCAAACGCCCGCTCTTCTTCTTCCCCGGCAGCCGAGTCTTTCCCAGTTGGAACGACGCCCGCAGATGATTCCCATACCGGCGGTCCTTGTGGACCCGCACCGTCGCCACGCGCGACAGCCGCTCGGCGAGAAAGTCTCCCAGCCGGTCGACCGCAGCCTTGTCGTCACTCGGCGACTCGAGCTCGACCAAGCGCCGGATGAAGTCGATCATTTCAGGACGGTGCGCCACGGCCCACGCCAGCAGGGGATTCATGGTCTGGTATAATACCGGGTTTTCAACCTCGAAAAACCGGCGCTGAGGCCGTCCCGCCGTCCCGATGCTCGATATCAACCAAATCCACGAGATTTTGCCCCACCGCTACCCGATGCTGCTGGTCGACCGCATCCTCGAAATGGAGGCGGAACGCATCGTCGGCCTCAAGAACGTGAGCGCCAACGAAGCGTTCTTCAGCGGCCACTTTCCGGACTTCCCTGTCATGCCCGGCGTGCTCATCATCGAGGCCATGGCGCAGGTGGGCGGCGTGCTTATTCTCAGCGCCCTCCCGAACCGCCACGAGAAACTGGTGCTGTTTGGCGCGATCGAGCAAGCGAAGTTCCGGCGTCCGGTATTTCCCGGCGACCAGTTGCGCATCGAGATGCAGATTCTGAAGAAGAAGGCCTCGGTCTGCAAGATGGCCGGCACCGCGACTGTGAACGGGGTCGTGGTGGCCGAAGCGATCCTGCTGTGCTCGCTCGCCGACAAGCCCAAAGCGAGCGCCGCCCTACCCCCCGCCTAGCTCCATGCCCGTCCACCCGACCGCCGTCGTGCACCCCGGCGCGACGATCGACCCCACGGCGGATATCGGCCCCTACTGCATCCTCGGCGACGAGGTCCACCTCGGCCCCGAGACGCGCCTGATGGGCCACGTTTACATGGAAGGTCCGACCTGGGTAGGCGCGGGCAACCTGTTCTACCCGTTTTCGAGCATCGGAGTGGCCTCGCAGGACCTGAAGTACAAGGGCGAGCGAGCCGAGACCCGCCTCGGCGACCGCAATTGCATTCGCGAGTTCGTGACTATCCACCGCGGCACGGAGGGCGGCGGCGCGCTCACCTCGATCGGCCACCACAATCTGCTGATGGCCTACTCCCACATCGCGCACGACTGCCACATCGGCTCCCACTGCATCCTGGCGAACGGCGTGACCCTGGCCGGACACGTCGTCATCGGCGACTACGCCGGGATCGGGGCTTTCAGCGGAGTACACCAGTTCTGCCGCGTGGGCGCCCATTCCTATGTGGGCGGCTACAGCGTCATCACGCGCGACGTGATGCCTTACTCGCTCACCGCCGTCGAGCGCGAGGCGCGCGTCTACAGCGAGAACAAAGTGGGACTCGAGCGGCGCGGTCTCGCGCCCGAAACCGTCTTGCGGCTCCACAAGGCTTTCCGGCTCCTCAAGAATCCCAAGCTGACCACCGCCCAGGCGCTCGAGCGGATCGCCGCCGAAGTCGAGCCGTGCCCGGAAATTGAGCAACTGGTAAAGTTCATCCAGTCGACCGAGCGCGGGGTCATCAGGTGAAGTACGCGCTCATCGCGGGCAACGGCCGCTTTCCGCTGCTGGTGCTGGAGGCCGCTCGCGGGGCGGGTCACGAGATGATCGCGGTAGGCATCAAGGAAGAAGCTGATCCGGCCATCGAACGGCTGGCCCTCCGCTCCTACTGGATCTCGCTCGGAGAGCTTTCGCGCCTCCTCGAAATTCTGAAGGAAGAATCCGTCACCCACGCCTTGATGGCCGGACAGGTCCGGCACACCCAGATCTTTTCCTCGATCAAGCCCGACTGGCGCCTGCTCAAGCTGCTGCTGTCGCTGCCCACCAAAAACACCGACTCGCTCATCGGTGCCATCGCGGGGGTGCTCGGCGATGAGGGCATCCAACTGATCGATTCGACGACTTTCCTGGCCCCGCTGCTCGCTCCCGAGGGCCCCCTGACGGCCCGTCCCGTCAGCGAGCGCGAGGCGGCCGACATCGCCTACGGCCACCAGGTGGCGCGCGCCCTCGCCGCCTTCGACATCGGCCAGAGCGTGGTGATCTGCGAGCGCGCCTGCGTCGCGGTAGAAGCCATGGAAGGCACCGACGCCACCGTGCTCCGCGCCGCCCAATTCAGTAACGGCCGCCCGCTGACGGTCGTCAAAGTTTCGAAGCCCAACCAGGACATGCGCTTTGACGTGCCAGTCATCGGCCCCCGCACCATCGAGGTGATGCAGCAGGCCAACGCCACGGCCCTCGCGGTCGATGCCGGCCGCACCCTGCTGCTCGACCGCGACGAGCTGTTGCGCGCCGCCGAGCGCGCCCAGGTCGCCATCGCCGGCTACCAGCCCGCCTGAGGACTATCCATGAACCGCATCCGTGTAGCCGTCATCGGCGCCGGGGCCTTCGGCCAGCAGCATGCCCGAGTCCTGAGCCGGCTTCCGAACGCCGAGCTGGTCGCCATTGCCGACGCCGACCCGGCGCGCGCCCAGAGCCTGGCGTCCCAGTTCGGGGCGCAGCCCCTTACCGACTACCGGGGCCTCTTCGGCCGCATCGACGCCGCCACCCTCGCCGTCCCGACGGTCGCGCACGCCCCCCTCGGCGCGGACCTGCTCCGCAACGGCATCGACGTCCTGGTCGAGAAGCCCATGGCCCCGGACCTCGCCTCGGCCGACCAGCTCCTCGCCGCCGCCCAGGAGAACGGGCGCATCCTTCAGGTCGGGCACCTCGAGCGCTTCAACCCCGCTGTCGAGGCGGCCTCGGCGGTCGCGCGGCTGCCGCTCTTCTTCGAGGTCCACCGGATGAGCGTCTTCACCCCCCGCAGCCTCGACATCGACGTGGTGCTCGACCTGATGATCCACGACCTCGATATCGTCCTCAGCCTGGTCGACAGCCCGCTCCAGGAGATCCGGGCCGTGGGACTCCCCGTGCTGACCCCCCGAGCCGATATCTCCCATGTTCGCCTACAGTTCCAGAACGGCTGCGTGGCCAATTTCACCGCCAGCCGGGTCTCCACCGAGCGGATCAGGAAGCTGCGCTTCTTCCAGCCACGAAAATATGTCTCGGTGGATTACGCCCGGCAGGATGGCGCCGTCTTTACTGTGGGGCCGTCCAACACGGTGGACGTGCGCCCGCTCGCCGTCGACAAGGCCGAGCCGCTCGAGCGGGAGCTGGCCGCGTTCCTCGAATCGGTGGGAAACCGGACCCCCCCGCGCGTGAGCGGGGACGACGGGCGAAAAGCTTTGGCCGTGGCGCTTAGAATAATAGAGGAAATGGAGTCGCACGCCCGCGTGGTGGCGGCCACCATGGCGAGCGGGCAATAGTGAACCTGGTGCAGTCCTGGGAGCCTGACGATCTGGAGCTCCGGCTCTGTGCGGACCTCCTCGACGAGCCTGGCCAGTCGCGGCGCCGCGAGGCTGCCGTGGCGTCGGTGCTGCTGCACGTGGCGGTGGTCGCGGGCCTGGTCACCTATGTCCACTTCGCGCCTCCCCCCCCGGCCCCGGTGCGTGCCCGCCAGGATCACGTCACCCTCGTCTACCCGCCGCTGCTCGAGCTGACCCAGAAAGAACCCAACAGCCGGCCACCCTCGAAACTGTTCCTCGGCTCGAAGGATGCTATCCGCCCGCCGCGCCTCCTCCTGCCCTTCGCCTCGCCCGGCCAACCCCTGGTGGCGAAAGACAAGGGGAATCCTCGGGTGCTCGAGGAGAAGCCTCCGCAATTGGTCCCCCGGCCGGAGCCGAGCGGCACCCAACTGGCCCAGTTGACGACGCCGTCCATGGCAGCCCCGGTCCCCCCGGCGCCGCCCAAGCTGGTATTAGAGGATGCCCGCCGCCCGCTCCCCGGCGGCCGCCCCGGTCGGCAGCAGCCGGGCCTGCTCGATCCCCAGCGTCCGGGCACCGTGATTGAGGGCGCCGTGCGCGACCTCGCGCACAACCCGGGACTGGGTGGCACCGTGGTGGGCGACGGCGATCTCGGCGGCATACCCGGAGGCTTTACCAACCCTTCGAGGGGTAACGCCGGAAGCAACCTCGAGCTGCTCAGCGACCCCATGGGAGTGGACTTCAAGCCCTACCTCACGCGCATCCTGGCGATGGTACGGCGTAACTGGTTCGCCGTCATTCCCGAGAGCGCCCGGCTCGGCGTGGCCCGCGGCCGGGTCACGATCCAGCTCCTGGTCCTCCGTCAAGGGTCGGTGGGGAAGCTGGTGATTGCCGGTTCCTCCGGGGTCGAGCCCCTGGACCGCGCGGCGGTGGCCGGCATCAGCGCCTCCAATCCGTTTCCGCCTCTGCCGGCCGAATTCCGCGGCGATAACGTCCGGCTGCAGTTTACGTTCCTCTACAACGTCGCGGCGCGTTGAGGAACCGGCGCGGAAGAACCCCGCCTACTTCTGCTGGGTCTGGTTGTCGTGCTTCTCGCGATAAATCTCGCGGCTAGCACGGTTCTGCTGGCGGGTGATCTTGGCGCGCTCCTGCGGGCTCAGGCCTCCCCCGTCGGCACGATCCCTCTTGATCTCGCGGTGCAGCTTCGCTTCCTTTCTCTCGATCTTGGCGGTCTCCTTCGGGGTCAGTTCGCCGCTCTTGACGCCCTGCGCGATTCGCTCCTGCTGCCGCTTCTCCCGCTTGCGGATATTCTGTCCCCACATCGGGCCGGCCGCCATCGCGAGGCCCAGCAGGACCGTCCCAGATAGCTGAAAGGTTCGCTTCGTCATTTTCTTTTCTCCTCCGGGTATTTCACTACCTACGCCAGCTACAAACGCCGCCCGGGGAGGAAAGTTGCGGTCGAGCAAGAAAAGGCGGCGTGCTAGGATGCGGCGGTGCCTGGACCGCTCCAGTTTGACCCCTACACGCCGCTGGTTCGGAACGCCGATCTGAATACGATTCTGGGCCGCCATTGGCCCTGCCCGCTCGAGCCCGGCGAGCCGCGCCTGTTCGCGACCGAGCCCGGCGTGCAGGTGCTCGGCCGCTGCCACTGGCGACATCCCGGCGCCCCCTTGCTGCTGCTCGTGCACGGCCTCGAAGGCTCGGCCGATTCGAACTACATGCGGTGGATGGCCGCCGCCGCCCTCGCCGCGGGCTTCGACGTCGTGCGGCTCAACGTGCGCAACTGCGGCGGCACCGAGGCGTTGGCTCCCACTCTCTATCACTCCGGCCTCACCGCCGACCTGCGCGCGGTGGTTGAGCAGTTCGCGGATCGGCGGCTCTGCGTCGTGGGTTTCTCGATGGGCGGCAACCAGGCGCTGAAACTCGCCGGCGAATGGGGCGCGCGGCCCCCGGAGCACGTTGCGGCCGTTTGCTCTCTTTCAGCTCCCCTCGACCTGGCCGCCTGCGCCCGCCGCCTGGGCGAGCCGCGCAATCGCGTTTACCAATGGCATTTCTTGCGTGGCCTCGCGGCGCGCTTGCGGCGCAAAGCGCGCCTCCTGCCGGGACGCTTTGCTACGAACGCCCTGGACCGCGTCCGCTCTATCATCGACTTCGACCACTACGTCACCGCCCCGGCCTTCGGCTACCGTGACGCCTTCGACTATTACACGCAGTGCTCGGCCCAGCGGTTCCTCGCGGAGATCCGGGTGCCGGCGCTGCTGATCCAGGCCCAGGACGACCCCTTCATCCCTTTTGAGAGCTGCCGCGTGCCGCCGAATCCCGCGCTGTCGCTGCTCGCGCC
>JBGPDC010000246.1:0-7660 GCA_041482115.1 Terriglobia bacterium | reverse complement strand
CGCGCAACGGTTTCAGTTGACCACGGACGGCCTGAACGCCTATCCCTACGCCGTGGCGGAGATGTTAGGCGACCGCGTGGACTATGCCCAGTTGGTCAAAATCTACGCCTACAACGAACCGGAAGCTATCCGCCGCTACAGCCCGCCCGATTGCGTAGAGGCGATCCCCACGCCCGTATACGGCGACCCAGAAAGGCAACGAATCTGCACGTCCCATATCGAGCGACAGAACGGCAGCTTGCGCCAGTGGTGCAAGCGGCTCACGCGGCTGACCTATGCCTTCTCAAAAAAGTGGGACAACCTGCGGGCGGCGCTGGCCCTGCACTTCGCCTACTACAACTTCTGCCGCGTTCACCGGACGATCCGCGCTACCCCGGCGATGGAAGCCAAGATCACGGATCGAGTCTGGAATCTGGGGGACTTGGTGTCTGCGTAGATCACGCAAACACCTGCCGTTGCCTCTAAAACCATTTCATTGTAGAATGTTTTGTTGGAGGACAAGGCTGTGAGTACCACGTGGGCAGATCGAATGTCATCGAGGCTGGATGAGCGGGACGCCGAACAAAAAACGCGCGACGCCTTGAAGTTGCGACGCGATGACCTACTGCGGTCGCAGTCCAATCGCTTCTGGCGGGCTTTCGTCGAAGAGGGACGCGAGGGCGTGCGAGCCCTCATGCAGAAATGTAAGGGCCGCAACGATCGCATTGGTTACAATGAGCCCAACGTCATGACCTTCGAGGCCAGGGACGATGCCTATCCCGCGATCTCCATTCGCGCGGAACACTGCGTTGATGGCATCCAACTCTCCTACTATCGGCACAAGGATGCCCATTCAGAGTCGACCCAAGAGGAGAAGTTCGTGACTTTCGACTTGGATGACAACGACCGCCTGGTGCTGTCCTGCGATGGCCGCCGATTGTTCAATAAAGACGAACTCCTAGAGTTTGCCCTCGGGCCGCTTTTCCGGTTGTAATCTCTTTCGCAGGCTTCTATCAGATTGCCGCGCGGTCCAGCCCGCTGCTATGATCCAAGCGATGCAGGAAGGACGCGACGACGGCCCGAAGCGCTACCATGACCCGCCCATCTATGGGACCTCAGACGAGAGCTGGGGGCCGACGAAGATCCCTAAACGGCGTGGACAATTTTACCAACCAAACTCCCCGGTTCCGTGGTGGGTCAAACTCCTACTGCTTTTGCTGTTCCTGGTTGCCGCCATCGCCGTCTGGTTGCTACGACCCCAAGAAGCACGTCGCACCAACGCACCTGTGGACACTACCCACGCTATCCAGGTCCCAGCCTATCACCCCAAGGGGAGCCGGTCACACGCCTTTCGCGTCTTTATCTCCCACCGGCTCAACGTCTTCCCTTCTGCGCCGGGCGGTTTCGCTTGACCTCGGCTTTAAACTGGTATTAGAGAGGTGGGACGAATATCGCGCGTACAAAATGCAACAGAATACGACACTTTCAACACATTTTGTCGCTGGCCATCGGTGGCTCGATGGCGCACGGAGCTGCGCCGCGCCTGTGGATACTAGCGTTTGCGTTTAGTGGGGTCCCAGAGGAGAATGGATACTCCATGCGGACTGTCGCAACTTTGATCTTGCTTGCGGCACTGGCGGCCTCGCCGGGGAGCCCGGCCGCCGAGGCCCTGGCGCCGTTGACGGGTGCGCCGCCATATCCGGCTGACAATCCGCCCACGGCCGAGAAGATCGCCCTCGGCAAGAAGCTGTTTTTCGACACCCGGCTCTCGGGGGCCAAGGGACGAAGCTGTGGTACTTGCCACCGCCCCGAGCTGCTCTATGCCGACGGACTCTCGCGGGCCTGGAGCCTCAAGGAAAGTGAATTGCGGCGCAAGACGCCGTCCCTGTTCAACGTCGCCTGGCAGCGGCGGATGTTCCACGACGCGCGCGCCGGCAGTCTCGAGGAGCAGGCCGCCTTCCCGCTGCGCAACGACCTCGAAATGGACCTCGACCCGGAAGTGGCCGCCGAGCGCGTCCGGCAGGACCCGGAATATCAGAAACTCTTCGCCGCGGTCTTCCCGGGGCAACCCCTCGCCTGGGACCGCATCGCGCAGGCGATGGCCGCCTTTGAACGCACCCTGGTCTCGCGCGACAGTCCGCTCGACCGCTACCTGGCCGGCGACCGGCAGGCCCTGAGCGCCGCGGCCCAGCGGGGCCTGGCGCTCTTTAGCGGCGAGGCCGGCTGCCTCCAGTGCCACAAGACCGCTGCTCTCCAACCAGCAGATGCACTACATCGGCGTCCCGGAAATGATGGGCGACGTGCCCGGCAGCAAGTACAAGACCGCGCCGCTGCGGGATGTGGCCTCGCACGCCTCCTACATGCACAACGGCATTTTCCGGAACCTGGACGAAGTGCTGCTGTTCTACGAGAGCGACCGGGGCGCGGACGCGGAGGCCCCGCGGCTGCAGATCACGCCCGCACAGAAGGCCGACCTGCTCGAGTTTCTGCGGTCCCTCAGCGGCCAGGACCTATTCGGTCGACGAGCCGGTGGGGACCTATCCGTTCGGTATCGGCAAGGGCTCCGGCATCCCATGACGCCCGTCATTGCTTCTGGCCTCAGCCCGGGGGTAGACTGGCTCGGAATAGAGTAGACTGGCTCGGAATAAAATAAATACGATGCGCGTCATTCTGGAAGTCATGGACGGGGCCGCAGCCGGCAAAGCCGTGGTGCTCGAGCCCAATCAAAAGTGCCGGGTGGGCCGCGGTGAGGCCGCCGACTTGGTCATCGCCAACGACGGCCTGCTTTCGCGCGTGCACTTTGTGGTGGAGTGCGATCAGGCCTCGTGCCGCGTGCGGGATCTGAACAGCACCAACGGGACGTTCGTGAACGGCGCGAGGACCACCGAGGCCGAGCTCGGTTCCCAGGATCTGGTTATGGCCGGCAGCACCTCGTTCAACCTGCGTGCCGTGCCAGAGAACGACGCCGTGCCGCCGGCGTCAGAGCCCGCGGTCTCGCCGGCGCCCGCCCCGGCTGGAAAGAACGCCGGCATGTCGACCCTGCTGGCCATGAAGCCTTACAACCCGCCGGAATCGTCGCCACCTGAATCGTCGAAGAAATAGCCTCAATCGAGGTGGAAGATTTCCACGAGCGGAGCCATTTGCTCGTCGGCGTGGCGGCCCGCGGCGTCCTCGAAAAACGGCGCCATCTCCCGCTGCCAGCGCTCGTTGACCTCGCGGCGGGCCATGCCGGCGCGCGCCGCTTCAAAGTCCGGGGTTTCGAGGTAGCCGATCAGCAGGCCGTCGTCGCGCAGGAAGAGCGAATAGTTGTGCCAGCCCGTCTCGCGCAGGGCGGCCAGCATCTCGGGCCACACCTCGCCGTGTCGCTCGCGGTATTCCACCAGACGGTCCTTCTTGACGTGCAGCAGGAAGCAGATTCGTTGCATGCGGCGGGCCGGCCTACCACTCCGCCACCGAGCCATCGGCGTGGAACACGCGCGCCATTGGACGGGTGCCGCCGAAGGGATACTTGGCGAGCGACTCTTCCTTCAGCTCGAAGCCCAGGCCGGGTTTCGTCGAGAGCGGGAAATAGCCATTGACCATCCGCATCGCGGGAAAGCCGAGCCACTCTTCCCAGACCTTCTCCTTCGTCTCGGGCGTGACGCCGCTGCAAATCTCCTGCACCAGGAAATTGGGCATAGAGGCGTCGACGTGGAGCGTCGCAAGGCCGCCGATAGGACCCTCGCAGGCGTGTGGCGCCATCGAGATGCCCGAAGCTTCGGCCATGGCCCCGACCTTCCATAACGCCGAGATCCCGCCGACGTGGTTGATGTCGGGCTGGAGAATATCGACCACGTCCTGCTCGATCAGCTCGCGGCAGCCAAAGGACGCGATGAGCCGCTCGCCGGTGGCGATGGGCGTCGTCGTGCGGCGCGCGATTCGGGCCATGGCCTTGACGTTCTCCGGCGGGCACGGCTCCTCGATGAAGAGCAGGTTCAGCGGCTCGCACTCCTTGCAGATGACGGTCGCGACCGCCGGGCTGGTCTTGGCGTGAAAGTCGATCGCGATGTCGATGTCCGGGCCGAGTCCCTCGCGGAGCAGCGCGATCGAATCGACCGCGCGGCGGATGGCGCGATGGCCCTCGATCCATTCGTAGTAGCCGGGGATGCCACCCTTGAAGCAGGTGACGCCGAGCTTCTGGGCGCTGCCGCGCAGGGCGACCAGCTCGTCCTTGGTGCTGGCGTTGGTGTGGTAATAGCCCCGCACGCCGCGCGGGTCGATGGGACCGCCGAGCATCTGGTAAACCGGCAGCCCGAGCACCTTGCCCCGGACGTCCCACAAGGCCTGGTCGATCCCCGAAATCGCCGAGCCGATGACCGGGCCGGCGCGATAGAAAGTGTGGACGTACATCGACTGCCAGTGGTGCTCGACCCGCAGGGGATCCTGGCCGATGAGGAAATCGCGGAAATCGTTGACGCAGGCCAGCACCGCACCGGCCTTGCCTTCGAGCGTGGCTTCGCCCCAACCCACGACGCCCTGATCCGTCTCGATCTTCACGAAGACATAAGGACGGTCGGAATCGGGCGTCAGCGAGACGCCGATGGCTTTCACGTTGGTGATCTTGAGGCGGGGGGCCGGCCATCCCGCCGGAGCCGCCGGACTCTGCGCGGCGGCAAGCAAAGGGGTGCAGCCGCAATCGGCGGCGCGAGCGGCGGAGCGGCCGCCGAGCGCCGCCGCAGCGGAAAATCCGGTGAGGAACTGGCGTCGATTCATGGGTGACTCTCCCTTAAAGCGCGCGGTATTTCTGGACGGCGTCCGGGTTCAGGCTGATTCCGAGGCCCGGGCCGGTGGGCAACTGGAAGAAGCCTTCCGTCACGGACTCGACCCCGGCGCCCACCAGCTCCGCTCTCATGCGGCGATCTTCGGCGGCCGCCGGCCACGGTATTTCCTGCACCACGAAATTGGGGATCGCAGCCGCGAGGTGCAGGCAGGCCGCGGTCGCGACCGGTCCGCCGCGATGGAAGGGCGCGACGGCCACGTAGTAGGTCTCGGCCAGCGCCGCGGCCCGCCGGATCTGGCTGATGCCGTGGCGGGCGAGGTCCGGACGAATGACGTCCAGGGCCTCCTGGCGCAGCAGGTCCTGAAACTCGCTATTGCGTGTGACGTGGCGGCCGAATCCGACCGGCGTCACCGACTCGCCCGCAATCTTGGCCGCCGCCTGCAGGTTGAGCGCGGGACACGGCTCATCGAGCCACAGCAGGTGCAAAGATTCCAGTTCCTTCGCGAGCATCTGCGAGTCGCCGGGCGTCAGCGCGCCCTGGCAATCGAGGACGAAGTCGATCCCGTCGCCGCCAGCGGTGCGAAGCTGCTCGAGCAGCCGCCGGACGCCCCGCACGAAAGCCTGTCCCTGGTTGCGCGCGGCCGGCGGCGAGAGCGGCACGAGGAAGCTGCGGAACCCGGCCGGCTGCGCCTGTTTCAGCGATCCCAGCAGCTCCTGCGGGGTGCGGCCGTGAAGGCTGGCGGCGGCCCTGTCCTTGAACCGCGTCGGTCCGCCGAGCACCTGGTACACCGGGACCTTCGCCATCTTGCCGGTGATGTCGAGCATTGCCGAGTTGACCGCGGCGAGCGCCACCTCGCCAGGGCCGCCCGTCAGCACCCGGCGGCAGTTCTCGACGGCCGTGGCGTCCTGCCCGGCGAGCAGTCTCTTCAATTCCGGCAGGATCGCCGCGACCGCCGCCGGCGCACCGGACACTTCGCCGAGCCCGGTGACTCCGGCGTCGGTATGCACGGTGAGGAAGCTGTACTCGCGCCGGCTGACCGGCTCGCGTACCGCCTGCGCCGTGAGGTCCTTGATGACTGGCATGAGGACACCTTCCTGCTGCTAAAAGAATGCAATCGCCCGGGCCGCCCAGCCCACGCCGAACCACAGCGTCAGGGAAAAAAAAGCGACGCCGATATTCCGCCACCGCCCACCCGGCTCCGATCTGGTAACCCGGCGGAAGACGGTGAAATGATACACGATCGCGAGGCTGAGCAGGGCCATTTTTAGCCGGAAGGGGCCGCTCGCCAGGTACCGGGTCGGATCGAGAACGAAAATGACCACGCCGGAGCAGATAGTCAGGAGCATGGCGCCGGCGGCCCACCGCCAGAGCTGGCTGGCCAGCACCGGTAGAGAAAGGCCCCGCATGCCAATCCCCAGCAGGCGGAAATTCAGGATTACGACCGTGCTCAGCAAGACCGTGAGCCCGGAGAGATGCACCGACTGGACGGCAGGCGCGCCGTACTTCCAATCCCGCAGGAGGCTCACCAGGGGCGAGCTGTAACACCACTCCACCAGGTACTGCCAAGACATCCGCAGGATCCTCGCCGCCTAAAGCTCGTAGGCCATGGTCCGCCCACACGCGATCACGCCGATCCAGAAAAGCAGCGATAGCACCGCGATGATCCGGGCCCCCGCCGGCGCCACCGGCGCCGTATCCCAGGCCGTCATGTTCGGATAGAACTTCACCTGATAAACGAGAGCGTTGATCCCGGCCAGGAGAAGCAGCAGAAACTTGGCGCGAAAAAAGGTATTGCCGTATGCCTTTTCCGCCTGCGTCATGAATAGCAGGCCGCCCGTGAGCAACATGATTGCGAAGCCGGCGAGAGACCAGGGCGCCAGCAGCTTCATGATGCGGGACACCGGCTCGTCCCGAAACGCCAGCCGCAACACCCGCAGATCGAAGACCACGACCAGGCCGACCGAGAGCGAAAGCGCGAGGATGTGGGTCCCCTCGATGAAGGGAAAGGCCAGATCGGACTCGCGGATCGCCACCGCCCAGGAGGTGCTCTGCAGCCAGTGGCACACGCCCAGGAGGGACATAACGGAGGCCCGGCCGCTATTTTTCCGGACTGCCGTCCGCCTTCGGCCGCGCGATATCGTGATACAGGCGCGTCCCGTCGGGCAGGAGGGCGTAAAACAATGAAGCACCTTTGCTCCCGTCCTTGAGGGGATGCGCGACGAGCGTCACCTTGTCGCCGGGCCTAAACGTCACCCGGGTCCACCCTTGGCGGCCCATGATGTTGGTGCTGCCGCCTTCCAGGTCCCAGGTGCCGACGGTGGCCGGATCGGCGCCTTCCGCCACTTTGACAATGATGTGGGTATGCGGGTTTTCCCAGCGGTACTCCACCACCGTGCCCACGTAGGTCACGTTCTTGGTCATGTCGAACATGGCAAAGGCGTGGTGGGCCAGCGCCGCGATCGAGAAAGCCAAGGCGCCACATAGTGCGATCGCGAGTCTCGCCTTCATCTTTCCACCCCTGCGCGAATCCTTACCATCTCTACGATACTGCAACTCTCCGGGACCGGCAACGGGAACACCTCAATTCTGCGGAGGCTCGAGGAGGAACTTCGCGCGCTCCTCGTCGCTCGCATTGCAACCGAATTCGCGCGCCTCCGTGCCCTTCGGCGCCCGGTAGTAAATGAACCGGTAGGTATGCGGCTTCTGGAAGACCTTCGGGTCCTCCCAGGTGAAAGTGACCGACAGCCGTTGACCGCCGTCCAGCAGGCGAAAGTGTTCGACCAGGTGCGAGGCGCCGGTGCGGCGTCCGCCGCCCGGAATGCTCGTCACCCCCTGGTCGGAGAAGCCGATGGTGTCCACGACAAGAGTGTCTCCCTCCCAGTGGCCGATGGAGTCGCCGTTGCTCGTCGGATCGAAGGTTT
>JBGPDC010000245.1:0-7717 GCA_041482115.1 Terriglobia bacterium | reverse complement strand
GCCAGGCGCAGGCCACGGGCTCAATTTGCAGTGTCGGCCGCGGGACCCCCCAAAGGCCATACGACGGTCCACCTAAGAGGGGCTAAGAAAGAGACTTAAGGCAGCGGCTAAGCCCTGAGATCCGAACGGATAGGAGTCCGCCTCAGAGGCCGGAGTGGCGCTGGAGAATTTCCGGCAGGTTCTGGGAAAAGGCGGAACGGGGCAATACGACATCGCATCCCGCTTGCTCGGCCCGGAGCTTCAGGTCCCCTTGGACGTGCGAAACAAAACCTAGCACCGTGGCCTGCTGGAGATCCGGGTGGCTCTTGAGCTGGGAGATCAAGCTCAGCGGCTGGAGGCTGTGCAGGTTGAGGTCCAGGATGACGAGCGAGGGCTTCAGGGCGGCCAGCTCCAGCACGCCGGCCTCGGTGGTGGCGAAATGCACCGCTATGCCGCCGCGCTTGGCGGTCTCCCCGATCTTGGCGGCGAAGAACAGGTCGTCGACGATGACCATGATCCGGTGGGTAGCGGCAGGATCCATATGCTTACGGCGGCGGGAACTTTCAGGCTAAGCCAGGCGGGCGGGCGGTGTCAAAGTTGGCGACGAAAAAATTGGTGTGGTAGTTTTAGTTTCACCCCTTAGTTCTCTATGGATCAGTCCGTTGCCCGTAAGATCGCTGTGGCGCACAGCCCGGATTCCGATGATGCCTTCATGTTCTACGGCATGGCGACGCAGAAGGTGCGCTCGCCCCACTTGCAGTTCGAGCACGTCTTGCAGGACATCGAGAGCCTGAACCGGGCTGCCGTCGAGGGCCGCTACGATATGACGGCGATCTCGTACCACGCCTACCCGTATGTCGCCGGCAAGTACGTGCTCACGGCCTCGGGGTCGAGCGTCGGCGATGGGTACGGACCGCTGGTGGTATCGGCGCATCCCCTCGCCCCGGGCGAGCTCAAGGGTAAGACGATCGCGGTGCCCGGCGCGTGGACGACGGCCTACCTGGTGCTGCGCCTGCTCGAGCCGGACTTCGAGCCCCGTTTCGTGCCCTTCGACCGGATCCTGGAGGCGGTGGCGGCGGGCGAGGTAGACGCCGGACTGCTGATCCACGAGGGCCAGCTCAGCTTTCAGAGCTTCAACGTGCATCGGGTGCTGGATCTGGGCAAGTGGTGGAAGCAGACCTACGGGCTGCCGCTGCCGCTGGGCGCCAACGCCCTGCTGCGGTCGCTCGACGGTGCGACACAGCAGGAGTGCTGCCGGGTGCTGCGCCAGAGCATCGAGTACGGCCTGACGCACCGCGAGGAGGCGCTCTCCTATGCCCTGCAATTCGCCCGGGGCCTCGATCCCGGTCTGGCGGAGAAGTTCGTCGGCATGTACGTGAACCACCACACCCTCGAGGCCGACAGCCAGGTCCGGGAGGCGGCGCAGAAACTGCTCGACCTGGGACACGAGGCCGGATTGATTCCCGGGCGCGTCACCGTCGAATTCGTATAATCGAAGAAGAGGCGGCCACTGCCGCCGCTTGCGAGGTGTGATGCGCCTTTTGCCGGCTTTCCTTTTGGTCCTGGCGCTGGTAGCCGTGGACGCCCGCGCCCAGCAAGACTTGCAGAGCTCCGACCCGGGGCGGCGCGCCAAGGCCGCGGAGCAACTGGGCAAGACGAAAGACTCTCAAAACATTCCGCAGTTGGCGGCGTTGCTGAAGGACTCCGACCGGCGGGTGCGGGCCGAAGCGGTCGCGGCGATCGTGGCCATCGGCACGCAGCACAGTCTCGAGCCGCTCACGCAGGCGGTCCGGGATGCGGAGCCCGACATTCAGATCCTGGCCGTGGATGGCCTGGTGAACTTCTACTCGCCCGGCTACGTGCAGAGCGGCTGGACGGCGTCGCTCAAGCGCTTCAGCACCAACGTCAAGGGGCGGTTCACCGACACCAGCACGCTCGCGATCGATCCCTACATTCAGGTTTCCCCGGAGGTGGTCGCCGCGCTCGGGCGAGTGGCGTCGGGAGGCTCGAGTATGGACTCGCGGGCGCTGGCCTGCCGGGCGCTGGGCATCCTGCGCGGCAAGGCGGGTCTGCCGCAGCTTCTCGAAGCGCTGCGCTCGAAGGACGACCAGGTCATGCTGGAGTCACTGCGGGCCATCGAGAAGATCGGCGACCGCTCGGCCGGTCCGGAGACCGCGTTCCTGTTACGCGACCTGAACGAGCCGGTGCAGATCGCGGCGATCGAGGTCACCGGGCAGTTGCAGAACCGCCAGGGAGTTCCGGTGCTGCAGGACATCCTTAAGACGGGCAACCGCCCCAAGGTCCGGCAGGCGGCGCTGATCGCGCTGGCGAAATTGCCGGAGGCTTCGAGCCGGCCGGTCTTCAACCAGTACCTCAACGACCGGGACAAGTACTTGCGCGCGGCGGCTGCGGAAGGTCTGGGCCGCGCCGGCGACAAGAGCGACCTCGACCGGGTCAAGAAGGCTTTCACCGCCGAGCGTGACGAGTCTCCCCGGCTCTCGATGAGTTTCGCGCTGGCGAAGCTGGGCGATCACAGCTCGCTCAGTTATCTGCTCGACGCGTTGAATTCGAGCTTTCATCGGGGCGAGGCGCGGCCCTTCCTGGAGGAACTCGCGCGGGACCCCCAAGTGCTCGCACAGCTTTACGGCCCGCTCGTGAAGGGCAGCCGGGATCAGAAAAAAAACCTGGCCCAGGTGATGGCCGTGAGCGGCACCGCGGCGAGCGCCTCCTACCTGGAGCAGCTCACCCGCGACCCCGACCCGGAGGTCGCCCAGGAAGCGATCCGAGCCTATAAGTCATTGAAAGCAAGGCTTTAAGGGGAGCCTCCAGAATCCCGGGCGAAGGGTGCCGTGGGGGTAGATGCGGGGCGGCGATTTTTGCGGTAAAATGTTTTTTGACTTCCCGGAAGGAATAAGCAAGAAATGCCGCACGCAAATGTGAGGAAGTTCCGTCCCTATTGTCCAGAGTGTAAGGATTACTTCACCCTGATGGCGGTGGTACCGAAGGGCGCCGATGTGGAGAACTATATCCGCGATTCGGTCGCCCGGCACGACCACAAGGCGTTTTCCGAAGCCAAGTCCAGCCGTTTCAAGGTCCGCGTCGGACAGCAGAAGCAACAGAAGAAGAAGTAGGACTGCTGCTCGTCAGCAATTGGACCCGGCGCCCAGGTGGGGGGCAGCCCGGTAGGGAACGAGTTCCAGCCGATTTCCGAGTCTGACCGTCTGGCAGAGGAAACAGCACCGCGCCCAAGGAGCGGCTTCCAGGCGCTGCGGCGGCAACCACTCGCTGCAGCGTTCGCAAACTCCAAAAACACCCCGGCGGATTCTTCCCAGGGCGGCCTCGATCTCCTGGGCTTGCGCGCGCGTGGCATGGCGAAGAATCTCTTCGAGAGAGCCGGTCTCGGGCGCCTCGGGGCCGGCCTCCGCCAGGCACAACTGCTCTTCGAGCAAGGTGCGCCTCTGCTCCAGCTTCTTTTCAAAATGACGTAGATTCAACCACAGCAGCATGCGGCACGGTCTCCCCATGCTTGGGTAACATGCGAGCAGTGAACGACGGCACCGGGTAAACGCCTTACCGAGCCTCTCGAAAAAGCCTCACCCGCGCGATGTGCCGCTTTTTGCTACTTTGGGGGTCCATGGATCAGGCCCAGAAGCTCAAGGAGCTGGAGCGACGCAACGCCTCGGCGCTTGAAGGCGGCGGACCGGAGCGGCGAGAGCGCCAGCACCAGGAAGGGAAACTCGGGGCTCGCGAGCGGCTGGAGCTGTTGCTCGACCCGGGGAGCTTCGAAGAGCTGGACCGGCTGGTCACCCACCGCTGCCACGACTTCGAGATGGACCGGCAGATCATACCGGGCGACGGATTTGTGACCGGCTACGGGCGGATCGGCGGGCGGCTGGTCTACGTCTTCTCCCACGACTTCACGGTCTTCGGCGGGTCGCTTTCGGTGACCAACGCGCAGAAGGTCTGCAAGGTCATGGACCTGGCGCTGAAGAACGGCGCGCCGATCATCGGCCTCAACGATTCCGGCGGCGCGCGCATCCAGGAAGGCGTGGACTCCCTGGCCGGTTACGCCGATATTTTCCTGCGGAATACGCTGGCGAGCGGGGTGGTGCCGCAGATCTCGGCCATCCTGGGGCCCTGCGCGGGTGGCGCCGTCTATTCGCCGGCTATCACCGATTTTGTCCTGATGACGGACCACACGAGCTGCATGTTCGTCACCGGGCCGGATGTGATAAAGACCGTCACGCACGAGGAAGTGACCAAGGAGGAGCTGGGCGGCGCCATGACGCACAACCAGGTGAGCGGCGTGGGGCATTTCATCGCCCGCGACGACGCCGAGTGCCTGCAGCTTACCCGCGAGCTGCTCAGCTTTCTGCCCTCCAACAACCAGGAGGACCCGCCGCGGCGGCCCACGAGCGATCCGGCCGACCGGATGGAGACGCGCCTAGATACGCTAGTCCCCGCGGAATCGGACCGGCCTTACGAGATACGCGACGTGATCCACGCGGTGGTCGACGAAGGATATTTCTTCGAGGTGCAGGAGCACTTCGCGCAGAACCTGGTGGTGGGCTTCGCCCGGCTGGACGGCCGTCCGGTGGGCGTGGTCGCCAACCAGCCGGCGGTGCTGGCGGGCTGCCTGGATATCAATTCCTCGGTCAAGGGCGCGCGTTTCGTGCGCTTCTGCGACGCCTTCAATATTCCGCTCATTACCTTCGTGGACGTGCCGGGGTTTCTGCCGGGCACGCAGCAGGAGTATGGGGGCATCATCCGGCACGGGGCGAAGCTGCTCTACGCTTTTGCCGAAGCGACGGTGCCCAAGATTACGGTGATCACGCGCAAGGCCTATGGCGGGGCCTATTGCGTGATGGGCTCGAAGCACATCCGGGCCGATATCAACTACGCTTATCCGACGGCCGAGATTGCCGTGATGGGGCCGGAGGGGGCGGTGAACATCATCTACCGGCGGGAACTGGCGGCGGCCGGCGAGGGCGCCGCTGCGGTGCGGGTCGAGCGCAGCGCGGAGTTCCGCGAGCGCTTTGCCAGCCCGTATGTGGCCGCCGAGCGGGGTTATATCGACGCCGTGATCGAGCCGCGCTCGACTCGTCCCAAGCTGATCGCGGCTTTGCGCATGCTCGACAACAAGACGGACACCATGCCGCGCAAGAAGCACGGCAACATTCCACTGTGAGCCGCAGGCGCTCCGGACACGCGACAATGCTGGGCGCTAGGAACTTTTCCGCATGGTTCAAGAGCCGGACCAGGGGGTCCGGCGCGGACGAGGGCATCCGCCCCACAAGGAATTCAGGAGACTAGAAGGTCAGCCCCACGAGGAAGTCCACCTGGTTCTCCGGAGACTGGACGAAGAACCCGCGCGAGCCGAACTGGTCGAAGGGGCGTCCGGTCCAGTAGGTGTAGCGGACCTCCGGCGAGAGCTTGAGCGGCCCCAGGCGCAGGCGCACGCCACCCCCGATCGCGACGCCGTGGGTCGGGTTGTCCCGGACCAGAAACGACGTATCGAGCTTCAAGGTCTGGTCGATGACCGCGCCGGTGACGGGGTCCCGGCCGAAGGTGTGGGACTGCCCGCTGACGCTGAAGAGCCGCCGCCCCACATAGCCTCCCGATACATACGGACGCAGCAGCGGCAAGCCCGGCAGATAGTACTTCAGCAGGATCGGGAACTCCCAGGAGTTGGCCCGCACCCGGGTCAGGTTGGTGATGCCGAACGCTTCGTTGGAAGTGCTATAACCCGTTCTGCGGTAAAGGGCATCGACTTCGACGCCGAACGAGAACGGCAGGCCCACGTCTATCATGGGCCCAACGGTATAACGCGGAGCCTCGGCGTGGCTGCCGAAGCTGCCTTTGATGGCGTCGGTGGCGGGGACGCCGGCCTTCACCCCAAACGACAGCGACTGGGCCGGCAAGTGCTGCGTAAAAAAGAAGGACAAAGCGGCAAGTGCCCCTGCCGCCGGCAAGGATAGGCGCATACCCGGTGGACGAAAGCGCCCGCGCGCAGGTTGCACGGTTCAGCCGCGCACTATGTTCATCCGCGTACCATATTCAGCGACGAACCAACGCGAGAATCGCCTTGCCGAAGCGCTCCGCCTTGCGCTCGCCGATCCCGGGCGCCTCCAGTAGTTCTCCGAGGCTGCCCGGCTTCATCCGGCAGATCGCTTCCACCGTGCTGTCGTGCAGCACCACGTAGGCCGGGACGTGGAGTTGCTTCGCTTGCTCCTTGCGCCAGGCGCGCAGTCTTTCCCGCAGGCTCTCGTCCAGGGGCGGGGCGGGGACCGGCCGGGTCTCGGCCGCCCGCTTCTTGCGGACCGGCTCGGCGGCCTCCTGTACTGGCCCTGTCAGCCACTCCAGCTCGACGCCGCAAACGTCGCAGGCCTCACAACGATCCCAGCGGGGCGTCTCGCCGAAGTGCGTGCAAATCTGGCGGTGGCGGCAGTGGGCCGATTCGACAAAGCGGCGTATGGTGCGGTACCGCTGCCAGGAGCGCTGCTTTTCGTCCGGATCCTGAAGCTGGTCGATGAAATAGGCCAGCAGGCCAACGTCTTTTTTCTGCCACAGCAGCGCACAGTCGGCCTCGCGGCCATCGCGGCCCGCGCGCCCGGCCTCCTGATAATACTGCTCGAGGGACTTGGGCAGCGAGAGGTGAATGACGGCGCGCACGTCCGGCTTGTTGATGCCGAGTCCGAAAGCGATGGTGCCGACGAGCACGCGCTTCTCGCCGAACATCCAGGTTTCCTGGTTGCGCTGGCGTTCTTCGGCCTCCATCCGGCCGTGGTAGCCGATGGCAGAAAGGCCGCGCCGCTCCAGTTGCGCGGTGGTTTCTTCCACCCCCTTGATGGTGGGCGCATAGACGATGACGCTGCCTTCGGTGTAGGATTCGATCGCCGCCACGAGGAGGGAGAACTGCTGGCGTCCGTCACACTGCCTCACGATGTAACGCAGGTTGGGCCGGTGAAAGCTGAGCACGAACTTGTCCGGATCGTGGAGGCCGAGCTGGTGGACCAGATCGTGCCGCACCTGCCGCGTGGCGCTGGCGGTGAAGGCCGCGATGGGCTGGCCGGGAAACGTCGCGCGAAGGCGGCCGAGCTGGCGGTATTCGGGGCGGAATTCGTGGCCCCATTCGGAGATGCAGTGCGCCTCGTCGACCGCGAAGAAGGCGATGGGCAGCCGGGCGAGCCAGGCCAGCGTGTCCTCGCGCGCGAGGCGTTCGGGTGAGAGGTAGAGCAGCCGCAATTCGCCGCGCTCGGCCGCGCGCCGGATCTGCACGGCCTCCGGCCCGGTCAGCGTGCTGTTGAGAAACGCGGCGGGGATGCCGGCCTGCTCGAGCTGCGCCGCCTGGTCCTGCATCAGCGCGATCAAGGGGCTCACGACCACGGCCGTGCGGCCGAGGGCCAGCGCCGGCAACTGGTAGCAGAGCGACTTGCCCCCGCCAGTCGGCATGACGGCCACGACGTCACGCCCCGTGAGGATGGTGCGGATGATGGCTTCCTGTTTGGGACGGAAGGCGGAGTAGCCCCAGTGCCGTTTCAGGAGCGCCAGCAGCTCGGAAGTCTGGTGAAGCAAGGTTGTCCCTACGATAGTAGCGCGAGCGGGGGCAACTTCAGCATATTCTCATTGAAGGATGAGCCTGAAGAACGGGAGGGTTCAAAGATGCTCGGGCTCCTTTCGGGGTTTATTTTTGGTGGATAAGGACAGCCGTCGTCGAGGCGGTGGGAATGTGGAAATC
>JBGPDC010000244.1:0-7722 GCA_041482115.1 Terriglobia bacterium | reverse complement strand
ACGAAATCCGCCCTCGCAAACCGGTAGTCTGATCACGTTGTTTCTAGACAGCCCCTTACCTCACGCTCGGTGACGCACCGAGGGTGTTCCAGTCGTGGCTCAGCACCTATGCCGAGCTTACACCGATGCACGTGACACCCGACGAGCTGTGGGAATTCCGCAACTCCCTGCTCCACATGACGAACGCGGCCTCACGTAGAGTGGAGGCTGGTCGGGTCAAGGGACTCATCTTCCATGTTGGTACTCTGCCCGCGAACGTACCAGCCGACTTCGGCTCTTTCAAGTCTTTCGACCTCTTAGGTTTGATTCAGGCAATCGCCAACGCTGGGGACCGGCTCGTCGCGGACCTCAACCGCGATCGCCCCCGCCTCGTAGCGTTCCTCGAACGTTACGATCGTATTCTTTCGGATGTCCGCTATGACGAGTGGCGCTTTGGCACCCCATAGCGAGACGCCGCCTAACGAAGGCATTGCAGGGGACGGGCAATAGAGTGTAGTAGGGTAGCAGGCGCTGGCCTCACGGCTGGCCGTGTCAATGACGGAACTGAGAGATGGAGGCGACCATGGAAACCAACCCCCGATCCTCGCCACCCCCGGCGGCGAACGAGGCCGGTTCACCTGGCGACGGGGCCCAGCTCGTGGAGCTCTCGAAGAGCTGGAGCACCGCGATGAACGGTCAGGACCGCGCGAAGCTGGAGGCATTGATGGCTCCAGAGTTCTCGCTGCACCGCTGGGACAACACGAGGGATACGGCGCGTGCGGCATGGTTTGACGTCCTTTTCAACCATGTCAAGATCCTGGAGTTCGAGCAGTCGGCTCTCGTCGCCCGGGTCTACGGGGACGTCGGGGTGGTCACGTCCAAGTTTTCGATCTGGCGAGGGACGTTTGACGGCAAACCGTACGAGGTCCACGGATATTTGATGGACGTGTGGCGGCGGACGGGGGGGCAGTGGCAGGTTGTCAGCCGAACGAGCGCGGATTTGCCGGGAAGGGAAGGGGGCCGGCCGGGGGCGCTGGAAAGGGGAGTGCGTGATCCCTTTGGCGTCGAATTGGGGGCAAGATGGGGTGGGAAACGGGGTTTTGGAGGCGTTTTGGAGACCTAGAGATTAGGTCGGTCGTTTGATTTAATTGACCCGCTGCCAGGCGGGGACGAGGGCACTGGAGAGGTGCTGCCGCCTGTGAGACAGCCGGGGTGAATAGCATAGTTGCGAATGGTTGCAGCAACCGCTCCCTCACGGTCACGGCTCTGTAACGGGGCGGATCGGGGCGAATGAGCAAATCGAGACGAATCGGCGAAACGACGCCGGTCGAGACGGATCGATGGAAATCGAGTCCGATCAGGGCGGATCGAATCGAGTCGAGTAGAATCGCGGCGGATCCGAGGAATCGAACTGGATCGGCCTACGGCAACGAGACGCCGAGCTCCCGTCCCATCGTGAAGGACGGCTTCCAGCGGTTGCGAAACAGCTCGGGATGCTGGGCGAGGCCCGATACCAGGATAGGCATGGCGATGGTCGAGTCGCAGTGGCAATCGACCATCATGGCGTCCTTGTGGATCTTGCCCCAGGACTGCGCCTCTTCGAAGGTGCAACCCGATAGTCCGCCCCAGTGCGGGGCGTCGGTCACCACCTGCACGGCGTACTTGTGGCCCTCTTTGCCGGTGTTCATGATGATCGCCACCACTTCAGTCTGCTGCACGAAATTCTTGGGCGTGCCGCCGCCGAAGTAAATCACGCCGGTATCGGGGGAGTCGGCGACGAGGCGCGTGATCTCGAGGACGTCGCCGACGACGTCGAAGACCAACCGGTTGCCGCCCTCGTAGCGGTTGACCGCGACGCCGATGCCGATCGAGGAGTCGCCCACGGCCGGGCAAAACAGCGGCACGCCGGCTTTGGCCGCGGCTGAAACGATGCCGTCCTCTTTCGCCGTTTTGGCCAGCTCGCAGCCGAGCAGATAGAGGAACTCGCGGGTGGTGTAGGGACGCGACTGGTCGAGGCTCGCGGCGAACGCGCCGATCCAGCGGTCGTGCTCGCGGAACTTGGCTTCGTCAGCCAGGACATCGTACATGCGGTCGATGAGATTGTCGGCGAGAGCGACGTCGTCGCTGGCGGGCGAGCCCTGGTAGTGGTAGTAGCCCCGGGTTTCGTGAATGTCGTGGAAGAAGTTGGCGCCAGTCGAGACCAGGCAGTCGATGAGCCGGTTCTGGATCATGTAGACGACCAGGCGCCGCATGCCGGCCGGAACCATGGCGCCCGACATGCCCATCAGAATCGAGCAGCGGTCGCCGAGCATATTTTTCCAGGCCTGGAAGGCTCGTCCCAGTTGGCGGCCCTGGAAGGCGGTGCCCTGCATCCGCTCGAGGATGGAGGCGGCCGAGGGGTCGGAGCCGACGGCGAAGGGCCGGGTCGGATCGGAAAGGATCTCGTCCTTCGTCGGATGGTCGTGCATTATTCGAAGATCTGAATGGCGGCGGCGATGACCGTGGTCCACCAGCCGCGCTTGTCGCCGATGGCGGATTGCGTCTGGTTCATAGTCCGGACGATTTTGTTGGAGATGCGGTAGATCTCCTTCTTCTCGTCCCAACTGCGGTCGGGATCGAACTCCACGTTGAGCGTGGTGGCCAGCATCTCGGCGGCCAGTTCCTCGGCGTACTCGCCCGCGGCTTGATCCGTCTCGCCGAAGGAGTGGTGCTCGGAGAGGTACCCGTAAGTGGACTTGTCGGCGGGCAAGGCGACGCCGATGCTGGCGGCGATGAGGCGATGCGGCTCGCGGGTAGCGTTCTCGCTCATCACGGCGAAAACCACCTGGCCGGGCTCCAGGTATTTCTGACCCTCTTTGCGGGAGATCAGTTTGCAGCGTGGCGGGAAGATGCTCGAGACGCGGACGAGGTTGTGGGCCGCGATTCCAGCGTCCCGCAACGCGAGCTCGAAACTGGTGAGCCGTTCCCGGTGCTTGCCGACACCTTTGGTGAGAAAAATCTTCTTCGCGACGAGCATTGTCGGTTGACAGACCCTCCTGATTGCGGCTGCTGCTGCGAGTGAATGTATCACCGTAGCAGAAACGGACGGTGGAAGCAAAGGTGCTACACTCGCGGGCATGAGCGGCGGCGCAGAAGTGTTCCCCGTGCTCGGCGTGACGCCGCGGATCACTTCGCTGCTGATCAAGCCGGCGTCGGCGGTCTGTAACCTCGACTGCGAATATTGCTTCTACCTCGACCGCGAGGCCGACCCTTACAAAGCCCTGCCCGGCCGCCGCATGACCGAGGACACGCTTGAGCGCCTGATCGACGGCTTCCTGTTTTACTCGTATCCGCAGAGCGTGTTTGCCTGGCAAGGGGGCGAGCCGACGCTCGCCGGGGCGCCTTTTTTCGAACGCGCTGTGGAGCTGCAGAAGCGCTGCGGGCGGCCCGGTCAGGAGGTCAGCAACGCGCTCCAGACCAACGGGCTGCTCCTCGACGAGCGCTGGTGCGCGCTGTTCCGCGAGTATCATTTTCTGCTCGGGGTGAGCCTGGATGGCCCCGAGGCGCTGCACGATCGTTACCGCTACAACAAACAGGGCAAGCCCACGTGGCGGAAGGTCATGGACGCTCTCGAGCTGCTGAACAAGCACCAAGTGGAGTTCAATATCCTGTGCGTGCTGAGCCGCGCCAACGTGGAGCATGCGGCCGAGTTGTACCGGTTCTTCAAGGGTCTCGGGGTGAACCACATCCAGTACATTCCCCTCGCGGAATTTGACGGCCTGGGCCAGCCGCTGCCGTTCACGATTACCCCCGAGCAGTATGGGAAATTCTTGTGCGAGACCTTCCAGTTGTGGTGGCCCGACCGCAAGAAGGTCCGCCTCCGGTTTTTCGATAACCTGGCCGAGGCGCTGGCCGGCATGAAGCCCGGCACCTGCACCATGCACGAGACGTGCGACAGCTACTGCGTCGTCGAGTATAACGGCGACGTCTTCCCCTGCGACTTTTTCGTCGAGCAGAGCTGGAAGCTGGGGAACATCCACAGCGACTCTTTTGCCGAGATCGCCCGCCGGCAGCACCGCTATGCGTTTGCCGCCAAGAAAACCGTGCCGCATCCGGAGTGCCAGGTGTGCGAGTTCTATGACGTGTGCAAAGGCGGCTGTCCCAAGCTGCGCTACGGGCGGCGGCAGCGCTTTGAGGATCTCGATTGGTTTTGCGGAGCGTACAAAGCCATCTACAGCCTGGCCATTCCCAAACTGCGGCCGGAAGTCGAGAAGATATTGGCGAGGGGCGTAGCCTGCGCGACCAATCCGGTGTGATGCGATACGTGTGGGCGCCGCTCGTGCTCGCCTTGCTCGTCGGGCGGATCGTGGCGACTTACGGTATCTTCAACGATGTGATCGACGAAAGCATCCATGTGGCCGCCGGTTTGGAAGTGTTGCAGAAAGGCACCTACACGGTGGATGACTTTCACCCGCCGGTGGCGCGTGTCATTTTGGCGGTCCTGCCCTATTACGGTGCTGGGCTGCGTGTGAATGAAGGCGGCAGTTTATGGGGCACCGGCATGTGGGGAAGCGGCAGCGACGAGGTCTATTGGAAATCGCTGGCTCTGGCCCGCGCCGGGAACCTGATCTTCGCGGTGCTTGCCGTGCTGGTGGCCGGCCGCTGGGCGGGCGATCTGTTCGGCGTTTGGGCGGGCCGGGCGGCGATGCTGCTCGCGGCCTGCGGACCGAACCTGCTGGCCCACGCGTCGCTCGCGACCGTGGACGCGGCGGCCGCTGCCACCATCGTGACCGCCTCGTATTGCTTTTGGCGCTGGACGCGGCGCCCGGGTTGGCGGTGGTGCGCGATCTCGGCGGGCGCTTTTAGCCTGGCGGCCCTGTGCAAATTCTCGGCGCTGTTCTACTTGCCGGCGATTGGCTTTCTATATCTGCTGCTGGCGCTGCGCGAGCGGGGCGCTCCCGTCTGGAAGCTGGCCGCCGCGCAGGCCCTGTTGTTTGCGACGATCGTGTGGTTTGCCGTGCAGGCGGCCCACCTGTTTCCGGTCCGCATCGGAGAGTGGATACCGTCGAAATTTGCAAGCGGGGTGCGCGCGGTTCTGCAAGACAACCGGTCCGGACATGGCGGTTATGTGCTCGGCCGCTTTTCCGACCGGGGCGCCTGGTACTACTTTCCGGTGGCCGTCGCCGTCAAGAACACAATTCCGCTGCTCGGTTTGGCCGCAATCGGAATCGGGCTAGGGGCCACGCGACGCTACGCGGGCGACGGCGCGGCTGTCGTCTATCCGCTGGCCGCGATGGGAGCGGTGCTCGCCGTGGCGATGACTTCCCATATCAACATCGGCATCCGGCATGTCTTGAAGCTGGAGCCCCTGCTGGCGATTGTGGCCGCGGGGGTGTTTGCGGCGCGCCCGCAGTTGCCCCGGCCGCCGCGCTTCCTGCTGGCCGCGGGTCTCGTGCTGGCCGGCTGGCACGTCTGGGAGTCGGCCGCCGCCCACCCCGACTACCTCCCCTACTTCAACCAGATCGCGCGGGGCCGCGAAGAATACTTCCTGATCGACAGCAACCTGGACTGGGGTCAGGATCTGGCCCGCTTAGCTCGTTACGTGCGGGAGCATCACATCGCGGAGCCACTGCCGCTGCGCTACTTCGGACTCACTCCCCCGGCGCGGGTGGGTTTGCGGACGGTGCGGTTCAATCCCGAGCATCCGCCGCCCGGCTGGTCGGCGATCAGCGTGCAACGGGCCGTGGAATTGCTGGCGAGTCCGGATCGCGGCCAGTGGCTGAAGACGCACCCTCCGACCGTCCGGATCGGAAAATCGATCTGGCTTTATTACCTCCCCGAGTCTTCTTGATGCGGTGTGCGGTCCTCGGCCTCCTGCTGGCCATACTGATCGGACGGGTCGCGGCCACCTACGGCGTCTTCAACGACGTCGTCGATGAGAGCTTCCACATCGCGGCGGGACTGGAGGCCCTGCAGGAGCACACCTACACGTTAGAGAGCCAGCATCCACCGCTGGGACGGGTGGCCGTAGCCGCGCTGCCCTACCTGCTGGGCGTCCTGCGCAGCGACCCCGGCCACGACTTGTGGGGAGAGCAGGGGGCGTGGAAGACCTGCGACGACGCGACCTACTGGCGGTCGCTGGCGCTCGCGCGGGCGGGGAACTTGCTCTTCGCGGTGCTGGCGGTCGTGGTGGCGTATCGCTGGGCGGCGGAGCTGTTCGGCGGCTGGGCCGGAGTCGGCGCGGCGGCGTTGGTAACCGTGGAGCCGAACTTTCTGGCCCACGCGGGTCTTGCGACCTTGGACATTTCTGCCACCGCGACGGTGCTGCTGGCGGCCTACTGCTTCTGGCGCTGGACCCGGGAGCCGGGCTGGCGCTGGTGCCTCGCTTCGGCGGGAGCCTTCAGCGCGGCCGTACTGACGAAATTCTCGGCGCTGGCCTTTCTGCCGCCGATTGCGCTGGTGTTCTTCACGGCGGCGCGCGGGCGGACCTTGTTCACCGGCTGGCGAATGGCAGCGCTGCGGGCGGCAGTCTGCGCCGTGATTTTCTGGATTTCACTGCAAGCGATCTACGGGTTTCCGGTGCGCGGGGGCGAGTTCATTCCCTCGCGCTTTGCGAACGGCCTGGAGCATCTTCGCAGGCACAACTCCGAGGGCCACCGCGCCTACTTGCTGGGCCGCTTCTCGGACCGGGGCTGGTGGTATTACTTCCCGGTGGCCGTGGCGGTGAAGACGACGATCCCATTCCTGCTCTTGACGGGAATCGGGATCGGCTTGCCGGCCACCCGCCGGAGGGCGGCCTATCCGCTCGCGGCGGCGGCGGTCGTGCTCGCGGTGGCCATGGCGTCGAATCTGAACATTGGCATCCGGCACGTGCTGGTGCTGTATCCGTTCCTCGCGATCGTGGCGGCGGGGGCGTTTGCGCGTTCCAAGACGCTGCTGTTGGTCACGGTGCTTCTGGTGGGGTGGCACGCCGGAGAGTCCCTCGCCGCGCATCCCGATTACCTCGGGTACTTCAACCAGATTGCCCGCGGCCGCGAGGAACGGTTCCTGATCGACAGCAATCTGGATTGGGGGCAGGACCTCGCGCGGCTGGCCCGCTACCAGCGCGACCACGGTATCGGCGAGGTGCATCTCAACTACTTCGGGCGGACCCTGCCGTCGCGGGTGCACCTCAACGCCGTGGGACTCGCCCCGGAATATCCGCCCCTCGGCTGGGCGGCGATCAGCGTCACGCACTGCATGGGACTCTTTGTAGGACCGCAGACCTTCGCGTGGTACCGCGAGCGGCCCCCGACGGCGCGCGTGGGCAAGTCGATTCTGCTCTACCGCATCACCGATCCGCATGCCCCGCCTCCAGTTGGTGTCGGCCGGCGATAAGGCATCGGCGCTTAGTAGGCGGTTTCAGAAGTTCGCCAACGTATCGGAGGAAGACCGCTCCCTCACGGTCGCGGCTCGGTTTGCGGAGCCGCGCGCGTCAGCAAGCGGTCTGCGGCGTCGGAAAGACGTGACCGCATTTGTGAAATGGTGTACTCAGTCGGCGCGGGAAGCCCGGGCGGCCGGAGCTATTACGACGTTGGCCGGTTTGCCATCCAGATAGCTCCAGATGTTCTCCACGGATAGTTGCAGGCCGGCTTCGAGGGCCTCCGGCGTCACCCCTCCGGAGTGCGGCGTCAGGACCACGTTTTCGAGCTTGGTCAGCGGATGACCTGACGGCAGCGGCTCGTTATCGTAGACGTCGAGGCCGGCGGCCGCGATGCGCCTGGT
>JBGPDC010000243.1:0-7768 GCA_041482115.1 Terriglobia bacterium | reverse complement strand
GTGTTAGTTAAAGCAAAATCACCGTGCCTTCACTAAATCATTTTCCATTGACTCCCCTGGCGGGCGCGTGCTATACGTGACTCGCCATGAGACTCTTTCCTATTCTTATTTGTGTGCTGGCGGCTGGGACGGCTTACGGCTGGGGCGAGCGCGGGCACCAGACGGTGAACCACGCCGCCGTCCAGACCCTGCCGGACGACGGGCCGGTGTTTCTGAAAATTCACGAAGAGTGGATCGCGGTGAAGGGCAGAGTACCCGACACCTGGAGGACCTTGAACGAACCGTTCGTGAAGATCCTCGAGGACCCCAATCACGGCTGGTTCAAGGAACAGTTCGCGTTTATGAAGGAGATCCCCCGCTCGCGGTACGAGTTTGTGCTGGCGCTGTATGACGAGTATCTGCACCTCAAAGATAAGGATCCGGAGCGCGCCAGGCTCACCAACGTGCGGTGGACGGGCACGCTGCCGTACGCGGCGATGGAGAACTACGAGCGGCTGAAATCCGGCTTCCGGATCTACCGCGAGCAGCGCGCGGCCCGGCAGGAAACGAAATACACCGAGCTGGATCTCGCGTTCTACATGGGTTGGCTCGGGCACTACACGGCCGATGGCGCCATGCCGCTCCACGCCTCCATCCACCATGACGGCTGGCAGGGGCCGAATCCGAAGAATTACACGCGTGACGGGCGGATCCACGGCCGGTTCGAGTCGCAGTTTGTCGATCTGCTGCCGGTGAGGGTCGAGGACGTCCGGCCGCTGGTGGGGAAGGCGCGCGTGCTGCGGGATCCGTTCCAGGCAATCCTCGATCACCTGGACCGCGCGGCGACCCACGTGGAAGAGGTCTACCAGCTCGATCAAGTCGGGGCTTACCAGGACCAGAACAACGCGGCAGCGAAGCGGCTCGTGCTCGAACGGCTGGGGTCGGGGGCGGAGCTGCTGCGGGACTTGGTGTATACGGCGTGGGTAGAGAGCGCGAAGCCGCCGCTCCCGGGCGGTGGAGCCAACAATCCGATCAGCCCGCAGCATCCCAAGTACAACCCCGCGACAGGTTCAGCCCCGGCGCCGAAGCCGTGAGGATTACTGCCGGCGCCCCCGTTCGCCCCGCGTCCACTGCTCCCACACGCCCAGGAACTTGAGCTGGTCGTCGAGGCGGGTCTCGCGCATCTGCTGCTCGATCTCGGCGCGGGTGAGCCGTTTCCCGGGACGCTCCGGGCGCTCGGCCAATCCGTAGAGCAAGGTCGCCGCGACCATGGTATCGGCGCGCCATTCCTCCAGGTCCACCTTGTCGAAGGTGTCGGACGGGGCGTGGTAATTCGGCACGTAGTCGGTGGTGTCCTGGTTGGCCACCAGCGTCGGGATGCCCTCCAGCAGAAAATCGAAATGGTCGGAGCCGAAGAACGCATCCGTGGTGTGGGAAGTCGCGCCGCGATAGGCGACCGGCTGCAGGCTCTCGCGCACGGCGTCCTCGATGTCGCGGCGTCCGCCGAGCGAATAGCCTGTGATGCGGCCGTCGCCGATGTCGTGGACCACCACCGCGACGATGCGGTCGAGCTCGTCGCGGTGGCGCGCGACATAGGCCTGCGAGCCGAGCAGGCCCTGTTCCTCGCCGCTGAAGAGGACGAAGCGCACGGTGCGGCGCGGGTGCCGCTCGGCGGTCTGGAAGAAGCGCGCGACCTCGACCGCGAGCGCGGCATTGACGGCGTTGTCGAGGCACCCGGTGCCGAGGTCCCAGGAATCGAGGTGCGCTCCATAGAGGACGACTTCCTCCGGCTTCTCGCGGCCGCGCACTTCGGCCACCACGTTTTGGGCCTCAACCGGGCCGCCCACCTTGTTGCGCAGCGTTAAGCGCATCCGCAAGTGCTGGCCGCCTTCGAGCAATCGGAGCATCCGCAGGGCGTCCTCGCGCGCCACGATGGCGGCGGGCAGGCCCGCGACGCGGCCGTCGAGGGTGACGATGTGGCGATAGAGCACGCCGCGCGGCTGTGTCGAGGTGAGCAGCACGGCCACGGCGCCGGCGCGCTCCGCCTCGCGCGTCGCGACCAGCGCGCGGCGGTATTCGACGGACATGTCGTTGAAGTTCGTGACGGCTTCGGAGCTGATCGCCACGATCTTGCCGCGCACCGCCGGGCCGAGGCGCGTGATCTGGCCCTCGTCGCCGCGTCCGCCGGCGATGACTTCGGCTTCGAGGCCGCCCGCCGGGGTGCCGGTGCCCCAGGCCGCCCCCGTCAGGCGCACTGGAAAGCGCTCCGGCGAGGTCACTTCGCCGTGGGCCGCTTCTTCCACCCAGGAATTCGGCACTGTGAAGTTCTCGGTATGCACCTGCGTGACGCCAGCCTGGCGGAAGGCGTTCACTCCCCACTCGACGGCGCGGCGCAGGTTGGGCGTGCCCGTCACGCGGGCGCCGATCTCGTCGCAGAGCACGCGGAGGTTCTTCTCGGCCGTGGACGAACGGTCGTCCGTGATCCAGCGGTAGGAGTTTTGTGCGCCGGCCGGAAGGGCCGCCAGCAGCAGGGCCAGGCACGCGAGGCTGCGAAGCTTCACAGATTAGTTGCTGCTCGCGGCCGAGAAGTAAGGATGCGGCACGATCGGCAGGTTCGGCCGCTGCTCGTCACCGCCGCGCAACTCGACGTCGTCGATCAGCACCGAGGGCGCGATGACGCTGGTTTCGGCGCCGTAGCTGCCTTCCAGTTGGGCGAAGGCCGCGCCGGTGTCGATGAAATGAAACACGGTCGGCGTATCGCTCGCGGCGATGATGTCCTTGAGGCTGCGCACCGAAAAGCCGTGAAAGCGCAGCCCGCGCACCGGCTCCTCGTGCCCGTCGGCGACGTAGACCTTGTAGACGGCGAGCGGCATGCTGGTCGGCGTCTGGTCCTGTCCCTGGCCCGAGAACATGTTGCGCAGGTCTTCGGCGGCGGCCGCGGAAGGGAAGTCCATTTTGCGGATCAGCAGGCCGAACTCGCGGTCCTGCGCGCGGCAGATGTCGATCAACTGCTTCTTCAGGTCGGCTTCGGAAACGGTCTGGCGGGCCTGGATAAACAGGTTGCCGGGCATCGCAAAGCTCGTCCCGGCGGGACCCGGCAGGCGGCCGTGTCCATTCGAGCCTTCAAAGCCGCGCACCGGGAGGCGCGAGAGCAGGTAGTTCTCGAGCACGCCGCGCTGGATGACATCGACGCGCTGCGCCCGTACGCCCTCGAGATCCAGTTCGTAGTGGCCGAGCAGGGGCTGGCCGCGCCACTCGGTCTGGGTGGGGTCGTCGGTGACGTCGATCCACTCGGGCAGGATGCGGGACTTGCGCCGCCCGTCGAGCGCCCCGCCGATGCCGCCGGCGCGGGCGGCGAGCATGCCGCCGCGTCCCGCGGAAAGCGGCTGCCGCGTGATGGCCAGGTTGCGGCCCAGCATCTCGGCGAAGACCTGGGCGGCGGCGGTCTTCTCGAAGAGCACCGGACCCGAGTAGCTGTCGAGCGTGCTCGCTTCGGCGAGCGTCGAGAGCCGCTGCGCCATCTCCTGAATCTGCGAGCGCAGGGCCCCGGGGGCGCCCACCTGATCTTCGCGGCGCGCCGCGACCCACACCGCGTCGCTGAGGCGCGTCCCGTCGGCCGATTGCGCAGTGGCGAATGCCTGCAAGAGGTAAAGCATTTCGGGGTCGCGCACCGTGGACCCTTCGCTGCTCACGAAGTAGCGGGTGCCGGCCGAGGCCTCCACCTCCACCCGCGAGCGTACGATGCGCGGGTACTGCTTGAAGAGGGCCGAGAACTCCCGCAGGCGCGCTTCCCACGCCTTCTGGTCGACCGTGAGCTTCGCCGGTGGCTGCAAGTATTCGACCGGCGGCTGCTTGGCGAAATCGTTCAGGCGCACGGGCAGGTTGATGTTCCGCAGGGCGGCGCGCTTGCGGGCCAGGCTTTCTACGGCCCCCTTGTAAGCCTCGTCGGCGGAGAGCCAAAAGTGGCGGCGCAGCACGGCGTAGTCGTCTTCAAACGGCAGCGAGTAGACATCGTAGCTGGGCCGGAAGCCGCCGCCGGTGAAGTTAGTGTTATCGAGCCGGTAGTCGCCCACGCGGACGCTGACGTGCTGCGACCGCGACTGGTAGCGGCGCGAGCGCGCCAGGCCGCCAAACACCGCCGCGCCGCTGTAAGTGTCGTTGTCGAGAACCATGAAATCCACGTAGTAGGGGCGGGGAAGGTCCTCGAGGTGCAGCTCGGACGCGGCGCGCTTCATCTCGTCGGTGAGGGCGCGCAGCATCACGTCGGCGGGCTGCGCGGCGGACAATCCAGCCGTGAGGAGCAGGACCGCCAGGGCGCGTCGCATCAGGACTTCACTCCGTCGGCGGAGGCAGCAGCGGCGGCCGGTCCTGGCCGGTGCGCTGCTTTTCGATCTCAAGTTCGGAAACCAGGATGGCCGGGGAGATGGCCGAGACCGGCACGCTGCCGGATTCCGCGCCGCACTGCCCGTTGAAGACCTCGGCCCGGTCGGAGGTCGCCAGGATCTTGGCGAACGCTGCGAGCGGGGTGCCGACGATATCGGCGCCGCGGATCAGCTCGTCCGGGCGGCCGTCCGGATAGACGCGGTAGACCACCACTGGCAGCACCTTGAAGGCCTGCAGTCCGGCGCGGCCCGTCGTAGTGAACCCGCCGCGGATGTCCCGGAAGTAGAGGCCATAGGGCTTGTTCTGGCGGCGGATCTCGGCAATCAGCAGCTTGCGCAGCTCCTCGTCCGAAACTTTCTTCGTGGATTCGACCAGCAGGTTCGACTGCCGGGCCACCACCTCGCGCCCAGGCTGGCGCCGCGCGTGGCCGTTCGACTGCGCGACCGACGCGATCGGCGAGCGCGTCATCAGGAACGTTTTCAACACACCGTTCTCGACCACCGTGGTGCGCTGGCCCTTCACCCCTTCATCGTCGTAGTCGTACCAGCCGTTCAGCTCGATGCCGTTGAACTTTTTTAGCGTCGGATCGAAGATCACCGAAAGAAACGGCGGCAGGATCGCCTCGCCGAGCTTCTTCGCGAAGGTCTGGCCCTCCGCCTCGTCCTTCTGGCGGTGGCCTTCGACGCGATGTCCGAGGATCTCGTGGAAGAACACGCCGCTGGCGCGCCCGCTCAGGATGGCTGGTCCTACGAAGGGCTCGGCCACCGGGGCCGTGCGCATCTGCTCGAGGTCGCTCGCCATGGTCGCCATCGCGGCCTGGATGCGGTCGTCGGCGGGGAAGCCCGCCAAGTCGGCCGCCTCGAAGCTCTCGAAGCGCTCCAGGTCCATCCCGTCGTCGGCGCGCGTCTCGGCGGTCATGATCAGCCGGTAGTAATTGCGTCCGCTTTGTTCGGCCGTGCCCTCCGTGTTCACCTGGTACTGATTGCGGCTCTCGCCCACCAGGACCACGCGCGACGTCAGAATCTGCGGATGCTGCCGGAAGAACGCCGAAAGCTTCTTCAAGCGCTCGGACCAGGCCGGGACTGGCAGCGTCAGCGACGCCGGGCGGCCGAAACCGGCCAGCGGCTCGGTTCGCGAGAAATCCGCGGAAGCGTCCTCTTCCTCGACCTTGACGGTGCGATCGGTCTTGATGCGGATCAGGCGCTCGGCGGCCTCTCGATACTTGCGGTCGGTCAGGTTCCACAGCGACGCCTGGATAGAGTCCGGGTCGTCATCGAGGCTGAGCGAGAGGGCCCCGGAGCCGCCGCCCAAACCTGGGCCACGGATGCGGTGGTAGTTGTCCAGTTGGTAGTCGCCGACGCGCAGGGTGACATCGAGCAGGCGCGAGCGGTTCTCGTTGTTGCCGGTGAGCAGTCCGAGGGTCGCGCTCAGGCTCACGACGTTCTGGTCGGTGACGCTGTAGTTGATGAAATACGGGGCCGGATCGGCCTTCTGCTTAAGGATGCTGAAGTTGCGCTGGAGCTCCTGTTTCAGGATGCGGACAAGGGGCGGTTCCTGGGCCTGCGCCGGGGTCCCCAGAGCCGCCAGGAGCAGTACGACTGCGAAACTTGGCCCGCGGCGGGTCCACCCAAGCGACTGGATCATTCTTTGCAGGAGGATAACACAGGAGCGGGGTGGCGTGTTGAAAACGCCCGTGATAGCCAATACTAAGTGGGCCTGGTGCCTAAGAGACGAGCCGCAACTCCGCGGAGTACCGCAATCTTACCCCCAGGGCCCGCACGATCTGGTTCACCCGCTCCAGGCTGGCGGATTGGTAGTTGGTTGCCTCGTAGCGCTGAATCTGTTGTGGCTTTAGCCCGAGCCTTGCCGCCAGGTCTTCCTGGGTCAATCCTAAAGCGATCCGGGCTTGAATGAGAGCTTTCGACAATTCCTCCAGCGAGTTCAGCGCGACCACCTTACTCTTGCCCGACCGCAACGCTTCATATTCCTTGAGGTCGCGCCGCAGGTCGGCGAGTTGGCTCTTCAAACCGTCAAGTTGAGCTTTCCGTAGCGCGGGATGGAGATCGCGAGGGGGCGTCCCCGCCGCCTCCGCGATCGTCCGCTCGAACTTTCCGGCTTGCGATTTCGTAATGCGATATTGCCTTTCGTTTTTGATCATGGCCGCCACCTCCGGAGATCGATAACCAAAATTCCCTTAGGATTCCCCGCCTCCTTGTCCATCTGAAAGAACTCGAGGAAGGTTTTCCCGGTGACGCCTTCCGGAAGGTCCGCCGGGAAAAATTCGCCGAGGAACCGGGCCTTCTGACGGGCGCGGGAGTTCGAAAAGTCCAGAAACAAAGGGTCCAACCTCTCTACCTCGACGCCCGACACCCCCCAGCAAGCATCAAAGTCACCTGGTTCCGGCTTGGCCGTCACAAAGCTGCCATCGAGGTACACCAGACGGCATCCGGCGACTCGGAGCAGGCGCAGGGCTTCCTTAAGTCCTTCCAGCCTTCCAGCAAACGTTTCCGCCTGGGAGTGAACCCAAGCCTGGAAACGATCTGCCTCCAAGTAGCCGCGTGGATTCCCGCTGGAAGCAGACCGGAGGCATCAAAGCCGGGGATCACTAACACAACTATATTGTTTTATTGGAGCGTTCGTCAAGGAGCGTATTTGACCAGTGCCCTGGGGGAATGCCTCCGGGAACTTTGCGTGCAGGTCGATACAAGTCCACAACTCTTCGAGTCCGGCGCGGGGTAGTGTTCTATCGAGATGCGTGACGACCCCTGCAAGTTGGGGATACTCTCTGGCCCAGTCAGGAAAGCGCTTCTTAAGTTCACTTACGAAGTCTTCGCAATTGGTGGACAACGGCACTCCGGGCCGCAGAGTGTGCCTAGCGAACAGCCGGCTCTGGCGATGAATACTGTGGCCACGGCCCATCGCTCCCGACCCATTATTCCACGGCGTCGTCCGGCCCGAATCCGGGAATCCTTTATCGCCGATCAGCAGCACGTCGTCTGGTTGCGCCGCTGCCATTTTCAGTCACAGCGAATTCCCAAATATTTCCGCGCGCTAAGTATTTGTCCTACAGCCACTTGACATTTTCCCGCCTCCTTCTAAGCCTCTCCACGCTTGCACCCGCCCCTCATAATAAAAATAGGAAGGTCTTTTTTCAGAGGTACCGCATGACGCAAAAACTTCAGTTTCATCCCGTAGCAGACCTGTTCCCGCTGCTGCAGGGCGAGGCGTTCCAGACGCTGGTCGCTGACATCCAGGCCAACGGCCTGCTCGAGCCCATCCTGGTCGACCCCGCCGAGCGCATCATCGACGGCCGCAACCGTTACCGGGCCTGCCTCGCCGCGGGTGTCGAGCCGCGCTTCACCCCCTGGCAGGGCGGGGACGCGCTGCCCGAGCTGGCCCTCAGTCT
>JBGPDC010000242.1:0-7779 GCA_041482115.1 Terriglobia bacterium | reverse complement strand
GTAGTAACGCGCCACCGCCACGACCCGGCGGCCGCGCTTCACAAAGCCATCATCGAGGATGTGGCGCTCTTCACGGCCGGCGCGCCCCAGAACGACGACGTGACGCTGCTCGTTCTCGAGTATCGCGGCTAGCTTCCGCTGTTAACGGCCACCGCTCTTCAGGACTTCGCCCATCATCGTCCGGAAGGCCTGCTGCCGGAACGGCTCCCAGTCGGCGTAGTCGGCGTTCACCCGGCGGCAGACGGCATCCAGATCTTGCCCCTGTTTCACCAGGTCCTGCGCCATTTGTACCTCGGCGTTGCCCAGGCGGTAGACCTGCGGCTCGCCCTGCTCGACCACGATCCCGGAAGTCCCGCCGCCTGATGCCCCGCCTACGTTAACGTTAAACGACACGCCGGACTTCTTCAGAAGACGGTAGGCAATATAGAACAGCGGCAGCAGCGCCAGCAGAACCAGCAGCCACCCGAGCAATCCCCCGAGTAGCTCCGACAGCGCCTCCTGCAACGCCGGGCTTAGGTAGTCCGAGAAAAAGTCTCTCAACACACTCATAGCACCCTCTCCGACGATCTACGTAAATCATAGACGGTTGGTTCCCTCCCGTCTATCGGGCAAATCACCCAGGCCGCCGGGCGCTATCATATGGGAAGGCCCTAAAGGGTCACCACATGCTGCGGTACGCCCTCCTCCTGATCGCCTTCGCCGGACCACTGGCTCCGCAAGCCCGCGAGGTCCAGCGCCTGTTTGAGCGCGGCCGCGACCTCTTTGAAGAGCATGACGACTCGGGTGAAGCCGCCCAGGAGGCGGAAACCGCCTTTCGGCAGGCCCTCGCCCGCGACCCGCGCTTCGCGCCCGCCATCGCCTACCTCGGTTTTCTGGCGCTCGACCGGCAGCAGCCCACCGAGGCGGAAGCGGCCTTCCGCCGCGCCCTCCGCAACGACGCCACTTGCGCCGAAGCCCGCGTCGGCTTGGCGCACCTTCACCTCGCCGCCGGCCGCCGTGCCGAGGCCTTGCAGGAGGTGCGCACCGCGGTCCGGGCCCATCCCGAGAATCGCCTCGCGTTGTGGGAGCTGGCGATCGATCTCACCACCGAGAACTTCCCGTCCACCGACGCCATGTGGCGCGAGGCCATGACCTGCTGGCAGACGCTCCTCCGCCTCAACGCCGGCGACCGCGATGCCCATCACTCCCTGGCGAAGGCCTACGAGCGCTTCGGAAACTGGCCGGAAGCCGAGCGCCACTACCGTGCGGTGCTGCGCATCGGCCAGACCTCCGAAGACAGCGATGTGTGGGTCTACTCCGTCCACGGCGATGTGGCGCGGATGGCGCAACGTCAAGGCAAATATCAGGAAGCCATTCGGGAATACGAGGCTCTGAGCACGTCCGACGGCGCCGGTGATGAAGAAATCGGCAACGCCCGCCGCGAGATCGAAGTTTTACACCGCAAGCTGGCCGCTCCAGCGCCGCAGCCCTAGCCTCCCACTCAGAAAATCAGCTTCAACCCTAACTGAATCTGCCGGGACATCGTGGCGGTGGTCGTGATCAATCCCGCCGAAGAGCTGACCGTACCGCTCGTAAATACAATCGGGTTGGGGTTGCCGAAGTTGGACCGGTTGAACGCGTTAAAAACTTCCGCCCTAAACTGCAAGCTGGTCCGCTCCGATATAGCCGTGCTCTTGAACAACGATAGATCCACGGTAGCCAGGCCCGGACCGGTCAGCACCCCCCGGCCCAAATTTCCATAGGTGCCCGCCGCGGGCAGCAGGTAGGCCTTCGGGTCGAACCATTGTCTCGGATTCTGCAGCAGCACCGGCCCGGTAAAGGAAGGGTCGACGGAAGGCCGATCGGGATTTCGCGTGTCCCCATCGCCGGAGCGGTTCGACCCTACCTGGGGCGTGAACGGGAAACCGCTCAGCAACGTCGCAATGCCATTCACCTGCCAGCCGCTGAGCAGCTTGCTTTCGAAACCTTGCACGCCGCCCAGCCAGCGTTTGCCGTGGCCCAGGGGCAGTTCATAGCTGCCCGAGATGCTCGACTGGCTGGTGACGTTCAAGGCCGACGGTCCCCAGTCCCTTCGCACATCGCGCGGATCCATCACCATTTGCGCTTGATTGTTGGCCTGGGCGCCCGTCAGCCCGGAGTTCATGTCCAGGTTCTTCGACCAGGTGTAGTTGGCCCGGAATTGCAGGCCGCGACTGAAGCGATGGGTCACATCCATTTGTAGCGCGTTGTAGCTGCTGTTCCCTTCGGTAAACCAGAAGAAGCCCGCCGACACATAGGGATTGGGCCGGCCTGCTATCGGGATGTACTGCGCGCCCTGTGGCACCGTGCTTCTCGCCGTGCCCGGAGTACCACCGGCGGTGCAGCTGGGGCTGGAACAAATCTGCGCCGGAATGGTATTGGGATCCACGCTGAGCAGCCCGTGATATCCGTGGGACCCGACATACGCTACGCGCAGCGAGGTGTTGCTATGCAGTTGTTGCTCCACCGTGAAATTCCACTCCTGCACCGTGGGAGTCTTCGCGTCCGCCTGCACTCCCTGCGGTGCGTAGGTCGTGCAAAGCGTGGGAGCACCCGGCCCGCAGGAGGGCGGCGGCGTTACTCCCGGGGCGATGGGCACGAACGAACTCAAGGGCACGCCCGCAAATGAAATAGAGCCGTTATAAGGAGGCAGCGAGTTGAGCAGGAAGCTGAGAGCGTCTATTAAGGTGTAGTAGCTTCCGAACCCGGCTCGGATCGCGGTCTTCCCGTTTCCGAAGGGGTCCCAGGCCAGACCGACCCGGGGGCTGAACAGCCGCTTCGCATTATTCTCGGTGAAGGCCGAACTACCTACCCGCGGGGTGGTCACCAGCACCCCTTGCCCATCGGTGACGTAGTTGGCCGCCCGTCCGGCCACTTCATTCCAGCCCGTGGTGAATTCGTGCCGGAGGCCGGCGGTCAAGGTGAGACGGGGCCATAGTTTGATGGTGTCCTGGAAGTACCACGCTCCGAATAGACTTCTCCAGCCCAGCTCCGCGTGACTGGGCACGGCTTGAAAGCTGCTGACAGTCCCTTGCAGGAACGTTTGGAGGCTGGCAAAGCTGGCTTGCCCCAACTGGCGCGAAGCGGTGTCCTCATTGTCCTGGACCCGCTGAAACCAGACGCCGGCGCTGAGCTGATGGCGGCCCTTGTGGAACTGCAGATCGTCCGTGTAGGTGAAAAGGTTTCTGCGATTCCAGACATTGGCGGCGTTATTGGGACCCGCGGCAGTTATGGCGGCCACGCCCGTGGTAGTGGCGCCACCGCCGATGACAATGCCTCCCGGCCCGCCTCCGGTGACAAATGCCGGAAACGAGTCGAGCTGAGACGGATCGTAATTGAAGGCTGCCCGCGAGAATCCCGCGCGAAAGGTATTCAGCATCCGCGGCGAGATGACATGGGTTTCCTGCAAGCTGGCCACCTGGCTGCGGAGTGCCAGGCTCGACGCGAATAAGGGGTCCGCCAGGGGAATCAGACTGTTGCCATCGTCCAGAGTGTACGCCGCCGACAGGGTGTCCCGCTCCCGCATGTGGTAGTCGCCTCGCAAGGTCCCGAAGTCCTCCCGGATAGACTGCCGCGGGTTGTTGTACGCCAGCGCTGTTCCGCTCGGCAGCCCGTTCACGAGCAGCTCCGGACCGTTGGGGTCGGGCCAAAACTTCATGTACTGCAACATCGCCGGGTTGAGAGTGAAGGCGCCCGAGATGACATTCGGCGGCAACGAGCCCTGCCGTGCCTGCTGATCGGGAACGACGCTGACGTTGCTGACGGCCAACCGCTGCCTAAATCCCTCGTAGTTGCCGAACAGGAACAGCCGGTCTTTCTGGAGCGGCCCGCCCAGCGCGCCTCCAAACTGGTTCCGGCGAAAGGGCGGCACCGACGCCTGGTCGAAAAAATTTCGCGCATCGAGCGCGCTGTTGCGGAGAAACTCGAAAACGGACCCGTGCACCGCGTTGCTGCCCGACTGCGTCACGACGCTGACCTGCGCCCCCCCGCGCTTCCCGTATTCGGCGGAGTAAGTTTCCGTCATAACGTTGAATTCCCGGACCGCATCGATCCCCAGCAGGTCCCCGCTGACCCCTCCCGGCGTGACGGCGAGCTGGCTCGATCCCGTATACTCGATGCCGTTTAACAGCACGATGTTATCCATCGGCCGCCGTCCCGCCACCGAAAAAGTATTTCCATTGCTTGTGATGGTTTGCGGGCTTTTCAGGTTGTAGTTGATCGCCCCCGGATTGAGGGTGATCAAGTTGTCGAAGCTGCGCCCATTGAGCGGCAGATCCTTTACCTGTCGCTCGCCCACCAGCCCGGAAACGGCGGCCGTCGTAGTATTGATGAGAGGCGCCTCCGCCAAAACCGTCACTTGCTGGGCAAACTCGCCTACCTCCAGCCGCAGGTTCACCACCGCTTCCTGCCCTACCGCCAGATGGATCCCCGTCCGAACTGCGGTCTTGAAGCCGGTCTTCTCCGCCCGCACTTCCTGCGCGCCTACCGACACCGAAAGGACTCGGAAGTTTCCCGTGAAGTCCGTGCTGGCAATCCGGGTGGCCCCGGTCTCGAGGCTCTTCACCGTGACAGTGGCGCCGCCTACGCCCGCGCCCGTGGCATCCTCCACCCTTCCGGAAATCGTGGCCGCCACCTGGGCCCAGCCAGCCTCCGGACCCGCCACCATCGCTAGCACCACTAATAGACTGAGGAAAAAGGCATTTCTCAAACCGCTTGCTGACGCGCGCGGCTCAGTAACTGCCTTCCAGGCAACGAGCGCTGTTCCGAGCCGCGACCGTAAGGGAGCGGTCACACCTGCCAGAATGACAAAAACAGGAAGGAATGTACGCTTCACGGCCTAGACCCCCTCCGGAAAGTAGTAGCAAAAACTAGATTCCGGCTCCACGGCCGGACGGTTGGCAGGCGAGGCCGCAAAGATTACCTGAAACAGCCCGCTGGGCTCGATCTGCAAGGGCTCGCCACCCTCTTCCGGCTCCACCAAAGCAAGGAATCTGAGGATATCATAGATGCCCCCCAGCCGCCCCGGCGCGAAGCGCAGCGCCACCCCCTGGCTGTGCAAGCGCCAGGCGAACGAGGCGCACGCCTCCACCCCACGCTCGAACCTCTCCCGCCACTCCGCCCCGGGCGGCACCGCCGGGTCGAAGATGATCTCCACCCGCCGGTCCTCTTCCACCGTGAACTCCCGCACCTTCAGCTCGCCGGTGTGGGCCGAGGCCTTCCAGTGCACCACGCGCGTGCTATCGCCCGCCTGGTAGGGACGGATGCGGTAAAGATCCTGCCCCAGTCCGGACTGCTGCCGTTCCCACTGCTGGGTCAGCCGCGGCAGCGTCGCCTCCAGTTCCGGACTCGGCGCCACGGCCGGGTAAACCAGGATCTCGCGCCGCAGCCGCAGGCGCGCGCTCTTCAGCAGGAAGCCGAAGGGAAACCACGACCGCAGCCAGAAAACGTCCTGCTGGTAGACGCCCCGGCGCGGAAACCGCAGCGTCACCACGGCCGAGCACGTCTGCCGTCCCGGCAGCATCGGGAAGTAGACCTCCGGCGAACCGGCTTCGCCCGGCACCTCCACGCGCACCCAGATGGAGAATGATGCCAGCCACGTCTTAAGGTTGCGCAAGGAGAGCTGCACGGGCACATCCTGGCGGGCGAAGACGGCCTCCGGAACCGCGCACAGCAGCTCCAGCTCCGCCAGGTTCATACGGGAAAAGAACCCGGACGCCAGCAGCGCCGCCAGCATGCACGCCAGCACGAGGAACAGCAGATTGTTGGCGGAGCTGACCGCCCCCAACGCTACGATCAGCAGGGCCGCGACGTAGAGCGCGCCGAGCCGCGTCCACTGGTAGGCGAGTCCCGGCCGGGCCATCCGCGGCCAGACCCGCACCACCACGAACAGCGCCAGCGCAATCGCGAGCGCCGAGGCCGCCAGGCTCGCGCGCCACTCGCCGCGCCGCGCGAAGTGCTGCGCCACCAGCGCGAAGCCGCCCGTGATAGCCAGCAGGCCAAAGTACCCCCAGGCGTCGCGGCCCAGTCGCCTGGCCGGCCCCAAAATGCTCCTCTACTTGGGCGTCGCCACCGGGATCAAGCCCGGCGCCAGGTAAGCGTACGCCATGGCAATCACCCCGATCACCGAGGCCAGCAGGATGCTGTGCTTGAGCGTGAACCGGAACAGCTTGCCCTCATCCGAAGACGCCATGCCGGTAGCCGCCACCGCCACCGCGATGCTCGACAGCGAGATCATCTTGCCCATCACGCCGCCGGCCGAATTCACCGACGCCGTAAGCACCGGGTTGATCCCCAGGGCATTGGCTGTCACGACCTGCAGGTTGCCAAACAACGCGTTGGCCGAGGTGTCGCTGCCGGTCAGAAACACCCCCATCCATCCCAGTATGGAGCTGAAGAACGGGAACGCTCCGCCGGTAGCCGCGAGCGCCAGCCCGAGTGTCGAGGTCATGCCCGAGTAGTTCATCAGGTAGGCCAGCGCCAGCATGGTCGCGATGGTCACCATGGGAAGCTTGAGCTGCTGGTACGTGGAAACATACGTCTTGAGAAACTGCCGCGGCCGCACCCCTAAGAGCAGCGCCGCCGCCACTGTCGCCAGGAAGCAGGAGGTCCCCGAGGCGCTCAGCCAGTTGAACGTGTAAGGCGCCGGATACGCCTGCGGCGCCCGCGTCACCGGTGGCATCCGCTGGATCATCTTGTCGAGCCCGGGCACCGCAAAGATCTTCGTCACCGTATTGAGCTGTGCCGCCATCGGCTTGTAGCCACACAACAGCACAAAGACCACCAGCAGGGCGTAGGGCATCCAGGCCAGGACAATTTCGCCACTGGTGTGCTTTTGCGGAACCTTGACCACCGGTTTGTCGCCCTCCAGACGGAAGATGTTCTTCGGGTGCCACATCTTCATCACCAGCACCATGGCCCCGATCGAGGTCAGCGAGGATAGAATGTCGGTCAGTTCCGGCCCGATGAAGTTCGAGACGAAGAACTGCATGCCCGCAAACGTCACGCCGCAGGCGATGATCGCGGGCAGCACTTCTACGGCGCCCTTCACCCCCGCCATCACCACCACCAGGTAGGTCGGGATGATGACCGATACCAGCGCGCAGATGCGGCCGATCATGGCGCTCAGCGGCTGCGCCGGGATGCCCGTAATGCCAGCCAGCGTGATCACCGGGATCCCGATCGAGCCGAACGCCACGGGCGCCGTGTTGGCCAGCAGGCAGATGCCCGCCGCGTAGAAGGGCGAGAATCCCAGCCCCGCCAGCATCGCCGCCGACACCGCCACCGGCGCTCCGAACCCCGCCGCCCCCTCTACGAACGCCCCGAACGAAAACGCGATGAACAGCGCCTGCAGCCGCCGGTCGTTGCTCAGCGTGCCGACCGAATCCTTGATGATTTCAAACTTCCCTGTGTCCACCGCCAGCCGGTAGAGCATGATCGACGCGAAGACAATCCACGCTATCGGAAACAGGCCGAACGCCGCCCCGTACAGCGTCGACATCAAGGCCTGCTGGAACGGCATCCGGTAGGCCGCCAGCGCCACCACCCAAGCCGCCACCAGCGCCGATAGCGCCGCCATCCAGGTCGGCTTTCTCCTCACCCCCAGCATGTAGAACAGCACGAGAATGGGAATCGCGGCCACTAATGCCGACAGACCCAGATTCCCGCCCACTGGCTGGTAATTGTGCTGCCACATGTGATTCGCCTCTCACGTTGAATTGCGAAGGACGATCCCGGAGTAGTGCAGGTCTTTAGACCTGCCTT
>JBGPDC010000241.1:0-7823 GCA_041482115.1 Terriglobia bacterium | reverse complement strand
CGAGCGCCGCCCCCGCCGCCAGACCCCCGAATTCTCTGCGGCTCCATTGCGCCATCTCCCACCTCCGTCGTTGCTGTTCCCCCGCATCATAGCGCAGCCTGCTGCGCGTGGCGCGGCTCGGGCGCGCTACGTTATACTGCGGCTTGCCCTTCCGTTTGGCCGCCTGTAACGAACTCTTTGAGAAGCTCGACTTCACCACCTCGTGCCGCCTGGCCCGCCGCTGCGGCTGGGACGCCATCGAGCTCGCCCCCTTCACCCTCGCCGAGGACGCCACGCAGCTCACCTCCGCCCGCCGCCGCGAGCTGCGCGACATCATGGCCTCCGAGGGACTTCCCTACGTCGGCCTGCACTGGCTCCTGGTCGGCCCCGCCGGCTTGCACGCTACCACGCCGGACGCCGCCGTCCGCCGCCGCACTTGGGACTACCTCGCCGGGCTCGTCGACCTCTCCGCCGACCTCGGCCCCGCTTCCGTCATGGTCTTCGGCTCGCCCAAGCAACGCAGCTCGACCGGCGGCCTCACGCCGCAACAGGCCACCCGGCATTACATCGACGGCGTCGCCGGTCTCGCCCCCCGCGCCCAGGAACGGGGCGTCACCATCTGCATCGAGCCGCTTTCGCCCGACCAGACCGACGTGCTCCTCTCGCTCGACGAAGCTGCCTCGATCGTCGCCCAAATCAACAGCCCGGCGATCCGGACGATGTACGACTCCCACAACGCCGTCGCCGAGCAGGAGCCGCACGAGCGCCTGGTGGACCGGCACTTCGACGTCATCCACCACGTCCACGTCAATGAGATGGACGGCACGCACCCCCGTCCGGCCGGCGGTCACGACTTCAAACCGGTCCTGCAGGTCTTGAAGAACCGCAACTACCGCGGCTGGGTGTCCATGGAAGTGTTCGACTTTTCGCCCGGTCCCGAGAAAATTCTGGGCGAGGCAGGAGCGTACTTGCGCGCCGAGATCGCGCGACTCGCGTGAACATCGTGGTCACCGGTGGCGCCGGCTTCATCGGCTCGGCGCTGGTGCGCGGCCTGCTCGAACAAACCGCTGCAGCCCGCGTGACGGTCCTCGACAACCTCCTCACCGGCAAAGAGGAAAACCTCGCCGAGGTCCGCTCCCGCCTCGCGTGGTGCCGCACTGACATTCGGGACTACCCGGCCGTCGAGACCGCCCTGCGCGGCGCGGAGCTGGTGTTTCACTTGGCCGCGATTCCCTCCGTGCCCAGGTCCATCACCGAGCCGGAACTTTCTCACCAGGTCAACATGGACGGGACCTTCAACGTGCTTCTGGCCGCCCACCGGGCCGGCGTCCGCCGGGTAGTCTACGCGGCTTCGTCCTCGGCGTATGGCGATACCCCAACGCTCCCCAAGATCGAGTCGATGGACCCGCACCCCAAATCGCCCTACGCGGTCCAGAAGCTGCTCGGTGAGTATTACGCTACGGTGTTCACCGAGGTTTACGGCCTCGAGACCGTGTCTCTGCGTTTCTTCAACGTCTTCGGACCGCGCCAGGACCCCTCCTCGCCTTACTCCGGCGTCATTTCGGTTTTCATGACCTCGCTCCTCGAGCGCCGCCCGCCCACCATCTTCGGCGACGGAGAGCAATCCCGCGACTTCACTTACGTGGACAACATCGTCCAGCTTTGCCTCAAAGCCGCCCGCGCCCCGCAGGCGCCCGGCCGTGTTTACAACGGCGGCGTCGGCGCCCGGATCACCCTGAACGAAACCTGGCGACTGTTGCAGCGGATCGAAGGCGTCGAGATTCCGCCCTGCTATGGCGCGCCGCGCGAAGGCGACGTCCTGCACTCCCAGGCCGACATTTCCGCCGCCCGCCGCGACCTCGGCTACAAGCCCACCGTGGATTTTGAAGAAGGCCTCCGTCGCACCCTAGCCTGGTACCGGGGCCGGCGCGGCTAAACTGCCGGCTCCGCCGGGTGACGGGCCGATGCGAAGGGAAGAGTTGGCCTTTATGTTAAACTGCCGCCTGTGGGATTTTGCTTCGCCGGAACGACCGCGCATGGTCACAACAGGCCTCGGGGGCAGTAGGTCAGTTTCATGAGCCGGGTCGGCATCGGGATTTTGTCAATCCTTAGTTTCTCCACGGTGCTCTATTTTAGTCTTCAAAATTCTTACTTCCGCACCGGATATACCGATTTCAAAGTGTTCTACGCTGGTGCCCGGCTAGCAGGCTCACCGCAGCTCTATGATTCTCAAAAGATTCGCGAAACCTTCTATGAGGCTACGGGCAGCCGGCTGCCGGATTGGGCAAATCATATTGCGTTCACTCGGATGCCCTGGGTCGCGGCAGCCTTGTGGCCATTGGGCAAGCTTTCTTATGCCGCGGCATTTTGGACGTGGCAAGTCATCTTGACCCTGTCATTCGTGGCCTTCCTGGCGGTCTGCCCTCATAAGCAGGTGTGGCCATTCGCAGGCCTATCACTTCCTTTGATCCACTCCTGGGCGGTCGGTCAAGACTCCGCCTTGTTGCTGCTTTTGGTGGCTTTAGCACTGCGCTGTTGTAGTTCCGGCTGGCATTTTACGGCGGGTTTGCTGCTCTCGCTGGGCGCGTGCAACAAGCCGCATCTTTTCGTGCTGCTTCCTTTGATGTTGTGGTCTCTCCGCCTGCCGTCGATTTTCAAAGGACTGGTACTCGGTGGTGCGGTCCTTACCGGCATCTCCTTTTGGATAATGGGGGCAACCTGGCCCCTATCTTATTACCGAGGAGTCCTGACGAATCCTGCGATTGACACTTGGAAAGGAAGCATGACTTCGTTCGCTTCCGCCCCCGCGGGTCTCATACCCTGGCTGACCGTGCTAACCATCGGTCTGGTATGGTGGGCGCTGCGGCAGACCACAGTTATCGACCAGGGGCTCGGGCTGGTGGTGGTGGGCAGCTTGCTGATAGCGCCACACTCTTACATCTACGATCACACTCTTCTGCTGGTCGCCCTGCCTCCGTTCTTGACCCTCGGACCGACCCTGCGCTTCTTTACCGCGTTTATGCTCTTGCCGGTTATCTACCTGGTCTTCACAGCTAGGGCATCCCCGCTGCCTGCCGGGGTGCCCCTACTGCTTCTCGCGTGGCTCGCAGTTGCAGCGTGGCACCTGCACGCTCTTCGGATTCGCAGTCAGCATGACTCCCTCGGCCCTCCGGAAATTGCCCGGCCGAACCTGTCCGGGAGTTTTTGACGTTGGTCAGCCAGCACCACTCATCCCCTCGCCTGCCGCAGTTCCCGCACCGCCCATGCCAGGCTCGCCACCTGCTTTCCCTGCGGCAGGTACTCCATCGCGATATGTCCATTCCGCCACCAGTTGCGCCGAGTGAATGCCCGCTTTAGCGGCTGCCTCCCTCCACTCCTCGATGGTCCCCTGGAGCGTCCACAGCATGATCGAGAGCCGCAGCTCGGCCGCGGGGCGCCGGGCACGAGGCGCGTCGTCGCGGGAATCGTCGCGGCCGCCTGCAAGAACGCACCTCGGGAGGGCCGCAGACGGCCAGCACCTTAGCGTGCCCGCGCCTCGGGACCACTTGTTGTAAGCTGAGGGACCATGACCGCCGGCCCCGCTCCCACCGCGCCGCGTCTCTCGAACGAACTCGTCGGGGCTCTTTGCTATCTCGTGGGGATCATTTCGGGAGTGCTATTCCTGCTCCTTGCCCCCTATAACCGGAACCCCGAAGTCCGCTTCCACGCCTTCCAGTCGATTTTTCTGAGCATCGTCTGGATCTTGGTATGGTCCCTCTGGGCGGCCCTCTCAACCCTCTCAGGCGAGCTGTCTCTCATGGGCGGCCTGCTGGCCGGCTCGGTCGCGGTGATGCTCGGATGGGGTTTCGTAATCCTCTGGCTCCTGCTGGTGATCCAGACTTATCGCGGACAAAAGATGGTTCTCCCGATCATCGGCCCATTAGCGGAGAAGCAGGCCGGCTAATGCTTCACCTCACCGAATCGGATGTCCGCCGGCTGCTCCCCATGACCAAGGCCTTGGAGTTGGTCGAGGCGGGCTTCCGCCACTTGGCCGCCGGCCAGGCCGCGAATCATCCCCGGCGTCGCCTGCAACATAATTCCAGCGCCACCCTGCACTACATGACCGCCGTCGACTTGGCCACCGGCTACATTGGCGCCAAACTCTACACCACCCATCCGCGGACCGGGGCCCATTTCATCGTCCTGCTCTGGGCGGCCGACGGTACTCCGCTCGCCTCGATCGAAGCCAACGCGCTCGGCCAGATCCGCACCGGCGCCGCCACCGGCGTGGCGACCCGATTCCTCTCCCGGCCGGACGCCCGGGTCGCCGGCCTGATTGGGACAGGTTTCCAGGCCCGCACCCAGCTTGAAGCCGTGGCCTGTGTGAAGAACCTCTCAGAAGCTCGTGTTTTCAGTCGCTTAGAGGAACGCCGCTGCAAATTTGCAGCGGAGATGTCGGAGTTGCTGGCCCTGCCTGTCCTGCCGGTGGCCTCGGCCGAGGAGGCCGTCCAAGACAGCGACATCGTTATCACGGCGACGAACTCGCGGGAACCGGTCTTGCGAGGGGAGTGGTTGTCCCTCGGAGCCCACGTCAATGCCGTGGGCAGCAACCAGGCCCGCCGCCGCGAACTCGACTCGGACACCGTAGGCCGGGCCGCCCTGATCGTGACCGACTCACTCGAGCAGGCCCGGATGGAGTCCGGGGACCTGATCGCCGCAGTGGAGGCTGGCGCAGCCGCTTGGGATCAGGTCGTGGAACTAGCGGAAGTAGTGGCCGGCAACCACCCGGGACGGTGCCAGGCTAAAGACATAACCCTCTTCAAATCCAATGGGTTAGCTCTTGAGGACATAGCTGTAGCGGGTTACCTCTACGAACAGGTTCAAGCAGGTCAGGGATGAGTGGCCAGACTACTCCGACATCGGCATCTGCTGCTCGATATCCCGCCAGGCGCTGATCTTCAGCCGGCGGCACACCCAGCAGAGCATTTCCGACTGTTCAGTGGCCCCGTCGGCCGCGCAGACCCGGCACCGAAAGGTCTTCTTCTGCCTCGGGTCCAGGGCGGCCATCTTGGCCAATTCGAGCAGTTCGGGTGGCACCACGGTATCTTGCGACGGCGTGAACTTGGGTCCCGCTTTCTTTCGCATTGCCACCCTCCTCAGCAATCCCTTTGAAAACTATCACATCCAGGGGCTGCTGTCTAGTACCAACCCCCGAAACCCACGAAAACTCCTCAGCCGCGCAGCGGCGCACTCACATCCAGGATGTAAGCCGCATCCAGCAAGCCCGAGCACCGGCCGCATTTCTGGCCCGGAAGGACCTTCATGGTACGGGTCAACCCGCGCTCCACAGGCACCAAATCCGCTTCCACAGTGTGCGTGCAAATGGGGCAATAGACCCGCCCCGTCACCAACTTCCGTTCTAATAGCGCCGCCATGTTGGCCTCCGCATTTCTCATAAAGCTAATCGACTAGGTCCACGCTCTATATGACGCAGGAAGGGTGCAAAAGGTTGAAAAAATTTTGCCCTATGACCCCGCTGCTGGCTCGGCTCCGCCGCTCACCCCGGCGTCTGGGCAACCCTCTACCCCTGTGCTAACATGTCTTGAACGGCGAAGGCAGGAGAACTCTCATAGTGGCAACCGGGATTTCCCTTGGAGGCTCGCTTCAAGACCACGGCGTCCGCATGACCCGGCAGCGCAAGCTGCTCTTCGAGCTGATTGACGGCTCCCAGGAGCATCTGAATGCCGAAGCCCTCTACCGGCTGGCCAAGGAACGGGACTCCAAAATCAATCGTGTCACCGTTTACCGCACCCTGAAGCTGCTGAAACAGGAAGGCCTGGTGGACGAGCTCGACTTGCTGCACCACGAGGGGGACCAGCACTACTATGAGACGCGCCTCAAGCGCGAGCACGCCCATGTGGTCTGCCTGCGTTGCGGCCGCGTCGAGGAATTCTTCGGCGAGCCGCTGAAACGCCTCAAACAGCAGATCGAGGCCCATCTCGGCTTCCAAATTCTAGTGGCGCGCACGGAAGTCGGCGGCTACTGCGCCAACTGTCAGATGCAAGCGGCCCGCGAGGCCCAGGAACTGCGCCAGGGTGCTCCGCTGCGCCCCACCGACGGCGTCTCCCGGGCGGTGCGAAGAGCCGGCAGGAGCTGAGTCACACGTCATGTCCTCTTCGTCCTCTTCAGCGATACTGACGAACCTGGCCGACGTGGGGAAGAAGCCCATGCTCGCCGTGATCGACTCGACCGGCAAGCGCCAGATGGTAAGAATCAGCAAGAGCCCCTTCCAGATCGGACGCCTGGCCGAGTGCGAGCTTTCCCTGCGCGACAGCCGCATCTCTCGCACCCACGCCCAGATCGTCTCCGAGGACAGCCACTACTACCTGGAGGACTGCAACAGCCGCCACGGGGTTTTCGCCAACGGCCAGAAGGTCACCCGTCACCGGCTGGAGCCGAACGATCGCATCGAGTTCGGCGTCGAAGATTCCTACCAGTTGATCTTCACCTTCGAATCCGGCGACACCGAGCAGCTCCTGGCTCGCCTGGAGGCCGTGCCCGCCAGCCACGCCACCGGCAACCTGGCCAAGCTGCGCGCCGTGCTCGAAGTGGCGCGGGCTCTCGAATCCTCGCTGGCGCTCGAGGACGTGCTGAACGTCGTGGTCGATGCCGCTCTGGTGGTCACCGGCGCCGAGCGCGGCTTCCTGCTGCTCTACACCGGCGAGGGCTCGCCCCTCGAGATGAAGGTCGCCCGCGACCGCAGCGGCGGCAACCTGAACGAGAACGATCTGCGCGTGCCGCGGGGCGTGATTCAGCGCGCCTTGCAGCAGCGCCGCGATCTGCTCTCGATGAACTTCGATCCCTCGCAGATGGACGCCGAGAAGAGCATCGCCGATCTCGAGCTGCGCAGCGTGGTGTGCGTGCCGCTGGTGCGCATCCGCATCGGGCACCAGCACGAGACCAGCCAGCTTTCCACCAAGAACGACACCTTGGGCGTGCTCTACATGGACTCGCGGCTGAGCAACGCCGACCTCTCGGCTGGCAATCGCGAGCTGCTCCAGTCGCTGGCGATCGAAACCTCGACCGTGCTCGAAAACGCCCGCTTGATGTCGGAGGAGCGCGAGAAGCGGCGCATGGAGCAGGAACTTTCCGTCGCGCGCGACATCCAGCGCACCTTGCTGCCGGACCGTTTGCCCAACGAGGGTTTTCTCCACGCCGCGGCCAGCAGCCAGGCCTGCTTCCAGGTGGGGGGCGACTACTATGACGTCCTGCAGATCTCGGAGGACCTGTGGGGCGCGGTCGTCGTGGATGTCTCGGGCAAAGGAGTTTCCGCGGCGCTGCTCGCCTCCCTGCTGCAGGGCGCGTTCTTCGCCTCGGCGGCGGACCGCCGGAACCTCGCGGAGATCATGTCGCGCGTGAACCGTTATGTCTGCGAGCGCTCCCAGCTTCGCAACTACGCCACGATGTTCTACACCGCCATCGCCCGCGACGGCGACGCCGTCTGGATCAACGCCGGTCACTGCCCGGTGTTGCTGGTGCGGGCGGCCGGAAATGTCGAGATGCTCGAGGCCTCCACCTGTCCGGTAGGCCTGTTTCTCGAGTCTCCCTTCCAGCCCCAGACCAGCCGCCTCCTGCCCGGCGACAAGCTGGTGATCTATTCCGATGGCGTCAGCGAGGCCGAGAGGGGCGGCGGGGACCAGTTCGGCGACGAACGGCTCCTGGCGGTAGTAACGCGCCACCGCCACGACCCGGCGGCCGCGCTTCACAAAGCCATCATCGAGGATGTGGCGCTCTTCACGGCCGGCGCGCCCCAGAACGACGACGTGACGCTGCTCGTTCTCGAGTATCGCGGCTAGCTTCCGCTG
>JBGPDC010000240.1:0-8044 GCA_041482115.1 Terriglobia bacterium | reverse complement strand
GATGTTCTGGACCCTGCGCGGAGCCAACGCTATCCTGGCCCTGCGATGCTGCCACCTCAACGGCCGCTTGGAGGACTACTGGGAGGCACGCCGCGCGGCCTGAGTTCCACTTCTATGTCGCGCACCCACCATCACGCGCGTGAACGTTGGGCTGAGCGTCGGCCAGGTCAACGAGGTGGTGACGGTTTCGGCCGCGGCCGTGAACCTGCAGACCGACCGTGCCGACGTGCGCTCGGAAATGAACGCGCAGACGCTCGCCAACGTCCCAGTCCCGATCGGGCGCAACTACCAGATGCTGTTTGTGACCCTCCCGGGAGTCTCACCGCCGGCCAACTCGAACTCCTTCGGGTCGAATTCGAACCGCGGCCTGCAGTTCAGCGTCAACGGCAGCAATGTGAATACGAACAACACGAAGGTCGATGGCACTGGCACCTTCAATTTCACGGCGAATTCGGTGGCGCAATATGTTCCCGCGCTCGAAGCGGTCGAACAGGTCAGCATGGCGACCAACTCGTTCGACGCGGAGCAGACCGCGGGCGGCGGCGCCGTCAACATCACCGTCAAGAGCGGAACCAACGCCGTCCACGGCACGCTCTACGAGGATCACGCCAACCAGCACTTCAAAGCTTACTCTTGGCCCGCCGACCGCACCCAGCCGAAACCGAAGTACATCAACAACCAGTATGGCGGCACCATCGGCGGACCGATCAGGAAAAATAAGCTGTTCTACTTCGTCAGCTACGAGGGCACGCGCTATAGCGAGAGCACGGCGGTCATCGCGCAAATACCCAACGCGGCAATGAAAACGGGGGATCTGTCGCGCTCCCCGACACCCATCTACGATCCGCAGACGGGCGCCGTGGACGGCAGCGGCCGGACGGCCTTTCTGAACAACATCATTCCATCCAACCGCATGGATGTGGGCGTGCAGAACCTGCTGAATACGGGAGAGTGGGGCAATCCCAACCAGGTGGGGACGGGCGCCTTCGGGCTCGGCCGGAATTTCCTGCGGTCGGGCTCGGGCAACTTGCACCGCGACCAGTATGACGCCAAGCTCAACTGGACCGTGACCCCCAAGCTCAGCATGTTCGCGCGTTTCGGCTTCGGCGACAGCAACTGGGTGACGCCCCAGATGTTCGGGTTACTCGGCGGCCCGATTCTGCAGCGCAGCAACACGGCTTTCGGCCTCGGATTCGCCAAGGTCTTCAATGGCACCGTATCGGGAACTTACGTCATCAACTCCAATCTGATCATCGATGGGTATTTCGGCTACTCGCGCAACGACAGCTCCAGCCGCCAGTCCAACAATGATAAGAACCTCGGTTGGACCCTGCTGCAAGTTCCCGGGCTGAACACTTCGGCCTTACCCGAATACCGGCAGCGCCGGGAGGGCGGCATGCCGCTGCTTTCCATCGACGGATTTGCCATTCTCGGCCCGGCCAACCAGTTCCAACCCCAGGACTACCGAGACCCGGAGCGAAACTACGCGGCCAACGTCAACTGGATCAAAGGCACTCACAACTTCCGGGCCGGCTTCGACTCCGACCTGCTCGACTCCAATGAGATGCAATACGAAGCTCCCGGCTCCGGCGTCGGCACCGGCGCCGGCGGGTTCCACTTCACCCAGGGCACTACGCAGCTCCGGGGCGGTGCGGCCGGCAACGACTTCAACGCCTTTGCTTCGTTTCTGCTGGGTTTGCCGCAAGACACGGGCCGGATCTATCAGTTCTTCGATGAATACTACACGCGCTCAAAGTACTTCGCGGGCTATGTGCGCGACCGCTGGCAGGCCACGCCGAAGCTAACGGTCAGCTACGGGGTGCGTTTCGACTATTACGGGTTTCCGCTGCGGGTGGGGCGCGGGGTCGAGCAGTACGACGCCTCGCGGGACAAGGTGCTCATCTGTGGTCTTGGCCCCAACCCCGCCGACTGTGGCATCACCAAAGACCGCCAGCGCTTCGTGCCCCGGCTGGGCGTGGCCTACCGCCTCACCGGTTCGACCGTGATCCGGGCGGGTTACGGCATCGCCACCGACCCGATCCTGACCGTGAGACGGGAGAATTACCCCGATCTGATGGCGCAGGTGCTGGTGGCGCCGAATACCTTCTCCTATGCCACCACTCTCCGCCAGGGGTTGCCGCCGGTCCCGGCGCCCGATCTCAGCAGCGGCATCGTGAGCGTACCGAGCAATGTGGCGGTGACCAGCTACGACAACAACAACTACGTCCGGGGTTATATCCAGAGTTGGAACTTTACGGTCGAGCAGCGGGTGAAGAACTGGCTGGCGTCGGCCGGCTATGTGGCGACGCGCGCCGTGGACCCGCAGCTTTCCATGCAGCAGAACTGGTCGCCGATCGGTACTAGCACCGCTGGCCAGTTGCTCAATCCGCGCTTGGGGCGCACCGCTGCTTCGCTGCTAATCGGCACGATGGGGACTCACAAATACGACTCGCTGCAGGTGCGCGCTCAGGGCCGCTTTTCCGGTTACCAGTTCACCATGGGCTACACCTTCGGTAAAGCTCTGGGCTACGGGACCACCGTCTCCATTCCCGATTATTACCGCTCCAAGAACTACGGTCCGCTGACCAACGACATCTCGCACAACCTGCAGCTAACGTCGATTGCCGAGCTGCCGTTTGGCAAGGGGAAGCGGTGGGCGCAGGGGCGGACGGCGGCTGCCGTTTTGGGCGGCTGGCAGCTCAGTGGCGTGTTCAGCGCTTACAGCGGACGGCCGTTTACCGTCATTTCCTCGGCCACTACCTTGAACGCGACGTTTTCCACCCAGTTCGCCGACTGCACGAGCGCGCCGAACGCGACCGGCAATATCTTCCAGTGGTATGACAAGTCCACGTTTGCAGTGCCGGCGTCGGGACGTTTTGGGACGTGCGGCGCCGGCCGGTTCCGGGGACCCGGCCTGATCAACTCCGATCTGGGCGTGGAGCGTAAATTCCCGATGCGTGAAAGATTCGAGCTGAAGTTCCGCGCGGAGATGTTCAACATTGCGAACACCCCGCACCACACCATCCCGAACTCGACGAATTCCAACGTCACCAGCGGCACCTTTATGCAGGCCACCGACATTACCAACAGCGGCCGGGAGGGCATCGACGAACGGGCCGTTCGCTTCAGCCTGAAGTTTACTTGGTAACCACCGGAGGGTGTCCTGCGCTTACGGGTGGGAGCCGGCAGCGCACTTGCGTTTGTGAGCCTCCAGGTCTCGTAGCGCCTGGTCGCGATGCGTTTCCGCGGCCCGGGCACGGGCTTTGACCGTCGCCCGCTGCTCTCGCCGGGAGGTGGCCTCGGCGGCGCCGAGGGCGTTCTGGGCAGAGACCAATTCCTTGGCGGCCTGAGCGGCTTTCAGTTCGAGCCGTTTGCACTCGGGACAATCCATCGCTCCACCCTCCCATTGCGGCGCGCCGGAGTCAAGTTGCGGGCGGTCCTGCTATACTGAGTTTTTGTAGACTGGAGTTGGAATGCCCAAGAGAACCTTTCAACCGAACCGCCGTCGGCGGGCGAAGACCCACGGCTTTCGGGCCCGCATGGCCACGCCGGGCGGCCGCAAGGTGCTGGCCCGCCGCCGGGCCAAGGGACGCCACTCCCTCACGGTCAGCGACGAAAGATAGATTGGGTTTTCCGGTGTCTGCCGGGCCGTCACCGCCGCAGTCGGGGCGTCTGCGGAACAACGCCGAGTATCGTAAGATCTATGAGGAAGGCGCCCGTTTTTCGGGTCCATTTTTCGCCGCTTTTTACCGCCGCACCGGTTTGGATAAGCCCGCGCGCGTCGGTTACACGACGCCGCGCGGGCTGGGCATCGCGGTGGCGCGAAACCGGATCAAGCGGCGTCTCCGCGAAGTGGTGCGTCTCGAATGGGCGGTAGATCCGGGGTGGGAGCTGGTTTTCAATCCTCGCCGGGCGGTGCTGAAGGCGGAATTTGCCGCGCTGCGCTCCGAGGTCCAGCGCCTGTTCCGAGTGCTGAAGAGTAAAACGTGAAAAGGATTCTCATCCTGCTGCTGGCCGGGTACCAGAGGGGCCTCTCCCCGTTTCTGCCGTCGAGCTGCCGCTTTCATCCCACCTGTTCCGACTATGCCCGGGAGGCCTTCGAGCGCCACGGCGTCTGGCGGGGGCTCGTCCTGGCGGCCGGACGGCTGCTGCGCTGCCAGCCCCTGTGCCGGGGTGGGCTAGACCCCGTTCCATGAACGACGACCAGGACCAACAGTCTATACAGATCCGGGCCCTGGTGGCGTTTGCCCTCTCGGCGGCGGTGCTGTTTCTTTACCAATACTTCTTTGTAAAGAAGCCGCCGCCGGTTCCCGAGAAGACGTCGGTGGTGGTCAACGTCCCTGAGAAGGCCGCACCGACAGCGGCCCCGGCGGCTCCGTCCGCGCCCCTCCCGGCCGGCTCCGCCGCGGCGGCCGGAGCGTCCGTCGAGCAAAGCGTCATCGTCGAGACCGACACGTACCTCGTGGCGTTCTCCAATCGCGGCGGCGTGGTCACGAGCTGGACGCTGAAGCAATATAAGGACGACGCCGGCAAGCCCCTCGAGCTGGTGAATAGCGTGGGCGCGGCCGAGGCGGGCTTTCCGTTCAGCTACGTCACGGCGGACGCCGCGCGCCAGCAAGGGCTGAACCAGGCGCTGTTCCAATTGGAGGCGGACCCCGGCGGAGGCGGCACCAAAGTGGTGACCCTGCGCTGGTCCGACGGGCGGATCACGGCGCGCAAGACCTTCCGCTTTTCGCAAAACTCGTACCTGGTCGATATCGAAAGCGAGCTGCGCGACCCGAGCGGCCTGATCCCGCATATGCTCGCCTGGCGCGGCGGTTTCGGCGACCCCGCGGTGGCCAACGCCGGCCGCGAGGTGCGCACCTTTTATTACGACGCGGCCCTGCGCAAGATCACGCGCATCGAGGCCAAGGACGCCGAGAAGGCTCCCGTGGTCAACGGCGGCAACTACCTCTACGCCGGCCTCGAGGACCTTTATTTTGCGGCCATCTTCCTGCAGGTCCAGCCCGGGCAGCGCCTGGACCTCGAGACCACCGCCCTGCAGGTGGCCAACGCTCGCCAAAAGGATAAGCAATTGTTCGCAGGCGCCGCCGTCGGGGGCGGTGGCGATAACCGCTTCCACACCTTCATCGGCCCCAAGCACCTGGAGACTTTGCGCGCCGTGCGTCCCGAGACGGCCGAGGTGGTCAATTTCGGCTTCTTCAGTTTCATCGCCTACCCGCTGTTCCTGGGGCTGACCTGGGTCCACCGCTACGTGCACAGCTTCGGTTGGACGATCGTGATCGTCACCGTGATCATCAACTTCATGCTCTTTCCGCTCAAGCTGAAGAGCATGAAGTCGATGAAGAAAATGCAGAAGCTGCAGCCGCTCATCAAGCACATTAACGACAAGTACAAGAGCCTCCCGCTGCGCGATGCCAAGCGCCAGGACCAGAATCAGGAAGTCATGGAGCTGTACAACAAGTACGGCGTCAACCCGCTCGGCGGCTGCCTGCCGATGGTGCTGCAGATGCCGTTCTTCTTCGCTTTCTATACCGTGTTGCGGGTGTCGATCGAGATGCGCAATGCGAGCTGGTTATGGGTGCACGACCTCTCGTCGCCCGAGCAGTTGACCATCCGCATCTTGCCCATCGCGATGATCGCGACGCAGTTCTGGTCTCAGAAGATGACGCCCTCCACGGCGGCCGACCCCTCGCAGCAGAAAATGATGCAATTCATGCCGCTGATCATGGGGTTCTTCTTCTACGGGCTGTCGAGCGGCCTGGTGTTATACTGGTTGACCGGAAATTTAGTGGGCATCGCACAGCAGTTGTTCATCAACCGGCTTCCCGAGCCGGACTTGGAGATAGAACCGCCCAAAAAAGGAAAGTTCAAAAAGCCAAGAACCTGAAGGCAGTTGTGGCGCATGACTGAGCCGAAGACGAATTCCCGCTGGAAACTGCAAGAGGCGCAGCCGAAGATCGAGAATTTCCTGCGTCCGCTGTTGAAGAAGGCCGGCCTGGCACTGTATTTCGAGGTGGGCGACGGCGCCCGGCACGATCCCGCTTTCGAGCAGCCGGACATTACGGTGCAGTTCACCGGCCGCGACCTCGACCTGCTGCTGGCCAACAAGGCCGAGCTGCTGCTGGCGCTCGAGCATCTGACGCTCGAAGCGCTGCGCGCGCGTCCGGAGGAGCACAACCGGCTGCTCTTCGACGCCGAAGACTACCGCCTGATGCGGCTCGAGGAGCTGCGCCTGAGCGCCGAGGCGGCAGCCGAGAAGGTGAAACGCACCGGGGCGCCCTTCAAGTTCGGACCGATGAATTCCCGCGAGCGGCGGGTGCTGCACCTGGCGCTGCGCGGCGATGCAACGGTGCGCACCGAGTCCGAGGGACTGGTCCCTCACCGGCAGGTCGTGGTCTACCCGGCCGGGCAGCCGGCGGCCTCGGCCGCGAAATCCGCCGACCGGCGTTGATCCAGCATCCGGAAGAAACCATCGTAGCCATCAGCACGCCGCCCGGGCGCGGCGGCCTCGGCGTGGTGCGCCTGTCGGGGGACCGCGCGCTCGAGATCGCCGGGCGGCTGGTGCGCTTCGCTGCATCCGCGGCCCTCGAAACGTGGCACGCCCGACGCGGAGACCTGCTCGACGAGGAAGGGGCGCTGGTGGACCAGGTCGTCGTCACCTGGTTCGCCCGGCCGCAGTCTTATACCGGCGAGGATGTAGTCGAGATTTCGTGCCATGGATCGCCGGTGGTCCTGCGCCATGCCGTGGAGCGTGCGCTCGGCTGCGGGGCGCGGCTGGCCGAGCCGGGCGAGTTCACGATGCGGCGCTTTTTCAACGGCCACATCGATCTGGCCCAGGCCGAGGCGGTCCGCGACCTGATCGAGGCCACCACGCTCTACCAGGCCCGGGTCGCCGCCCAGCAGGCCGGCGGCGCGGTGTCCCGCCGGCTCGCCCCGCTCAAGGCGCAGTTGCTCGAGCTGATCGCGCTGCTCGAAGCCGGGATCGACTTCGCCGAGGACGACATCAGCGTCGCCCCCGACAGCGAACTACTCCGCCGCTGGGAGCCACTCGCGGCCGGCCTCCGGCAGCTCGCCGAGAGCTTCCGCTTCGGCAAGCTGGTGTTCGGCGGCTTCACCCTCGCCATCCTGGGGCGGCCCAATGTCGGCAAGTCGAGCCTCTTTAACCGGCTGCTCGAGCAGGACCGCGCCATCGTGACCGAGGTTCCGGGCACCACCCGGGACCTGGTGTCCGAGATGGCCTCGCTGCACGGCCTGCCCGTGAAGCTCATCGATACGGCCGGCATCCGCGTCACCACAGACCGCGTCGAGTCGCTGGGCGTCGAGCGCAGCTACGAGGCGCTGGCCGATTCGGATCTGACGCTGGTGGTCATCGACGCCTCCCAACCGCTCGACCTGGAGGACCACGAATTGCTCGAGCGCACCGCCGCGCTCGGCAAACGCCTGGTGGTCGCGAACAAGTGCGACCTGCCCATGGTGAGCGAGGTCACGAGCGAGGTCCCGGGGGCGTGGCAGGTGTCGGCGGTGACCGGGACCGGTATCGCCGAGCTGCGCCAGGGCATCTATGAGGCGGCGGTGCCGAGACTGGAAGAGGGGGTGGAGACGGGGTTTATCACCAGCCTGCGCCACGAGCAGTTGCTGCGGGAGGCGGTGGCGGCCCTCGAGCGGGCACGGGAGGCGATCGGGGCGCGGGTTCCCCACGAGATGCTGCTGCTCGACCTCTATAGCGCGCTCCAGGCGCTCGACGCCATTACGGGAGCTACAACCGTGGACGATATCCTCCATAAAATCTTTTCGACGTTTTGCATCGGCAAGTAACGCTAAAATGAAGGGTAAGCGCCTCGGGGGACTCCTATGAAAGCCTTTGTACACGTGGCCATGAAAAAGACGGTCCTCGATCCGCAAGGACAGACCATCTGCCGTTCGCTGGCTTCGCTCGGCTACCAGGGCATCCGGGACGTCCGCCAGGGCAAGTACTTTGAGATTGACCTGGAAGGCACGACGACGGAGCAGGCGCGGCGCGAGGTCGAGCAAATCGCGCGGG
>JBGPDC010000239.1:0-8075 GCA_041482115.1 Terriglobia bacterium | reverse complement strand
CTCCGATCAACAGATGGCCGAACTCCAACTCCGACGAGACCGGTTTCATGGTGACTGGAACTATAGCATACTGCCCAGAAGTTGACCTGGTTATTTGCTGACAGACCCTTAGGTAGCGGTTTAGGATTTGACGACGTACCCGGTCGTATGCCTCCCGTTTTCCAACTGGAAAAGATTCGAGCAGCAGCAGGATCCTGCGCGTTGTGTTCGAGTTTGTGTCGTCTTCGCCGCCGATCTCATGGACGATATCGTGGCTGCCGACCATACAACCAAACACACCCGATCGCCCTGGCTCAGGGAAGCCCAGGGCCGACAACTCCTTCGCAGCAGCGTGCTTCTGATCGCCATGATCCGGCGTCGCTTGGCCGTCTACAAGCAAGATCCAGTCCGAATCGCTTCCCGACGTGACTTCATCCCGCGCGATCGAGCCGAACACAACGAGACTGGTGTCAGGAGAGACTTTCTCTTCGAACGCCTTCAATAGCTGGGCTCGCCGCTGATTTGTGGTGGCTCGAGCCTTCCGGATTGCGCTCCAGTGGGCCCCCAACTCCCTCTCGAGACGATCGACGCAATGCTCGGCAGCGTTTGTCAGGGCTTCGGACATGTGGACAAGACTAGAATACCTCCAACCTGAGTCGCCCCGGCTTCCTTCAGAAGAGGTACCAACGTAAGACCTGATGCTCCCGCCACTCCACACGACGCTACGCGACGGATTCGGTTTGCCGCCACTTCAAGGTGCCTCAGGGCCAAGGTGCCCTGTACCCTGTGATAGAGTGAAGTTTTCCCCCATCTGCGGGGAAAGATCCCCATCATGTCCGGCGAAAAATTCGAGCGTCTGACCGAGCTGATGGCGCGGCTGCGCGGCCCCGACGGGTGCCCGTGGGACCGGGAACAAACCTTCGATACTATTAAGTCTTACCTCGTCGAAGAGACCTACGAGGTGATCGACGCGATCGACCGGCGGGACTGGCCGGAGCTGGCGGGGGAATTGGGCGATTTGCAGCTCCAGGTGGTGTTCTTCTCGCAGATGGCGGCCGAGGAGGGACGGTTCACGATCGCCGACGTACTCGACCGCATCAATGACAAGCTGGTCCGGCGGCATCCGCACGTTTTCGGGGATGATACAGCGCAGACGGCGGGCGCGGTGGTGAAGCGGTGGAACGAGCTGAAGGCCGAAGAGAAGGGTCCCGAGGCTGCGGAGAAGCCGCTGCTCGAGAGCGTGCCGCGGGGGATTCCGGCGCTGCCGGAGGCGTACCAGTTAAGCGTCCGGGCGTCGCAGGTGGGGTTCGACTGGGAGCGGTTTGAGGACCTTTTGGAGAAGCTCCGCGAGGAAATGGCGGAGCTCGAGGCGGCGCGGCAGTCGGGCGAGCAGGCGCAGGTGGAGAACGAGACCGGCGATCTGCTCTTCATGCTGGTGAACATCGCGCGCTTTCTGAAGGTCGACCCGGAACTGGCGCTGCGGAAGACCAACCGCAAATTCCGGCAGCGGTTCGCGCACGTGGAGCGCGGCATCGGCGACCGGGGCAAGACGCTCGGCGAGGCCAGCATCGCGGAGATGGAAGACCTGTGGCAGCAGGCAAAGAAGCCGTAGACGCGCGGTGGCCGATCGAGATCCGTCCTCTCACCCAGAACGAAGAGCTGGCAGAGGCGGTGCGCGTGCAGCGGCAGATCTGGGGATTCGCAGACATCGACCTGCTGCCCTACCGCCTCTTCGTGGTGGCGACGAAAGTGGGGGGACAGTTGTTCGGGGCGTTCGACGCGGGGCGCATGATCGGGTTCTGCCTCGCGATTCCGGGGCTGAAGGCCGGCGGCAGATATTACCTGCACAGCCACATGACCGGGGTGCTCGAAGCCTACCAGGGGCGCGGTGTGGGTCGCATGCTCAAGCTGGCGCAGCGGCGCGAGGCGCTCGGGCGCGGGATCGATTTGATCGAGTGGACCTTCGATCCGCTCGAAATCGGCAACGCACACTTCAACCTGGCGCGGTTGGGCGCGGTAGTGCGGCGGTTCGTCGAGAACCAGTACGGGAAGAGCTCGAGTCCGCTGCACGGGAGCTTGCCGACGGACCGCTGCGTGGCCGAGTGGTGGATCGGGAGCCCGCGGGTGGCGGCGATGGTGGAGGGGAACGCGCCGCCGACGGCTACGGTGGAGGCGCGCATAGAAGTGCCGCAAGCGATCACGGCGTGGAAGAAGGACGAGGTGCGCAAAGCGCGGGAAGTGCAGACGAAGGTCCGCGAGGAGTTCCAGCACTGGCTGGGACGCGGTCTCGCGGCGACGGGCTTTGCGGCCACGCCGGAGACCGGGACCTACCTGCTGAGCCGCTGGGAGGGTCCGGCATGAGGCTCGCCCGCGTGACCCTGCGCGAAATCCGGATGGCGCTGGTCCACTTCTTCGAGACCAGTTTCGGGCGGACCACCGAGCGGCGCATGGTGCTCGTCGAGGTCGCCGGCGAGGGCGCGACGGGCTGGGGCGAGGTGACCTGCGGGGAGCGTCCGTTCTACAACGAGGAATGGACCGACGCCGCGTGGCTGATCCTGCGAGACTACGCGGCGCCACAGGTCTTGGGACGCGAGCTGCGCGGCGCGGCCGAGGTTTCCGAGCGCACCGCGCACATCCGCGGGCACCAGATGGCGCGGGGAGGACTCGAAGCGGCCGTATGGGACCTCGAAGCGCGGCTCGCTGGCCGGCCGCTGTGGCGGCACATCGGAGGCACGCGGACCGAGATCGCGTGCGGCGTCTCGATCGGAATTCAGGACTCGGTCGAGCAACTGCTCGAGAAGATCGGGCGCGAACTGGAGGCGGGCTACCAGCGGATCAAGATCAAGATCAAGCCGGGATGGGACGTGGAAGTGGTGCGCGCCGTCCGGGAGCGGTTTCCGTCGATCAAGCTGATGGCGGACGCGAATTCGGCCTACCGGCTCGAAGACGCCGCGCGCTTGAAGGAGCTGGACGCCTTCTACCTGATGATGATCGAGCAGCCGCTGGCGCACGACGACATCATCGACCACGCGAAATTGCAGGCGCGCCTCGAGACGCCGATTTGCCTCGACGAGTGCATCCGCAACGCGCATATGGCCGAGCAGGCGATCGAGATGCGGGCCTGCGGTATCATCAATATCAAGCTGGGGCGCGTGGGGGGATTTGCCGAGGCGCGGCGGGTGCATGACGCCTGCCAGGCGCGGGGCATCCCGGTGTGGTGCGGGGGGATGCTCGAGAGCGGGATCGGGCGTGCGCACAACATCGCGCTTTCAACGCTGGCGAATTTCGTCCTGCCGGGGGATGTGTCGGCGAGCCGGCGGTACTGGAAGCGGGAGATCATCCGGCCACCGGTCGAGGTAAGCCCGGCGGGCACTATCCACGTGACCGACGCACCGGGATTCGGTTACGAACTAGACCTCGATTACATCCGCCAGATCACGGTGCGGGAGGAAACGCTCTCGTGACGGCGGGGACTACGATCGCGGCGGCCCGCCACTTGAATACTCGCCCCAGACGCCGCTGGCTCTACGGCCTGGTGGGGCTGATGCAGCTCATCTGGGCGATCAACTACCTGGTGGCGAAGGTGGCGCTGCGGGAGGTTCCGGCGCCGCTGGTGGGCGGCGTTCGCATCGCGATGGCGGCGCTCGGGCTGCTGCCGCTCTACTGGTGGCGCGGGCGCGGCAGCCCGCCGTGGGAGCCTGGGGAGCTGCGCCGGCTGGTGTGGCTGGGCGCGGTCGGGGTGGCAGTGAACCAAACGGCGTTTGTGCTGGGTCTGGCGCGGACCAGCGTGGCGCACTCGGCGATCCTGATGGGCACGACGCCCGTGTGGGTGCTGCTGCTGGCCGGGCTGCGCGGCCTCGAGCGCTTTACGCCGGGCCGGATCGCCGGGCTCGCGGCGGCATTCGGCGGGCTGACGATCCTGAGCCTCGAGAGGCCGGGCGCCGGGGGCGGGCCAACCCTGGCGGGCGATCTGCTCACGCTGCTGGGGGCGGCCTCGTTCGCGGGCTATGTGGTGATGGCCAAAGAGACTACGCACCGGCGGTATAACCCGATTGCGGTGAACATGGTGGTGTTCGTGTCCGCCGCGATCTCGCTGCTGCCGCTGGTGATCTGGCAGGCGTGGTCATTTCCGCTGGCGCAGGTTTCTATGAAGGCTTGGCTGGCGGTGGCGTACATGGGACTGTTTTCGTCGATGCTCTGCTACCTGATTTTCTATTACGCCCTGCACCACCTGGCGGCGTCGCGGCTCTCGATGTTCTCCTACTTGCAGCCGGTGGGGGCGACGGTGCTGGGAGCGCTGCTGCTGCGCGAGCACGTGACGGCGCCCCTGGTGCTGGGAGGCGCGGTGATCCTGGCGGGAGTCTACATCACCCAGCGAAGCCGATGACCTTCGGACAACTGCTGCGGCAAAACCCCAACTACCGCCGCATCTGGATGGGGCAGGTGGTCAGCGAGATCGGCGACCACTTCAACAACATCGCCGTCTTCAGCCTGGCCATCGAGACGACGCGCTCGGGACTGGTGGTGGCGTGGGTGATGATCGCGCGAGCCATACCGGCGATCCTGGCCGGGCCGCTGGCCGGCGTGATGCTCGACCGCCGGAACCGCAAGCACCTCATGATCGCCAGCGACCTGGTGCGGGGTGCGCTGGCGTTGGGGTTTCTGCTCTACCACGGGCCGGGCGACGCCTGGCTGCTGTACCTTTTCAGCGGCCTCACGATGTTCGCTTCGCCGTTCTTCACGAGCGGACGGTCGAGCATCCTGCCGACGATCACGACGCCGGAAGAATTGCACACGGCGAACGCGCTGACCCAGACCACGCAGTGGGCCACCCTGACCGTGGGTACGCTTCTCGCCGGGGGCATGGTGTCGCAATTCGGCTACGGACCGGCGTTCGTGTTCAATTCGTTTTCCTTCCTGGTGTCGGCGTGGGCGATATCCGGACTGTACGCGCAGACCGGCGGGTTCCAGGCGAAGCACGCGCTCACCGAGACCGACGTAGTGCGCCCCTGGCACGAGTACGCGGAAGGGCTGCGCTACATGCGGTCGAAGCCGCTGGTGCTCGGCATTGCGCTGCTGGGCGTGGGCTGGGCGACCGGGGGCGGCGCCGCGCAGATCCTGTTCAGCATCTTCGGGGAGATCGTGTTCAACCGCGGGGCGGCGGGAATTGGGACCATCTGGGGCTTCGCCGGGATCGGCCTGCTGATCGGCGGCACCCTGGCCCACCGCATGGCGCCGCGGCTGACGTTTAACGGCTACAAGTTGACCATTCTGGTCTGCTACATCCTGCACGGGACGTTCTACGTGATCTTCTGCCAGATGCGATCGTTCCGCATGGCGCTGGTCGCTATTATGTTCTCGCGCCTGACTATCGCCATCAGCTCGGTGTTGAACTTCAGCCGGCTGCTGCACACGGTGCCCGACCGTTTCCGGGGACGGGTTTTCGCCACGGTGGAGACGATGCTGTGGTCCACGATGATGGTGTCGATGATGCTGGCGGGAATCGGGTCGCAGTACTACAGTCCGCGGGTGATTGGAACGATCGCGGGGGTGCTGTCGTCCACAACGGCGGTATTCTGGGGTTGGGCGCATTTCCGCGGCAAACTGCCCGAGCCGTCGGCCGAGGGGATCGAAGTGGAGGAGGTGGAAGTCCACGGGGAACCGGTGGCCTAATCGCGTGGTGACGGTGGCGCGCGTGCTGGGACTGTTCCTGGCGGGCGGGTTGTCGCTGGCGCAGGCGCCCAAGGTAACGCCGCTCGAGCCGCGCGGATACGTCAACGACTTCGCGGGCGTGCTGAGCGCGGGCGCGGCAGCAGTGGCGGAGCGGCTCGCGGGCGAAGTCGAGCGGAAGACCGGAGCCCAGATGTCCGTCGTGACCGTTCGCAATCTGGGCGGCGAGCCCATCGAAGACTACGCCAATGCGCTCGCCCGGCGGTGGGGCGTCGGGAAGAAGGACAACCGGGGCGTGCTCCTGCTCCTCGCCATCACGGAACGGCGCACGCGTGTAGACGTGGGCTACGGCCTGGAGTCGATCCTCCCGGACGGGAAAGTCGGCGGCATCCTGCGGTCGGTGCAGCCAGCAACGCGCGCCGGCGACTACGACCAGGCGGTCCTGCTGACGCTGTGGCAGATCGGGAACGTGATTGCCCAGGCCTCGGGCGTCACGCTCGAGGATCCAGAGGTACAACGGCGGCCGGCCGCGGTGGACCTGCCGTGGTGGGTCATCCTGCTGGGGGCGGTGGCGTTTCTGTGGATCTTCTCCAAGGTGGGACCGCTCATGATGCTTGGGGGGCTGCCGGGCTTCGGTGGAGGTCGCGGCGGTGGAGGGCGCGGCGGCTGGGATGGCGGGGGGTTCGGGGGCTTTGGCGGTGGCGATTTTGGCGGCGGGGGGGCTTCGAGCGACTGGTGAGCGATATGGACGACGTACTGCAAGAGCTGGTGAAACGGATGAAGGCCGCCTGCGGGCAAGAGCTGGTCTCGATGGTGCTGTATGGCTCGGCAGCCGCGGGCGATTACCACGAGAAGCACTCCGACCTGAACGTGCTTTGCGTTTTGAAGCAGATCTAGATGGCGCAACTGGAGAGGGCGGCGGAACCGCTCTCGTGGTGGATGAAGCAGGGCCAGCCCACGCCGGTGCTGCTGTCGGTCGAGGAGATCGAGCGCGGTGCGGACGCCTTCACGATCGAGTTCCTCGACATGCGGGAGAACTACCGGCTGCTCGACGGCGCCGATCTCCTGAAGCCCCTGGAAATCAGCATGGAATTTCACCGGCGGCAACTGGAATACGAGCTGCGCGCCCGGCTGCTGCGGCTGCGCAAGCGCTTCCTCGAAACGCAGCACGATGACAAGGCCCTCCTGAAGTTGATGCTCGAATCGTTACCGACCTTCGCGACGCTGTTCCGGCACGCGCTGGTGGCGGCGGGGGCGGCGGCGCCGACACCGAAGCGCGAAATTTTCCAAGCCGCGGCCGGGCGGTTCGGGGCGGGTCCCGAACCGTTTGTGAAGCTGCTCGAAGTGCGCGAGGGGAAGCGGGCGGCGCCCACGGCCGAAACGCGGCAGTGGTTTGGAGCTTATCTGGCCGAAATCAGGAAGATGAGCCAAGCGGTGGACGGCCTGGGCTGAAGGGGCGGACGGATGGCGGCGAGTAAAAAGAAGGGCACCGCGGGAACTCCCTACGAGATCGTACGGCTCGAGTCGTGGGACGAGCTGATACAGAAGATCGCCGATTCACCCTATTCGAATTGGGCGTTTCGGGGACAGGCCAACCAAGCGTGGCCGCTCGAGAGCACTCTCGCGCGCTATTTCCGCAGCTTCCGCGTGCATCGGAGCGCGTGGGCAGAGCAGGAGGAGCGCATCCAGCGGATCTTCAAGCGCAAGGCGCACCACTTCCTGACCGTGCCGCCGGCGCCCGACGACGAGTTCCAGTGGCTGGCCTTGATGCAGCACCACGGGGCGCCGACACGCCTCTTGGATTTCACGTGGTCTCCCTACTTCGCGGCGTTCTTTGCGCTCGAGAGGGCGACGGGTGAGGCGGCCATCTGGGCGCTGAATCCGGTAGCGATCAACGAAGTCGCCACCCAGCGAACCGGGACGGCGGACATGAACCCGCGCTCCGCCGGGAACCTGCGCCGCTACTTCCTGACGGGCGAGTTCCCGGTCCTGTGGGTGAACGAGCCGCAGGTGATGAACCGGCGGCTGATCGCGCAGTTGGGAACCTTCGCCATTCCGGGCCTCCTGACCCGGACGATGGACGAGATCCTAAGCGCGTATCCGCAGCCGAAGAAGATGCTGGTGAAGTTTGTGCTGCCGGCGGGGAAGGTCCGCCAGCGCGCGCTGCGGGAACTCTACCGCATGAACATTACGCACGAGAGGCTGTTTCCGGACCTGGACGGGCTGGCCCGGTCGCTGGCCTACGAGCTGGAGTTCCACTGGCAGTTCGATCCGCACACGATGGAACGGTACTCCGACTCTTAGGGGCTGTCTAGAAACAACGTGATCAGACTACCGGTTTGCGAGGGCGGATTTCGTAGTTCCAATCGCCGTGGAACTTGTCAGGCTTGAGATCAATCTGGGCGACTTCCTTGTCCGACACTTTG
>JBGPDC010000238.1:0-8097 GCA_041482115.1 Terriglobia bacterium | reverse complement strand
CGCCTGGTGGCCACGATGAACGACGACGCCTCCACCTTCGAGCTGCCCGAGTATATCCATTCGCGGCTGCAGCCGCAGATCCTGCTCGACTTCCCCGAGCGCGAAGAGGAGCTGCTGATCCTGCGCGAGAACCTGCCGTTCGCCGAGGAGAAGGTGCTCGACTACGTGGCCGACTTCCTGCAGGCGGCCCACCGCGCCGAAGAGCGCTACACGGTGCGCGACGGCATCAACATCGCGCGCTTTGCGCTCAAGCTGACCAGCCACGACCCCGGACCGCTCGAGGCCGCGCTCGAAACCGCCGTGCTCCAAACCCTGGGACGCGAGGCGCTCCGGTATGTTCAGCGCGGATGACCCGGGCGGCCTGCGCCGCGGCCGGTTCCTGTACTTGCCGGTGGTCCCGGGCCGGGTGGAGTTCGCCGAGGAGGTGCGGCGGATACTGCTCGCGGAACGTCCCCAGGTCGTGGCGGTGGAGCTGCCGGTGACCCTGGAAGCTTCGTTCCGGCGGGCCCTCGAGCGTTTGCCCGAGCTTTCGGTGATCGTCTACGAAGATCCGCACGAAGAGCGCGCCGTCTACGTGCCGGTGGAAGTCACCGACCCGTTTGTCGAGGCCTTGCGGACGGCGCGCGAGATCGGCGTCAAGGTCAGCTTCGTCGACCCCGATTGCGGCGAGCGGCCGCACCTCGAAGAGGACTATCCCGACTCCTACGCCGTCCGCCGGATCGGCTTCGAGAAGTACGTCGCGGCCTACCGCTTTCACCGGCGCGAGCAGCCTGCGGCCGCGCGGGACTTCGCCGCGGGCGTGGCCTGGAAGCTGCAGGGCACCGACCCCGAAGCTCGCGTGGTGGTGGTGGTGTCCCTGAACCTGACGGACGCCGTTCTCGACGCCATGGAGCGCCCGCAAGCGCAGCCGCTGCGGCGGATGAAGCGGCAGGGCGTGAAGGTCCTGAACCTGCACCCGGATTGCCTGGCCGAGGTGCTCACCGAATATCCATTTCTGCAGGCCGTGTACGAGATGCGGCGCAGCGGCACGTTGCCTCCCGTCTCGGAAGGGGCGCCCGAGCAGGAGCCAAAGCTCGCCGCCATCGAGCGGACGGCGCGTCACCTGCTCGGGAGCGCGTGGCTCGACCGGCAGCGGGTGCAATTCCGTCTCTTCGCCGAGGCCGAGCGCCACTACGAGGCGAGCACCGGCGAGAAGCTGGCTCACTGGCAGCGGCGGTTGTGGTCGCGGTACACGCGCAACCTCGCCTTGACGCAGCAACAGCTCGTGGCCTCCTTGTACGACTTGACCGTGGCGGCGCGCTCGTCCGCCGACGACAACCTGGCTTGGGAGCTTTGGGAGCTCGCCAACGCCTATCCAGCGCAGAAAACCGGGTCCGACCTCATGACGGTTTCGATCGCCGGCGACGAGATGTGGATGAAGACCAAGCGCATCCTGCTGCGCCGCCGTCTGCCCCGCAAGAAGGCCCGGCTGCGCCCGGTAGGACTGCGCGGGCGCAAGAAAGAGGCCTTCCCCGGGGAGTGGGAGCAAGCCCGCCGGCGGTGGTCGATCTGCTCCTATCCGCCCGAGGACCTGGTCATCGAGAATTACGGAGATTTCCTCAAGAAGAAGGGCAAGAGCATCCTCTCGGAGGAGCGATCGCGCACCGAGCCCTTTACTACCTCGCTGCTCGACGGCATCGACCTGCGCGAGACCATCCGCAACTGGCACGAGGGCCAGCTCTACGTGCGGTCGTTTCAGAAGATCTAGGGCGAGGTGGGCGCGGTCGTGCTGATCTTCGATGAGGACCGCGACAATCGCTACCCCTACTGCGTCACCTGGCTCGGCGAGCACCAGAACGAGAGCGACATGGCCTTCTACGCGACCCAGCCGATGGAGAACATGGTCGGGCCGGGGATCGGCCGGGCCGAGTACGGCGGCCTCCTGCTGTCGCTGCCGCCGCTGCGCATGACCGACGTGTGGAGCGATGCCGACTACGACTTCGCCGAATCGAAGCCCGAGCGGCTGCTGCTCGCGGCCCTCGACTACTCGCTCGAGCGGATCGTGGTGTATGTCGCGGCGCGGCCGCCCCGCAGCCACTTCCGCACCATCGCCGGCCGGCTCGGACGCAAGATCGTCTACCTCCCGATCGGCCAGCTCTCGCCGGTGGCGCTCAAGAAGGTCCGGGTGCTGCACGTGCTCGACGGCCGCGACCGCCGCGAGACCGCCAAAGACTACATCTGGTAGCGCGCTACTGGCTCAGCGTGAAGTGGACGTCGATCTCAGTGATCACCTCCACTGGTTCGCCGTTCAGCAGCGTCGGACGGTAGCGCCACTGGCTGACGGCCTCGACGGCTGCCCGGATCAGGAGCGGATGCCCGCTCGCCACGCTCAACTGCTCGACTGTGCCGTCCTTGGCGATCACGGCGTTCAGCCGGACCACTCCGGAGATGCGCTGCTGCCTCGCGAGCGGCGGATAGAGCGGCAGCGGAGCATAGACCTGCTTGGCGCGCTGGACGTCGCCTCCTACCCGCGCCGGCGGCGGCGCCGGCGGTGGTGGTGAGGCTGGCCTCGCCTCGGGAAAGAGCGTGGGGATCGCGCCGCCGGCAGGGCCCAGCCCGCCGGGCACGCCGATCCAGGTGGCGGCGCTTCTGGCCAGCGGCTCGTCGTCATCGACGAGGATCGGCGTATGGCGCGGAATCACGGTGGGCTGCAGAAGCTGCGTCTGGTCAAAGCGCGGCTTCTGCAAGGGGCGGACCGCGCTCCTCGGCAACGGCGCAGACGCCGGAGGGGGCGGCGCGGGCGCGGCCAGAAAAGACATCAGTGCCCGCATCGGCAAAGGGTTGGAATAGAGCAGGGGGGCCAGCCCGGCAATCCCGAGCAGGAGGCCCTGCAACAAACTTGAGATCAGGAACGCATAGCCGGTACGGGACTTTCCGGCCGGCTGGATGACGCTCTGCTCGAACATAAGGAATCCTCCCCGCAGGGGGAAAGCGACTCTCCCCCGACTCGAAAGCGTTGCAAACGGTTAGGAATTCCTAGTACGGCGCCACTATCCTAGACACGCCAACTCGTGGAAAGTTCCCGGAGTCTGCCGTGCTACACTCGATGCCGATGGAACGCTCTCGCCCCACCGAACTTCAACGCACCCTGCAGTCCCTGGTACGGCATCAGACGCACACACTCGTGGCCCTCAAGGAACTGAGCGCGATCGTGAAGGACCTGGCCCGGCAGCAGATGGACCTGGCCCAGATCGTGCGCGATGCCCATCACGAAATGGGCTCGGCGTTGATGGGCATGGCCGAGCACCAGAAGATCATCGCCGAGGAACAACTGCGGCTGGCCGAGTCGCTGCGGAGCTTGGCCGACGCCCAGCGCAGCACCGCCGAGCGCTTCAACGCGCTGATCCACATCGTGGACGGCTGGATCCCACGCCGCCCTCCGCAGTAGGGTCGGGAGGCGGAGTCTAGGCGCCCAGGAGCCTTGCCCGGATCATTAGCTCACGCTCCTTGACTCTCTCCGGCCGATTCAGGTGGAGCAGCCGCAGGGTCGCGCGGCCCGTGGCTGTCCGTGCCACGATCGAGGCTCCGCGCAGCTCGAAGTGGTCCTGCCAGTGATGGCGCCGCGGGTGAAACAACGGCTCCATTTTACCCGTGTCGGGGTCGATGGAGGCGAGATCACTACCCTTGTACTTGTTGCATAGGGTGCAGCACAGCGCCAAGTTCTCCCCGATGGTCTCGCCACCGTGCTTCAGCGCGACGATGTGGTCGATTTCGTGCTCAAACAGCGTTACGCTTTCCGGCGCCAGGCAATACTCGCATCTGCTTCTGGCCCGGTGGCGCACTTGCGTGCGCAGCGCCGTGCTGACGTCAGGCATCAGCGGGCGTGATGCCCAGCTTCAAGCACGCCTGCGTCTTGGCCACCCGCACCAGGTGCTCCAGGTACTGATAGCGCTCCCACTCTTCTTCTTGCGCCGCGGTCAACTCTCCGGCGTGGCTCTTCTCTAGCAGTTCCCGGACCCGCTTCTCGAGCCGCCGGGAGGGCCGGAGGTTCAGGATTTCCTCCGCACTGGGCAAGCCGGCCAGGAACTCCAGCACCTCGGCGGCGCCTTCGAAGCCCCGCTGCGTCTCCGCATTCCACCCGCGCAGACCGAGCTCCAGAATCTCACCAAGCCTCTCCTTGTGACTGCGGAGCTGCTCGGCCAAGTCCTCCGACACATTCAAGGTGATGGCGGGCATCTGGAAGAAGTATAGCAGCGGAGGCTGCCGACGCTGTCTCAAAACGTCCGGCTGACCGTAAAACGAAACGTCTTGCGCGGCTCCCGGAACGGAATCGCCTGGCCGTAATTCGTGATGGCGTTGAGGAACGTCAACTGGTTGGGGAACATCGAGCGGTCGGCGACGATCGGCGGCTGCAGGATGGTGTCCACCCGCAGGGGGTTGTAAGCCCAGTAGACCCGGAACGGCGCGTTGACCACCGGCATCAGCACTTGCAGCTCCAGGCCGACCGAAGACCGCAGGTCCTGCGTGTGCGGGCTGATGCGGATCTGCTTGGTGAATTCGCTCTGGGGGAAGAAACCGTTCAGATCGGCCACGCGGCCGGAGTTCAGGGTGAGCTGGTTGAGCCGGCTGACCTTGTTGATGCCGACGTCCACGAACGGCGCCAGCGTCACCGGTCCGAACAGCGGAATCCGGTACTCGACATTGGCCACCGCCTGGGTGTCGCCGCCCGGGAAGATCAGGCGGTAAATGGGCGCCTGCATGGTCACCGGCACCTGCTTCTCCACGCCGTCGACGATGGTGTTCTGCGTGCGCACCGTGCCATTGTTGTTTATCACGCTCACGGTGGTGACGTCGGGAATGAAGGCAATCGGGCTGACCGCGCGAATGTCGAAGCCGCGCAGGTCGGTTTCACCGCCAATGTAGAAGCGCTCGAAGGGCGGCGCCACCCGGTCGCCATAGCCGCTCAGGAACGACCCCAGCACCCGGACGCCGAACACGTTGCGCTTCTGCAGGGTCTTGAAATACTTGGCCTCGATGATCGGCCGCATGATGTTCACGTTGCCGCCCAGGACGCTGCCGGCGAACTCGGTGGCGATATACAGGCTCTTGCCGGCCGTCGGATTAATCGGATGGTTGACAGTGTTGTAGTAGTAGTTAGGTACGACCTTGCTGGTGGTGATGCCGTCGAGCGAGTTTGGCCCGCTCACGTTCCGGAAGCTGAGAAACTCGAAATACTGCTGCGAGGCGCTGCTGAACGTCCGGACGTGGGACTTATCCCAGCCGTAGGTGATGCCGATGCGGGCGAAGCTGCGCTTGAGCGGATAACTGGCGAACGCCGTGAACCCGATGCTCCCCTGCGTGAAGTTTTGCAGGTTGTCGCTCCCGATCAGGTTGTAATACGGGATCAGGTTCTGGCCGCTGAGGATGGAAGCCTCCCGCGCCTGGTCGTAGTTGAAACTGCGGATATAGACCGTAAACCCGGTCTGGAGAGGCCGGTCCATGAAGTAGGGCTCGGTAAAGCCGAACATGGCCACCCGCTCGCGGGTGCCGAGCTGGGTGCTCAGCGTCAGGGTCTCACCCATGCCGAGGAAGTTGTTGGTCTCGTAGTTGAAGCCGACGAAGCTGCCGGCGAAACCCGAAACGCCGCCGGTCAGCCCGACCATGTTCTTCCCGCGCTCCTTCACCTTGAGCGTCAGGTCCACCAGGCCGTTGCGGGTGTCGCGCTGGATGTCGGCGGCCTCCTCGGCCTTCAGCGGCTCGAAATAGCCGAGCTGGTTCAGCCGCAGGATGCTGGTGTCCCACAGCCGCGTGTTGAACATGTCGCCTTCGTCCAGGAACAGCTCCCGGCGGATCACCTTGTCGCGCGTGGTGGTGTTGCCGCTGAAGTTGATGCGGCGGATGAAGAACTGCTTGCCCTCGTCGACGCTCAGGCTCAGGTCGATCTTGGGGGGCGTGCCCTCGGGGAACTCGAAAGAGGGCTCGGCCACGAAGTCGATGTAGCCGAACTCCCCGTAGAGCTTCTTCATGTTCTCCATGCCTTTGCGCAGCTTGGAGACGTCGAAGACGCCGCCTTCCGTCAGTTGGAAGACGCGTCCCAGCACGGCGTCCGGGGTGCGGAACAATTTCACGTTGGCGAAGCTGACCTTGCCGACGTAGTACTTCTGCCCTTCTTCCACCGCCACGCGCAGGTCCGCGAATTTGGCGGAGTGGTTGGGCTTGATGAGCGGCAGCCGGAATCCCTCGCCGCCGGTGTCGCGCATCGTGACCGTGTGCTGGGCCACCGTGGCGCGGAAGTAGCCCCGCTCCTGGTAGGCGTTGCGCAGGCGGTCCTTGTCCTCTTCGAGCTTGTTGGCGTCGTAGGTCTTCGCGAACAGGTCCTCGAGCAGGATGGAGTGCGGGATGCCGATGGGGTGCAGGTTCTTCATAGCCCGGATGCCGTCCCGGTGCGACAGGTTCTCATTGCCGGCAATGTCGATCTTGCCCACCCGGACCTTCGGGCCCTCCACGACGTTAAACACCAGCTCGATCGACGAGGGCGGAATCTGGCGGATCTCGGGCGTCACGGTGGCGTACTGGCGGCCTCGCTCGCCGAGCAGTTCCCGCAGCACGAACGCGGCCCGGGCTACCTTGGTCGGATCGTAGCGGCTCTCCACCGACAAGCCGACCTTGCGCTCCTTGAAGCGGTCCAGAATGTCCGAGACCGTGACCGACTTGTTGCCCTCGTACTTGATGGTCCGGATCATGCGCCGCTCGACGACGATGAACCGCACGACCTGGCCGACCTTGCCCTGCTCCACTTCCAGCCGCACATCGTCAAAATAGGCGGTGTTCCACAGCAGCATGAAGTCGCGGCGGAGCTGCTCTTCGTTGTAGGGGTCGCCTTGCTTGGTGTAGAGGCGGTTGATCAGGGCGTCGCGGGGGATGCGGCGGTTGCCGCGGACCTCGATGCGCTCGACGATGTCCTCGCGTCCCAGCGTGGTGGCGCCGGCCTCCGGTGGGGGCGCCCCGGGAGCCTCGGGCGGCGCGCCGGGCTTGGGCGCTTCCGGTTTGGCCTCCTGGACGTCCTCAAAAGGGTTCCGGGGGGCGGCCGGAGGCTTGGGCGGCTCGGGCTTGGGTTCCTGCACCTCTTCGAAAGGCGACTTGCGTGCAGGCGGTTGTTGGGCGGCAGGACCCGCTTGTCCGGCGGCCAGTCCAGCAAAGAGCAGGGAGAAGGTTAATACGGCTGCCAGCTCGGCGCTCTGAGGCGCCCTCCTGGCAACCCGCCAAGACCACATTGTTTAGACGAGATCCTTTCCCTGCACCTGAGTTACTTGTACGTAGAATCCTTCTCTATGGTTACACAGGAATGGCCCGAAAGGGTTCACTCCATCTCTATTTTACAGGGTCCCCCGAACCTGTCTCCTACCTTACCTTAGCCCCTCACTTGAACCGCAGCTCGCAGGTTCCCCCGGCGCCTTTGTAATGGAGGTGAAAGTTCTTGATCTTCTGGTTGGGATCGACGGGGAAGTAGAGGTAGCCGGTGATGGGCTTGCCGGTCTCGCCGAAGCGGAGTTCCTTGGTCTTTAGGGTTTCGAGCAGGGCCGCGGTACCCGTGGTACGCGACGCTGCAACTGTAGTGTCGCCGCCCTCCCCGCCGCCTCCGCCAAAGGTCCCGCCGCCGGGGCCTCCGACGCGTTGCGGCATGCTGCCGGTGCCGGGCAGTCCACCTACAAAAACCGGCTGGTTATTTTCCGACCGGATAGGAGTCCGGCCGTTACCCTTCGCGCCGACTACCAGGACGCCCTCGCCTGTCACCCGATCGGGGGAGTCGGGCGTGCCGCGCTCATTGTCGCGCTCGGACCGCAGCAGGAAGTCGTCGCGGGCGATGGTGACCGGATACCCGCCGCGCGGCGTGATGGTCACCTCGACGATCACGTACTGGCGCTTCAGGTCGGAGCCGACGGCTTTCGTCTGCAGGTCTTTGTCCGCGATGAGCCGCGCCACGAGCTTCATCTCGGTGGTCTGGGCCGTCTGCACTTCCGGCGTCGATACGCCGGCTCCGGCCAGTGCCAGCCCCCACAGCCCGCCCAGCGCTAGACCCCCAGCTGATCGCAACATAAGGCGCCTCGCTTCTGGCTG
>JBGPDC010000237.1:0-8160 GCA_041482115.1 Terriglobia bacterium | reverse complement strand
CGTTTCTCGCCGCCTCGGCCGCGGGTCTCGCCACCCGGGCCGCCGCCGAGCGTCTGCCGGTCCGCAAAGCGGTGCTCATCAGCATGCTGCCCGCCGCGCTCAGTTACGCCGAGCGCTTTCAGGTGGCCCGCGACGCCGGGTTCGAGGAAGTGGAGTGCATGACCACGCCCGACCCGCGCGAAGCCGAGCAGATCAAGCTCGCCGCCGAGAAGACGGGACTGCGGATCCACTCGGTGATGAACCGGAACCACCGGCAGTTTCCGCTCTCTTCCGCCGATCCCGCCGTCGTGGCCGAGGGACTCCGGGGCATCGAGACCACGCTGCGGAACGCGCGCTTCTGGGGCGCGGACGCCATCCTGCTGGTGCCCGCCATCGTCGACCCGCAAACGCGTTACCGCGACGCCTGGAACCGCTCGCAGGAGAACGTGCGGCGCTTGGTGCCCCTCGCCGCCGAGCTAAGGGTGATCATCGCGGTCGAGGAGATCTGGAACAAGTTCCTGCTCAGCCCGCTCGAGTTCGCGCGCTACATCGACGATCTCAACAGCCCTTGGGTACGGGCCTACTTCGACGTGGGCAACGTGGTGATCGCGGGCTATCCGCAGGACTGGATCCGCACGCTGAGCAAACGGATCTTCAAGCTCCACATCAAGGACTTCACGTTCCGCGACCGCCATGCCCGCTTCGTGAACCTGGGCGAAGGCGAGATCGACTGGCCGGCCGTCTGCCAGGCGTTGCGCGAGGTTGGCTACTCCGGCACGGCGACGGTGGAGCTGGACGGAGGCGACCTCGCCTACTTGCGAGATGTGAGCCGCAGGTTTGACAAGGTGCTGGGCGGGTAAGCGGGCTTAGAACGCGAGGCCCTTCACGAACTTCAAACTCCGCTCCAGATCCACGCGCTGCTGCTCCTTGATTGCTTCCTTATAAATGAGATTGTCCGGGTCGTTGTTCGGCATCATCATGCCGGCCATCGGCGGATGGCCCTGCTCGACGATCTGCTCGAAGCGCGCCAGATCCGGCGCTTTCACTTTGGGGAAGGCCGTCCAGAACTCGGACTCCCGGTAGTTGAGCACCTCGGGCGGACGTCCGGTGATGATTTCCAGGTTGATGCTCACCTCGGGGCAGCGCTTGGCGAACTCGCCGACGACCTTGTCGATTCCCACGCAACCGTCGCCCATCGCGACCCATAGGAAGGCCGCGCCGCGCGGGTGCTTCCAGATGGCGGTGTCGCGGACGTGTGAGGTCACGGCATAAGGGGCCAGGATTTCGACGGTCTGGAGCGGGTCCTCGACCACCCAGAACGGATTGCCGGTGTCGAGGCACGAGCCGACGTAGTCCCGGCCGGCTTGCTCGATCAGGTACTTCATCTCCTCGGCGCGCAGGTCTTTGTGGTTCTCGATGGCGATCTTGACGCCCGCCTTGAGAGCCAGGTCCCGCACCGATTTGCAGACGCCGATCGTGGAGTCGATGTGCTTCTCGATGGGGCCGTTCTCGGTGCGCTCGACCGGGTTGCCCACCACGCACCGCATGCTCTTGGCGCCGAGGATCGACGCCACCCGGATCGCTTGCCCCAGTTGCTGCTGCGGCGTGCCCAGCTTCGGGTTGAAGGATCGCGAGGTCGGGCACAGCCCGCCGCTCGTACCGGCTTCGATGACGATTCCGAGCCGCTCGGCGTGTGCGCGCACCTGTTTGAGGAAGCCCTCGTCGGTGGCCTTCTCGATCGGGCGCGCCAGGCTCTGCAGGTCGGAGAACTGAATGACATCGAGGCCGATTTTGGCGGCGTAGTCGAGGGTCTGGATGCCATCCCAGCGGAAGTCGCGCAGGGTATAGGAATCCATCCCGAAGCGCGGCCGGGCCGGTGCGGCCCAGGCGGCTACCCGGGACATCGTGGCCCCCATAACGGCGGTCATGAAAGCGCGGCGCGAGACTGGGGGACCCATGGGCGCCAGTATAACCCGGCGAGCGATACCGCAGGGTGAACCACGATACGATCCATTGCAGCACGAGTCAGTTCTCGGATAAGATCCAGGTATGAAGCTTCTTGTCACGCTGGAGCGAGATGAGACCGGCATGCTTGTCGCTGAGTGCCCAGCGATTCCAGGATGTGTATCGTAGGGATCGACCGAGTCGGAGGCACTGGCGAACATCCGAGAGGCCATCGAAGGCTGCTTGGAGGCGCGAATGGCGAATAACATGCCTCTGACGATTGCGGTTCACGAGGTCGAGGTTGCCGTTTAATGGCTGCGCTTCCCTCTGTTTCGGGGGAGCGCGCGGTTCGGACTTTTCAGAAAGTTGGTTGGGTGGTCGACCAGCGGCATGGAAGCCACGTTATCCTCGTCAAGACAGGACACCCGGCCAGTCTGTCTGTGCCTCCGCATCGTGAATTGGCTCCAGGCACACTACGGTCCTCAATTAGAGCCCCGGGGATGACCGTCGCAGAATTCGTGAACCGGCTCTGAGACCGTAAAGGACTCCCGCAGTTCTTGGCGGGAGACCGACGATTCAAGAGGCGCCTCCAGGATCTGCAATGAGAGTCGGAGGCGTACCCCGATGCGTGTGCACCCCTCCATGAGGCCCGGCTCTTACGTAGTGTAGGTCGTTATCTTGGTGCCGACGTTGGTGAATGCCAGGTTAATTTGGGTGGCCACGCTGCTCATACCGGCGGTCGCCGCCATGGCGATGAGCGAAACGATCATAGCGTACTCAATCAGGTCCTGGCCGCTCTCGTCGTGCAGCATCAGATACAGTTTGGTCAAAAGGTCCTTCATTCTGTTTCGACCTCCTCTTGGGATGGGTCCCGCGTCCCCACTGCTTGGGGATAGCAACGTAGGGCAGGCGCATGACCATACCGGTTGACACCGTGTATTCAATGGTTTAGAAAAAGCCTTCCACCGCCCGTTCTTCCTGGGTGTCAACTGCCGTATACGCCGTCGCAGTCGGGTGTCACCGTGCGTATGCTGTCGCTCATGTCGGTGGCCGGAAAGAGGGTGGGGAAGGCGGATGTCAATCCCGACAGATTACTGCGCCAGCATCGCCTGCAGCCCCCGGTAAGCCTCCGACCTCGGGTCGGCAGCCGCATTCAGCCGCTTGCGCAGGGCGCCGTACCGACCTTCCAGTACCTTCGGGTCGCGGGAAATGCTGGTGTAGTAGTGGGGCCCGCCGCCGAGGCGCTTCACAAGCTCGGCCGCCTTCGGGCGATCGTTCCCGGCCAGCGCTACCACCGCCAGGTTGCGCGCAAACTGGTCCATGAACCAGCAGTCGAGCAGGCTGAACTGGCCGTCCTCGGGCGGGTCCATCCGCTCGTCGGTCGAAAAGACCATGTACTTTTGCCCCAGGGAAAACGTCTGCGCGCCCATGCCCATCAGGGTGCGCAGAATGTCCTGGATCACTACGTCGCCCCCCGTATGGTCCCCGCCTGCGGTCGCCCAGGCCGTCGCCGAAACGCCTCCCAGGTATTCCAGGTTCACCAGCTCGAGGAAACGCCGCATGTAGAAGGACGATCCCTGCGCCCACGTCGAGCCGCCCACCACCAGTACCTGCGGGCCTCGCAGCAGGGCCTTCGCCTTCTCCGCGTCGTCGTAGACCGTGCTCGCGTCATAGAAAGTCGTCCGCAAGGGCAGCTTTTCCTGCTGGATCAACTGTTGCAGCGAAAGGAAGATGCCCATCCCGGCTCGGAAAGAGTCGTGTCGCTGGGTGTAGGGGCTCGGCGCGACCGAGAGGAATCGCACCTCCGGGACGGCCGCGGCCGGGGGACGCGCCTGGGCCGCGAGCGGCACGGCAGTTGCCAGGGACAGTATGGACACCAGTACGGCGCGGCGATGGCAGATCATATCCTTTATCCCCGCTTTCCAGGCACTCCATAATGTAGCCTATGGGTATGGCGGGCCGCCGCAGGCTGCATCGTCCCCTGTTGCGCGCCGTGGCCTCGGCCGTGGCGACCTACGGTGTCTCCCTGCTGTTGACGCGGGACGCCGCGCCCTGGGCGCCCGGCTGGATTCTCGCGGGCCTCGCCTACACCCAGCTTTTCGAGTATTTCCTGCACCGCGTCCCGATGCACCATGGCCTGGCCGGCCTCGAGTTCATCCGCCGGCAGCACCTCGCGCACCACCGCATCTTTGCGGGCGAGCGGCTGCAATCCCGCGATCCACAGGATCTGCGTTTCGTCGCTACCGCCTGGTACACGTTCCCCCTGCTATTCGCGCTGCACTACGCGGTTTTTGTGCTGGCCTTCCCGCAGGGCCTGGCTCCGGCGTTTTTTCTGGGCGTAACCTTGCACTTCATCGCCTACGAAGCCCTGCATTGGCTGACCCACGTCGAGGACAACGCCTTCGACCGGTTCGTGGCGCGGATCCCGGTGCTCGGCGCCGTGCGTGAGCATCAGATCCATCACCACCAGATCCACCACGCCCTTCCGGTAGTGAACTTCAACTTCACGCCCCCCTATGGTGGGGACCTGTGCGCGGGCACGCGTTCGCGTCGCGCCACCGGCCGGCTCGTTTTCGCCGCGGCGCTGGCGTTTGCCTTGACGAGTTCGGGCGACGCGCAGACCCCGCCCCCGGCCGAGTCCCCCGCCGCGCTCATCGAGCGCCTGAAGGACTTCCAGGGCCAGCTCGGCTTCGAGCCTACCGGCAATTTCCGCACCGCGTCCCAGACCGTCGCTTCGTACTACCGGTGCTATTACACCGGCCCGCTCGAGCTGCCGGATTCCTACGACGACCTGAAGCTCAAATACGGCGACCAGGCCGGTTGCGCGGTGGACTCGGCCAAGCACGACGTGTTCTTCTACCCCGTCGAGGCGGTGGCCAATGGCACGAGCCCGGTCACAACCTCGCTCGCGCAGTCCTCGGTCGAGCGGCTGCTCATGGTAGTGCCGCACGAGGACTTCCACCACCACGACGAAGCCCAGGCCTGGCCCTCGTCCATCAGCGAGGCGGCGTCCACGCTGATCGGGTTCCTCACCGCCGCCGGGTTCGCCCGCCAAAACTTCGGCGAGGATTCCGCCGTCTCGAAGAACCTAGCGGGCGATGCGGATCTGTTCCGGCGCAAGGCCGCCGTCGTGAACCAGTACTATGGGCAATTGGCGGCGCTCTATGCCGACGTGCGCTCGCACGCCCTCTTGCCCGAGGCCGCCCTGGCCCGCAAGCAGGTACTCTTCGCCCGGCTGCGCGAGGAGTGCCTTGCCGTCGCACCCGATCCTTCTTCCTTTAATAAGTGCCTCGGCGCGGACAACAACGCCGGCCTCGCCTTCGACTTCACTTACACCAAGCACTATCCGCTGATGTACGAGATCTACGAGGCGCACGGCCGGGATCTGAAGGCGACCGTCTCCGCCCTGCGCCGCACGCTCGCCGGGAAGCCGCGCCGTGAGCCGCAGGCGGTCGAGTTGTTTCGCGGCTTGATCGAAGAAGGGAGACGCCGGCGGCAATGAAGGTCTTCATCGCCAGGGCCACGGGAGTGCTTGGACGCCGCCTGGTGCGGCAGTTCCATGAGCGGGGCGACGAGGTGCTGGCGCTGGCGCGCAGCCCGGAGCGCGAGGCGCTGGTGCAGTCCCTGGGCGGCGAGCCCCGCCAGGCCGACCTATTCGACGCCCCGGCCCTGGCGCGCGCGGCGGAGGGCGCGGAAGTCGTCATCCATGCCGCTACGGCCATCCCCACCACGCCCCAGGTGAAGGCGGAAGACTGGGCGCTGAACGACCGCATCCGGCGCGATGGCACGCGCGCCCTGCTCGAGTGCGCCCGGAAGATCGGCGCGCGCCGGTTCCTGTTCCAGAGCATCGTGTGGGTCGCGCGCCCGAAGGACCAGTCGGAGTTCGATGAGACTTCCCCCTGCGTCCCGCATCCACTTTATGACTCCGCCACCGACGGCGAGCGGCTGGCGCAAGAGGCGGCGGCTGGCGGCTCCCTGGAGGTGAGCATCTTGCGGTGCGGTTCGTTCTATGCCGCCGACGCCGCCCACGCCCGCACTTTCGCCGAGCTGGTGAAGAAACACAAGCTGCCGATCCCCGGGAAGGGCGAGGCGGTCTGGGCGATCCTACACGCCGACGACGCGGCCGCAGCGCACGTCGCCGCGGCCCACGCTCCCCGCACGGGCTTGTGGCATGTGGTGGACGACGCACCGGTCACGGTCGGTGAATTCTTCAACGAGCTGGCGGTCAAGCTAGAGGCGGGTCCGCCGATGCACCTGGCGGAGTGGATGATTCGCATGGCGGCCGGCGCCACGGTCGTAGAGTTCCTCACGACTTCCACCCGCACCTCCAACCGCCGTCTGCGGAGCGAACTCGGGTGGACCCCGCGTTACCCGAGCTTTCGCGAGGGACTCGACCAGGTCGTCTCCGCGTGGCGCGCCGAGGGCTTTCCCGGCGAGTGACTACTCCCGTCTCTACTCCCGTCCCTTTCCTCAGCCGGCCTGCCGTGGTGAGCTGCTGGCTGGCCGCGCTCACAGTGTTGTTCTGCTGGCGCTGCTACCGCACGTTCGACATTTTCAGCAACACGGCGGACGAACCCGCTCACATCGCCTGCGGGCTCGAAGTATGGCAGAGCGGACGCTATACTCTCGAGCCCCAGCATCCTCCGCTGGCGCGTGTGATCCTGGCCCTGCCCGCTTATCTCGCCGGCCTGCGCCAGAACGACCTCCGCATCTGGGGACGCGACGATCTCGCGTTCTATTGGCGCACGCTTCGCCTGGCGCGAATGGGGAATCTATTCTTCGCGCCGTTCCTGCTGGTGGGCGTCTACTGGTGGGCGCGTGATCTCTATGACTCCGCCGCGGGCCTGGCCGCCGCCACGATCGTCGGCCTGTGCCCCCATCTGCTGGCGCATGCGTCCCTAGCCACCCTGGATTTCGGAGCCGCCGTCACGACGTTCCTGGCGGCTTATTGTTTCTGGCGGTGGAGCCTCGCTCGCGGCCTCGGTTCCTGCCTGCTGGCCGCCGCCGCCTTTGCGGTGGCCGTCGCGACCAAGTTTTCCGCACTCTTTTTCCTGCCGCCGCTGGCGCTGGCTTTTTTTCTGATTTCTGTGCGGCAGCGGCCAGTCACCGGTCCGTGGAGCCGGCCTGCGATCGTGCGCCAGGGTCTGGCATTCCTCGGAACCGTCGCATTGCTCGTATGGGCCGCCTACGTGTTTGACTTTGGACCTCTGCCGGCCATCCGCATCTATGCGCCACCTCGCACGCTCGGCCAGTATTACGCAAGCGCGTTGGAGGTGTTCGTCGGTAACCACCGGGTGCCCGCGCCAGTCTTCTGGCGCGGCCTGGCTGACGTGCTGGGACACAACTCCCGGGGGCACCTGGCTTACCTGCTAGGCCGGACGAGCGAAACCGGGTGGTGGTATTACTTCCCCGTCGCTCTCGCGGTGAAAACTACCTTGCCGCTGCTGCTACTGTTCCTGGTGGGACTGCTGGCCGCGCGGCGCGCGATCTACCCCATCGCTGCGGCTGGCGTGGTGCTCGCAGTCAGCATGGGGAGTGGCATCAACATTGGGATTCGGCATGTCCTGGTCATCTTTCCGTTCCTCGCGGTCGCCGGCGCGGTGGTTTTCTTCCGGCCGGCGGCGCCGACCCGCCTGCTCGGGGGGCTCGGCCTGTTGTTGGTCCTCTGGCAGGCTGCGGAATCCTTTCACGCGCACCCGGACTATCTCGCTTACTTCAACCAGATCGCCCGGGGCCGCGAGCTCGACTTTCTCGCCGACAGCAACCTCGACTGGGGACAGGATCTTGAACGCCTCCGGCGCGACTTGCGGGGGCGGCATGTCGATACGGTGTACCTGGCTTACTCGGGGGTACCCGCCGAGCCGCCCTTGCGCCGCGGCGGCGTCGCCTTCTTTGCCTTTGACGCCTCGCCACCTCCTGCCGGCTGGGTCGCAGTCAGCGTGAACCGGATAGTCGGGCTGCCGGACAACCACCCTGTGGTCTGGCTCCAGGGGCAAACGCCGGTGGCACGAATCGGCAAGTCGATTCTCCTGTATCATCTTTCGGAACCGCAACGCCAAGAGATGCTGAGGCGCTTCGAAGGGATGCCCTAAGCAGGGGGGTGCGCGACATGAAAGGGAGAAGCCACCCGAATACCTTGATTTCCGGGGGCCGTCTGAGAGTAGCCCTACGCTCGGATTCCGAGCTGCGACCGTAAGGGAGCGGTGCTTCGAAGCCCAACTGCCGCCTCAAAAACCG
>JBGPDC010000236.1:0-8206 GCA_041482115.1 Terriglobia bacterium | reverse complement strand
CGACAGGCTCCGCGCTGGCGGCACGTAGACAACCCCCTCCAGCAACTCGGCGAACTTCACGTCCGGCAGCGCTTCCCAGCGCCGCAGGAACTCTTCGCGCGAGAGTCTTTCCCCGCTGACAAGGGGTTGCGAGATTTGCTCAGCAGTCGACATGCCTAGTCGGAGGCTATCACAGCAGCCCGGGGGGCGGGCAGTGGCTCAGTGCTTCAGCCCGGCGGTCCAATTGAGGACCACGGTAATGGGCTGTGACGCCGCCCCAGAGTCCGCCTGCACGCTATTGATCAGGAACCGCTTACCATCGGCGGTGACGGCGTACCGAAAGATGTAATTCGACTGCCCACCGCCCAGTCCGAGGCCGCTGACCACTATGCTGGTCTGAAAAAGCGTCCGGGGGATGCGCGCCTCGAACTGGGGCGTTGTCCTTACCTCCACGGCCATGATTTTCCCGTCTGCGGACACATAGAACAATTCCTTGCCGTCTCCGCGCCAGCGCGGCTGCGAGCCGCCACCCGTCGAAATCTGCCACTTGCCTCCGGAGGCCGGGAACGGCTGGACGAACACCTCTATCCGGCCGGACTCGTTCGAGATGTAGGCCACGAATCGCCCGTCGGGCGAGAACTGGCCCTAGCTCTCGAGAAACTGCGTTTGCAGGTAAGGGAACGGCTTGCGGTCCCCCGCAAGCGGCAGCACCCACAGATCCGCTTCGGTCTTAGGATCATCGCGGACGTAGAGGAGGAACCGCCCGTCGTGGGACCAGTCTTTGGGGCGTTGTGAGACCCCAGGCTGGAGCAGCGGTTCTTCGCTGCCGGCACCGGTCCCCAACTTCTGGTAGACATTAGAAAGGCCACCGCGGGTCGAGGAGAAGGCGAGGCGGGTCCCGTCAGGGGACCAGACGGGATCCCGTTCGATGCCCGGATCAAATGTGAATCGCGTCGCGGCGCCGTCACGCGCCAGGTCGAGCAACCAGATGTCCGGGTTGGTGGTTTGGAGATCGGCCCGACTCACCGCGACGCGGGTCCCGTCGGACGAGAGAGCCACGTCGTTGTAGGCTCCTGGCGGGCCGACCTCACCGAGAGATTTACCATCGCGATTGAACCAGAGGAGGTGAGTGGCCCTACCGCTGACGCCGCTGCGATAGGCCACCACACCGTTTCCCGAAACCGAGAAAAACGACTGGCTCAGGACGGCGCCCACCTGTTCGGCGACTGGAAATGCCTCGCCCGAGAGTTCCAGGCGCGCGGCATCGAACGGTTGGGCCATCAACGTAGCCTCGCGCAGGAAGAGAAGATGACCCTTGTCGGGGCTCGGAGAGGGGGCATAGGCGGCGCTGAAACTCGACCCGACCAGGCGCTTCCGGTCCTTCGAGTCGAGCGAACCTGCGTAGATGGCACTGTTTTCCGGCTGGTTGGAGCGGGCTATATAAATGAAGTGCCGTCCATCGGGCAGAAATTGGGGCCAGGTGTGGAAGACTTCCTGGCGCGAGGTGTCGAGCGTGGTCACAGGCGCAGGGGTGCCACCGGCAGCAGGCACCCGCGACAATCCGCCCGCATTGCTGCCGAACAGGATTACCCCGTCCCGGTTCCACGCGCCCCCTGGAGTTTTCGACACATCGCACAGCGTTTGCGGCGGGCCTCCGGAGGCTTCGATCTTCTTAAGCTTCCCGCCAGCCCAAAAGCCGATGAAGCGGCTATCGGGCGACCAGAAAAGGGCAGCCAAGTCGTCTCCATCGGTGCCGGGGAGGGCTCGAGACTCCAGGGTATCGAGCGAGCGAACCCACACCTGGGTGCGGCCGCCCGTCGCGGCCGCGGTGAAGGCGAGGCGGCGGCCGTCGGGCGACAGGGCGAGGCGGGAGCCAAAATGCGCCTTCTCCGGCTCGGGGATCTGGAACCGAACGGCCACCGGCTCGGGCGAGGCTTCGCGAAAGTGGACCACGGCCAGAGCCAAGGCGGCGAGGGTGGCGATGGCCCAGGCCGTCCGCAAGCGCGGGGACGGCGGAGCGGTGGAAGGGCCGCTGTCCATGGACAACAAAGCACCCGCCGGGTTGGCCAAGTATTTCTGGATCGCGATCCGTGCCTCACCGATATCCCGCAGCCGGGCCTTGCCATCCCGGTCGAGGCAGCGGCGCAGGAGATCCCGAATCACCGTCGGAGTTGCGGCCGGCAGCGGCTTCCAGTCGATCTCGGCGCGCAGGACATCCGCTAGAGTGTGGGAGACCGACTCCCCGTCGAACAGCCTCTTGCCCGCCAGCATCTCCCACAGCAGCACGCCGAAGGACCAAATGTCGCTGCGCTTGTCGGCCGGCTTGCCACTGGCCTGCTCGGGGCTCATGTACCCGGCGGTCCCCAGGATCACGCCCAGGCGGGTCGCGGCCAGGCTCATGGTCGGCGAGTTGTTAATGCTGCCCGCGGCCGGTGCGTCGTCGAGGGCTTTGGCGAGGCCGAAGTCGAGGACCTTCACCACGCCCTCGGGAGTGATCTTCACGTTCGCGGGCTTGAGGTCGCGGTGGATGATCCCTTTCTCGTGCGCGTACTCCAGCGCCTCGGCGATCTGTTTGGCAATCGGCACCGCTTCCTCGACTGGGATGGCACCGGCGGCGATCCGTTCCGCGAGCGTGGGTCCCTCGACCAGCTCCATGGCGAGCGCCCGCGTGTCGCCGGACTCCTCGAGCCCATAGAGCGTGGCGATGTTGGGATAATTCAGCGAAGCGAGCACCTGCGCTTCGCGCTCGAAGCGCGCCATCCGCTCGGCGTCCTTGGCGAAAATCTCGGGCAGGACCTTCAGCGCGGCCTCGCGGCCGAGGCGGGTGTCGCGGGCACGATACACTTCGCCCATGCCCCCCGCGCCGAGGGGCGCGAGGACCTCGTAGGGGCCGAGGCGGGTACCCGAAGAGAGTGCCATGATTCTGCCGGATTATAGAACAAGCAGAGAGGAATCAGAAGGCTAAACGACCGGCGCGTTTAGGGGGCCAGTGCCTCCGCTAAGAGGCGTGGAAGGCTGGTCGGCGGTGGGACCTCCTTGGACGCCTGGTCGGGGCAATCTGGGGCACATGCGGGTGATTTTTGAGGCTAAAAAGGGGCTAAATGATGCCAAAACGCACGTTTTGGCGCCCAAACAATTCAAACAGTCGTTTGAATGAGGGCGCCGGACAATTCCTGGCGACGTGAGGCCTGCGAGAGACTGGCTCCCCGTGGTAGGGGTTGGGCCACCGGCCGCTGAAACGATGCTCTGCAAAAAATCATGCGAAAGAAACAGGCCGCAGCCCGGACAGGTGGGTGTATCCTATGCGCAGCCGGGACGCCAAAATGGAAATGCTGGCTCAGGGGAGATCCCGGGTAGAATCTCAAGAACTTCGCAACCAGGGAAAATTGAGCAAAAAAGGAGTGTACGTATGTTGAAGATCCTGCGAAATTTGTCGTTGATCGTTCTGGCTGCGGCCTTGACGCTGTCAGCCGCCGATCCGTTCCTAGCGACGTGGAAGATGAACCCCGCGAAATCGAAGTACAGCCCCGGTCCGGCGCCCAAGAGTGCGACGGCGACCTATTCCCAAGAGGACGAGTGGATTGTCCTTAAGGCCGATACCGTGAGCGCCGACGGCAAGACCACGAGCGGTACCAACCGCTACAAGCGCGACGGGAAGGAATACCCCTACCAGAATCCAGCCACTGGTTCGGGCACCATCGCGGTGAAGTCCATCGATGCAAACACGACCGAAGGAACGCTCAAGACCGGCGGCACAGCGATGACAACCGTGCGCACGGTGGTTTCCAAAGATGGCAAGTCGTTTACCAGAACGGTGAAGGGGACGGACGCGCAGGGGCGGCAAGTGAACAACTTGCTGGTGTTTGACAAGCAGTAGGCTGGCTGGACAATCCCTCGCACGCGGGCAGAGGACAGGGCGGTCTGCTCTCCAGGTTGCATGGCGCCGAGCGGCTAACCGAAGCCGTCTCGCGGCGGCTGGTGCGCAGCGCGGCAAGACGCCCCCGTTGATGAAAGTGTAAGGACCGCCGGCCCAGAGACAATCAGTTGCGACCGGTGGCCCTTCGTCCAACCAGGGATCGCCATTAAGGATGAAACAGGCTTTGTATGTCCTATCCCAATTGTTTACGAATCGATTGATTGAGGCAGACTATTTTTCTTGTACTGGACACCGAGCCGCGCGCATACTAGAAGCGCTAGTGCAGGTCCTGCAAGGCGGGGCTGGCGGGTAGCCCCTTTCCTCATCTTGGTGTGCTGGCCCCCCGATGCCCTCGCTGTGCCAACCGGCGCTCACGGCTTGAAAAGTTGTTGGGCCCGGCTAGGAAACCGCAACCCTCCTAGCCAGGGAGAGAACAGATGGCGCACAACCATGGTGCTGAATTTCAAGTCAAGATTGTTTACGAAAACGGAACTGAAGAACTGAGCCGGTGGATGGATAACAAAGAGCAGGTGCCTCAGGTAATGGCCGCGCTCTACACGCCACGAGTCAAAGCTTACTGGCTTCGGGAACGAGACGTGGTCTGTCCCGAATGCCTGGAGCAGGAACAGCGCATCCTGGAATTTCCCCTTACGCCGATCCCCTGCCCGCGATCCCACCCGCACGATTCCCGCTATCTGGTGGAAGTGGGGATCAAGGACACGTACACCTTGCTCCGTTGGGCCAGTTGATCAGGCGGCCTTGGTCCAACCCGGGCTCAGAGATTTCGCCAGCAGCTCCAGGAAAAGGCCCACATCGGTGACGACGCCGATCGCCTGGCCGGTGCCGCGGTCGGAGACCTTGGTCGCCACCGCCGGGTTGATGTCCACGCAGATGATCTTCACCCACGACGGCAGCATGTTGCCGGTGGCGATGGAATGCAGCATCGACCCCAAGCAGACCACCAGGCCCGCGCCGCGCAGGTGCTCCTGGTAGAGGTCCTGCGCCTGGTTCATGTCGGTGACGGTATCCGGCAGCGGGCCATCGTCCCGCAGGCTGCCCGCGAGCACAAACGGCACGCCGCTCTTCACGCACTGGTACAGGATTCCCGAGGTGAGGCGTCCGGACTCCACCGCCGGCCGGATGCCGCCACAGTGGTAAATCGCGTTGATGGCCCGCATGTGGTTGCGGTGGCCGTGCTCCTCCAGACGCCCGTCCGCGAGCCGCACGCCGAGGGAAGTTCCGTGCAGGGCGGACTCGGCGTCGTGTACCCCCAGGGCGTTGCCCGCGAGCAAGGCGTGCACCAGGCCGGCCCGGATCAGCTCGGCCAGCGCGGGGCCGCCGCCGGTGTGCACCACGACGGGTCCCGCGACGACGACGACGCGCTGTCCTTGAGCGATGATCTGCTTCACGAGCGCCGCGGTTTGACGGACGGCGGTTTCGACCTGGCGCTCGGAAGAGATGCCGTTGCTCATGAAGGCGAAGGCGAGGCGGTCGCGCTCTTTCGATTACGGGATGACGCGGATGCCGTGCTGGCCGCAGACGACGCGGTCACCTGCTTTGATGTCGCGGAGGCGCCGGCACGTTGCCTGGTCACCTTCGACTACCACCAGGGCGTCCATGCGCTGGTTCTCGACGTCGGTCCACTGGCGGCGGACGCGCACCTGGGTGCGGTGGTTGGTGGTCGAGTAGAAATCCTCGGGGGCGCAGCGGTCGCGCTCGACCTCGCGCAGGAGGACGTCCTCACGGGTGGCGGGCGAGCAGCCCAGACCGAGCAGATCCTCGAGCAGGCGTCCCATGCTTTCGGCCGAGGGGGCCTGCACCCGCATCCGCAGGTAGGAGGGGTCGCTGTTGGTCTTGCCGATGCGAAACTCTTCGACCTCGAACGACCCCTGGTGCTCCACGACCTTGTCGAACACCGCCTCCATCACGTGGGAGTCGATCAGGTGCCCTTGGGCTTCCACAACTTCCTGGAACAGGGTCATAAGGCTGATTTTTACAGTCTACCGCACTGCCTTCCAGGCCAGAAACAGCCCGTCCGGCGGGACGTCGGCCCAATAGGAGATGAAGTCGCTCTCAACCTTCTGACACGAGCGCGCGAGCAACCGCTCAATTTCCGGGCGGCCGAACCATTTCTCCCACTCGGGGATCGCGAGCTGGCCGGCTTTTTCGATGTTCTTGTCGATGATCACGATGCGGCCGCCCGGGCGGGTCACACGGCATAGCTCGCTTACCGCGGATTCGATTTCTACCGCGTGCTCGAGGGACTCGATGGCGTAGACGGCGTCAAACCAGTCGTCTTCGAACGGCAGGTTGGTCAGGGTGCCCTGGCTGGTGAGGATTTCCGGAGGCACGTGGCGCAGCATCTCGGCCGAGATGTCGATGCCCCAGACCTCGGCGCCGGGGAAACGCTCTTTGAGGATGCGGGCGAATCTTCCCTTCCCGCAGCCGGCGTCGAGCACCCGCTTACGGTCGAGGCCGCCGAAGAAGTCGAGGAGCAGTTGGACGTGCTGGATGCGGGGATCGATCGTCGAAGGGAAATGTTCCTCGTCGGCCGCTCCGCGGTCGAAGGCGGTCCGGATCTCGGCCTGCGCCGCCTGTAAGGCTTCCGCCACTGTGAGCAGCCGCCGGGCCAAAGGATCGCCGGTGACGGGCTTCCGCGCCACGCCCACGAAGACTTGCTCCAACTCGTCGGCGGCTTCACGGCGGCCCCAGGCCCGCAGCAGGGGTGCGAGTTCGTCGGCGGCCCAGGCGACCTGTTCGTTCCGAGCAAGCGCCGCTTCGAGCGCCAGTTTCTCGGCCTCGCGCAGGGTCTTCTGCACCGGCAGCGACCGGCTCTTTTTTTCGAAAAATCGGAACACCGGGTCCTTACGTAAATCCCTACCTGAATATGGCCCGCAGGCGCGGCTCCTCGGCCCGCAGCCACTCGTAGACATCGCTGAAGGTCTGGCGCACGCCGCGCGCGGGCCGCCAGCCTGCCTCGCGCTCCAGGCGCCGCGCGTCGGTGATGTAAATCCGCACGTCGGCGGGACGGTCCTTTATGTCGCGCCCAATCGGGAGACTGTTGCCGGTGATTTCCTGGCACAGGGCCGTCGCTTCGAGCAGCGACACGGAGCACGCGCGGCCGCCCCCAACGTTGAGACACTCTCCCTGGTAGCGGCCGAGATCCCGGATTTGAGCCAGCACTAACTCCACCAGGTCGTCGATGTGGATGAAGTCACGCACCTGTTTCCCGAGACCGCCGAACCCGATATAGCTCAGCCGCCTACGGAAGTAGTGGCAGGCCATCCAGAGCGCGATCACGCCCTGGTCTACTTTGCCCATCTGCCAGGGTCCGGCGATCACCCCGCAACGGTTGACGACGTAACGCAAGCCATAAGCGGCCGCGTACTCTTCGAGCAGCAGCTCGGCGCTGTACTTGGTCATGCCGTAAAGGGAACGCGCGCCCGCGAGCGGGAAGTCCTCGCTGATGCCGTGCTCGGAGGCGCCCGGAAACGGCTGGTCCGGGCAGAGTGCGAACCGCGTCGGCTGCTCCTCGAAGTGAAGCTGGTTAAGTGCCGCGATGGGGTAGACGCGGCTGGTGGAAAAAAAAATTACGTCGGCGCCCCACTGCCGCGCCTTCTCGAAGCAGTGATAGGCCCCGAACAGGTTACTCTCGATCACGTAATCGGGCGAGCCATCCATCCCGGCCAGCACCGAAGGCTCGGCCGAGCACTCCAGAAGCAGCCCCGGGCGTCCGGCGGCCGCCAGGTCCTCGGGGTTGCGCACGTCGCCGTGGAGGAACTCCACCCTGCCCACCGCCAGGCGCGGCAGGTTCAGCTCGGAGCCCCGGCGCTTGAGGTTGTCGAGTGCCGTGATGCGGCTCTCCGGCCAGGCCGCCTTCAGGGCCAGGGCGAGGCTGGACCCTACGAAGCCGGCCCCTCCGGTTACCAGGATGTGTTCATACATGGGTCCGCTGGCCGGCCTCTTGCGATGATGAAATCTCGTCGCGGCGGTAATCCCCGCGCGCGAGCAACTTCTCAAGCCACACGTAAAGAACGATGAACAGATAGCGGCTGCCCATCTCCTGGATCTTCAGCTTCGACATCCCGACCTTGCGGTTGGTCCACGAGATGGGAACCACGGTGTAGGAATAGCCCCGCACGATGGCCTTGAGCGGCATCTCGACCGTCAGATTGAAGTGCTTGGCGATCAACGGGCCGATGCCGCTGATGACGTTCCGCCGGTAGCACTTGAAGGCGTTGGTGATGTCGTTGTAGGGCAGCCGGAACAGGGTCTTGACGAACCAGTTGGCCAGCCGGTTGAGCAGCAGCT
>JBGPDC010000235.1:0-8228 GCA_041482115.1 Terriglobia bacterium | reverse complement strand
GCGGCCGCCTTTCAGACCAGCCTTACGCTGCAGGTCACCGGCACGGGGCAGGCCCCGGTAACGCTCACAGTAACGCCGACGGCTCTGGACTTCGGTGATGTAACAGTTGGATTGGCCGCATCCCGAACGGTGACGGTGACCAATACGGGCCAGGCGCCGGGGGCCGTTACCGCAACCCCGAGCACCCCAACGGTTACGGTAAGCCCGTCGACGTTCAACCTGAACGGGGGCGCCTCCCAGCAGGTTGTGATTGGATTCCTCCCGGCCACCTCGGGGACCTTGCAGGCGCGGGTCGATTTCGCCGCGGGCGACACGACGGTCTCGCTCGGGCTGGCCGGGCGCGGCGTGATACCGACGTTCTCGTATACCTTCGTCGCGGGCCAGAGCAATACTCCGGTCTCGCCGGGTGGCTCGATCGGCCTGCCGACCACGCCCGTGGGATCGAGCAACGCAGTGGATTTCCAGATCCGCAACAGCGGGACAGTCGCGGGAACGGTGGGCCGCATTGTAACCTCGGGCGGAACCTTCACGCTGCTGACGCCGCCTACTCTTCCGGCGACTCTGGCTCCCGGGGAGACGCTCACGGTTCGCGTCAGCTTCCAGCCAGCCACGCCCGGCACGGCGACCGGATCGCTCACCGTGGACAATCAGAGCTTCACGCTGAGCGGTCTCGGGCGGGTGCGCGCGGTGACGTTCACGGGGGCGGGCAGCACTCCGCCGCGTACCCAGCAAACGATCGGGTTCCAGTTGCCGGATCGTCCTACCACGACCCTGACCGGGACACTAACCCTGGAATTCGTTCCCAACGCCCTGGGTGGCGACGATCAAATGATCGCCTTCCCGAACGGTCTCCGCAGAATCGACTTTACCGTGCCGGCCAACACCGACCTCTCGACGTTCACGGGTGGAGTGAATCAGATCGGATTCCAGACCGGCACCGTCGCGGGGACGATCACGTTCCGGCTGACGCTGCAGGCAGGCGGGGTAGACGTCACGCCGGCGCCGGCGCCGGCGCAAATCTTCACGGTGGCGCGCGCGGGCCCGGTGATTGTCGGCACCCCCACGATCGCCAGCCGCACCGCTACCACCTTCCAGGTGGTCGTGGTCGGCTTCGCCACCTCGCGGGAAGTCAACACCGCCACGTTCCGGTTCAACGCGAGCGGCACCGGCAGCTTGCAGACTCCGGCGCTGACGCTCAATGCCAACGCCGCCTACATCGACTTTTACAGCTCGATCGCCGCGGACCCGAACCCGGCGCGGGCCACCAACGCGAACCTCTTCGGAAGCCAGTTCACCATGACCGTGCCGTTCAACGTGACGGGCGACCTGGCGGCGATCCGGTCCGTCACGATAACGCTGAGCAACGGGGACGGGACCTCGGCGGCGGTGGACGTGAGTTTCTAGTCAGCGCGCGGAGGGCGGCTGGCTGCAGGAACGTTCGTACTCCGCCGTGAACTCGCAGCCCACCAAGATGGTCAGGCTGACCAGGTACATCCAAATCATCAAGACGACCACGGCCGAAATACTTCCGTAGAGGTAGTTATAGCGGGCGACGTGGCGGACATACCAGGCGAAGATCAGGGTGGCCGAAAGCCACAGAACCGTGGCGACGGCGGCGCCGGGCCAAACATACCGCCACCGCTGCGGGCGGTCGGGCGCCAGGTGATAGACGGTGCCGATGACGGCCACGCTGGTGAAGATAGCGATCACCCACCGCATGAGGCCCCCGATCAGGAACATCAGCGACGATCCCGGCCCCCAGGCCCTCGTCACGGCGTGCTCGATCTGCTGGCCGAAGAATAGCAGCAGCGTGGCCCCGATGAGGGGGGATCCCGCCGCCAGCACTAGCAGCAGCGCCACCCCGCGCGCCTTCAAGAACGACCGGGTCTCGGGCAGGTGGTAGGCGGCGCGCAATCCCGCCATCAAGCTCAGGATGGCGTCCGAGGCTGACCACAGCGCGACAAGGCTGGCGCCGATCAGCAGGCCGCGGGTGCCGCGGTCACGGGGTTGCAAATACTGCATCGCCAGGGTGAAGGGTCCCACCGGCAGCAGCTCGCTCAGGAACCCGGCGATCGCCTCCATGACACCGCCGACGTTCTGGCTCAGCAGGATAGCCGCGGCGACCATCAGGGTGGGGAAGAAGGAGAGCAGAGCCGAGTAGGCCACACCCTTGGCGACCTCCAGGCAATTGTCCTCAAAGGCACGGACGCACGCCCGCTTCAGCAGCCCGAAAAACTGACCGACACTCACAAGGGCCTCAAGTCCTTCAGTCTAGCGAAGCTGCGCACCACGGTAAGTCACCGGCGTACTACTACTTTCGACAGGTTGTACATCGTGCGAAACCAGTGTAAAGTGATCCTAGCTTGTTCGGTGAGGTGAATTTTATGCGTCGCTTAGTCGTCGCCCTACTCTTAGCCGGAGGCTTGCTGATCGCGGCGGACCCCGATGCCAAGATCGATCGCAGCCTGATCAATACTCTCGCGGAGGACGCCGACTCGACCGCGCCATTCTTTATAGTCTTCGGCGACCGGGCCAACCTTAAAGCCGCCTATGCCATACGGGACTGGAACGCGCGCGGACGCTTCGTGACCGACGCGCTGCAGCAGACGGCCAACCGGAGTCAGAACGGCGTGCAGGGCTATCTGCGCGGCCAGAAGATCGCCTTCACTGCCTTCTGGGTCGAGAACAAGATCTATGTCCCGGCGGGCACGCTCGAGCTGGCGCGGGCGCTCTCGCGGCGGCCCGAGGTGGCGGCGATCATTCCGGAAACCATTTACAAGATTCCCGACCCGCAGACGGCTCCGGCGGCCGGGGTGAATGCAATCGAATGGAACATCACCAAGATCCGGGCCGACCAGGTGTGGACCTCCTACACCAGGGGCGCGGGGATGGTGGTGGCTAACATTGACACCGGGGTGCAGTATACGCATCCCGCGCTGGCCACGCAGTACCGGGGCGCCGGAGGCAGCAATACCGGCAACTGGTCGGACCCCGCCAACATTTGCGGGGGCGCGCCGTGCGACAACGTGGGCCACGGCAGCCACACCATGGGCACGATGCTGGGGGACGATGGCGCCGGCAACCAGATCGGCGTCGCTCCCCAAGCGAAGTGGATCGCGTGCAAGGGCTGCGAGACCAACTCCTGCTCGGGCAGCAGTCTGATCTCGTGCGCGCAATGGGTTCTCGCGCCCAACAACAATTCGAGCCTGCGGCCCAACGTGGTCAACAATTCCTGGGGCGGCGGCAGCGGCAGCTCCTGGTATCAGTCGTATGTGCAGTCGTGGGTGGCGGCGGGGATTTTCCCGGCCTTCTCAAATGGCAACAGCGGCCCAGGTTGCGGCAGCACCAACGATCCGGGCGATTATCCGGAGTCGTTCGCGGCGGGCGCCACGGACATAAATGACCTGATCGCCAGCTTCTCCTCGCGCGGGCCGTCGCTGTTCAGCGGCGTCCTCAAGCCGGACGTCAGCGCGCCCGGCGTGAATGTCCGCTCGAGCGTCCCCACCAACTCCTACGCCAACTTCAGCGGGACCTCCATGGCCAGCCCGCACGTCGCCGGCACGGTGGCCCTGATGTGGGCGGCGGCGCCGGCCCTGAATGGCAACATCGGCACGACCGAAGTGTATCTTCGCCAGAGCGCCACGGTCCTCACGACGAGCGAAACGTGCGGGGGCCTGGCGGCCGGCGTCAGCCCCAACGACACCTATGGCGCGGGACGGATCGACGCCCTCGCCGCGGTCATCAAGGCGGGCGGGCCGGCCAACCAGCCGCCGACCGTGACGATCACGGTCCCGGCGACCGACGGCTTGCAGTTCAATTGTGGCAACTCGGTCGGGTTCACCGCCAATGCGACCGATCCGGACGGGCCCGACCCGGACGCGGCCATCGTGTGGACTGAGAGCGGCGTGCCATTCGGGAACGGGATCTCGGCTTCCAAGACTTACACCTGTACCCAACTCGGCAGCCACAGCATCGTGGCCACAGTTACCGATAACGGCGGCGCCACCGACACCGACACCAGAACGATCACAATCGTGGATCCCGGTATCCCGGCCGCCCCGAGCAACCTGAAGGCCACGGTCGGCGGATCCACGGTGAACCTTACCTGGACTGACAACTCCAGCACCGAGGATGGATTCCGGGTGGAGAGAAAGAAGAGCGGCGGGTCGTGGGTCACGGCGAAGACGGTAGCTGCCAACACGACGGCGGCCGCAGACACGCCGGGCAGAGGAAATTGGTCGTACCGCGTCCGGGCCACTCTAAGCGGGCACGCGGACAGCAATCCGTCGAACGTCGTCAACGTGAAGTTGAATCACTAAAGCGCGGCGCGTTAGCGCCCGAGGTCGGCCCGCAGGCGCAGCGTCTCGCCCGGTCCGAGGCGAATGGTCTGGGCCCACGCCGGGAAGCCCTTGGCCTCCACGCGAACCGTGTGCGGGCCCGGCACCAGGGGCAGAACCTGCGGGGCGTAGCCGAGCCACTGGTTGTCGATGTAGACCCCGGCCGGTGCCGCCGAGGCTTCGAGGTACAGGCGGCTCGCGCCGGGCGACACCAGCGCGGAAGAGGGCTCGGACAGCGGCAGAGTGGAGGCGGCGCCTGTGGTCAGGGAAGCCTCCGACGGCAGGACATTGGACGGGGTCCCGAGGCTATCGCGGACGTTCGAGTACGGCACGTTCGACGGGGTTCCCGCCGTGGGCTTGACCTGGGAGGGCGTGCCCGCGGTCGGGGAGTCGATGTCCACCGGGGGCGCGCGATGCTCCAGTATCCGCAGGGACAACTGCTGTCCGGCGGTGACCAGGCGGATCGCGCCGCCTTCCACCTCGGCCGGGAAGGTCTGGCCGGCGCGCAGTTCGCCGCAAATGGAATCGCGCAACGGAGACGAACAGGCCGCGAGGTACAGTTCCTCGTGGAGATCCCGCAGGAGCACGATGGAATAATAGTAGCGGCGGCCGGTGCGGTCCTCGCGCAGCGGATCGGAGGTGCAACTCAGGGAAGCGAGCGGCAGACCTGGCACGATCTGGCACAAGCCGGCGATTTTCGTGACGGGATCGCGCTCATTAGTCCGCCGGATGGGGTGCAGATCTGCAATCGTGTAGACGGCAGTGAGAAGAGGCGCGGGAGGTGTATCCTGCCCGCAAGCAGGTCCCAGGAAGGCGATCATCCACAGCCATCGCCGCATTACGGTCCTCCAGCCCCACCGACGGCGGGTTATTTGCGCCGTCAGGAGAGCGCGCCGCCACCGGCCTCGCAGATTCCGGCCGTCTGGTTGAAACAGGCCGCGGCCTCGGCGCCGTTGCGGCCGCTCGGCGCGGCAAATACCGAGAGCAACTGCTCGACCTTACGGCCGCCGCAGCGCGGGCACTCGACGCGGGTGTCTTTCGCGCCCAGCTTCAGGAACTCGAAGACCTCGTCGCATTTCCCGCAGCGATACTCGAAGATCGGCATGACTACTTCTATTCTACCGGAGGCAGCCGGTTCCTGTGCTGTAATGAAGGAAACGTAGCTATGGTGGAAACGGCCAACTTCCGGGTCACCTCGGAGATCACGGGGGAAAGCTACCAGGTAGAGTTCTGCTGGTTGCAGACCGCCATCTCCCTGCGCCACAGCGACACCGTCGACGTCAAATTTCTGGTAAACGGGGTGGGGAAGATCGTCGCCCTGCCCCACGCGGCGCTGGAGCAGGCCTGCCGGCAAGCGGGGGGCCCTCTCACCGACGACCGGTGCACCCAGATTGCGGCCCGGCACCTGCGGGAGGCGCTGCAGTCCGGCGCCGACGCAGAGAAGGACCTCCTGACGCTGACCCCGGCGCGCGTAGAGGAACTGGTCCGGGCCGAAGGGCGGCCCGGCCGCAGCTAGGCTTCCTTTTCCTCTTCCTTTTTTTCCGGCAGGGCGGAGGCGGTATCCAGGTCCTCGGCCTCAAACACCTTGCGGCAATCGAGGCACTCGACGTAGTCTACGCCTCCATCGCGGGCAATAATCTTGGTGCGCGGATGCTCGCAGTACGGCTCCATAAACTGGGCAGTTGACTAACTAGGAATAAAGCGGGTCTTAAGAAGCGGAATCTCCTGGCGAGACATGAAGGAAGCAAAAAGCGAGTCAGCCCCATTGTAGCCCGCCGCCCCGGCATGTCAAGGCGGGAAGATGTCAAAAAATCGTGGAAAGATGGGGGGTGCCAGAGCGAGGCGAGGCGCGGCGACATGACAGTCCAGGTGGAAGCTTATAGTGGGTATAAAGCGAGCGAAAGGCCGCTGCGGTTTTGCCTGGGGGACCAGTGGTATGACATCACCGATGTCGTGGATCGGTGGTACGGGCCGGATTACATGTACTTCCGGGTACGCGCGGGCGATGGGAACCTTTACGTGTTACGGCTGGATGAAAACCTCCAGGAGTGGAGCCTCACGGGGTTTCACCAGGGAGACGCAGGCTGAAGCCCTGCCCCGTTACGGCTCGCCGCTGCGGCGGGGGCGCTGATAAGGGGCCTGGAGATACTTGTTGGCCTCATCGAGCGCGCCCTGGGTGTTGTCTTTGGTCCGGATCGCCTGCTGGTATTCATTGACCGCCCGCTCGCGCTGGCCGGTGATGTCGAAGACTTTACCCAGGTTGATATGGCTCCACACTTCGGTCCACTTGGGGTCCTGGTCGCCGTTGAGAGCCTCCCGGAACTCATTAGCCGACGATTGATAATTTCCCTGGAAAAAGAACACCTCCGCAATCCGGTAGTGCGAAAGCGAGCTGTTGCGGTTCACATCCAGGGCTTTCTGATATTCCTGCAGGGCCTCATTGAAGTAGCTCAGATCGGCCAGTTGCTCACCCTTGCGGATGGCGACCGACACCCGGATCGAGTCGTCGATGCGCAGGACTTTCCGGCTCGGATCGAGCACCACCTTCTTGGGCTTCCCGAACGTGTCGACAGAAAACTCGGAGGCCGTCCCGGCCACTTCGATGATCTTTCGCTCCGGCTCGCCCTCGGTCTCGATCAGCAGCTCGACGGGCATGCGGAACGTGTCGCGGTCCTGCGTGATCTTGCCGAGCACCCGGAAGCCCTTGCCCTCGCCGAGCCGGTAGATCGTGTAGTTCATCTTGAACTCGGAGGCGCCGCCCGATTCCACCCACTCGACGAAGAAGAACTGCAAGTCCTTTTTGGAGGCGGCCGACATGACCTTCTCGAAGTCGGCGCTGGTGGCGGATTTCCAGGCGTACTTCGTGGCGAAGTCCTTCAAGCCCGCGAAAAAGGCGTCGTCGCCGACGACGCTGCGCAGCATGTGCAGCACGACGGCGCCCTTGCTCGAGGCCAGCGCCGCCAGCTCCGGAGAGTAGTCGGGCAACGTGTCGGCCTGCAGCAGGGTGGTCTCATCGGTGGTGAGGGCTTCGACGGCCGTCTCCTGGACGTCGGCTTCGAGGGCCGAGGGCCCGGCGCTGCTCTCGGCGTAAAGCATCCGCGCGTAGTTCGAGAAGCCGCTATCGAGCCACAGATGCCGGCGTGAGGTGGGAGACACCAGCACGCGCCACCACTGGTGGGCGATCTCTTGCGCGAGCAGCCGGTTGTTCACCTTGCCGCCGATGCCTTTGGGGCTCAGGAACAGCAGGCCCGGCGCCGAGAAACCGTTGGGAGCGTTGTCCTCGGTCTCGACCAGGGTCAGGTTAGCCGCAGGCGGCAGGCCAAAGACGCCGGTGAAATACTGCACCATCTTGCCGGCCTCTTCCCCATAGGCGCTGGTTTGCTCTTTCTCCGCCCCGCGAAAATACATCGTGGTCGTGCTGCCCTCGCTCGTGACCCGCTGCGGTTCGATCGAGACCAGCGCAAAACTGCCCGGGAAGGAGGCCCGCTCGTATTTGAAGCTATGCACGGTGCGCCCGTCGGCCGCCGGACGCGTGGTTTCGAGACCGCTCGCGAGCACCTGAAGATTGCTCGGAACCGTGACGTTTAGCTCGGCGCTGAAGCGGTCGCCCGTATAGCCGCTCACCGGGAACCAGCGCGCCGGGTAAAGAAAAAATGCCCGGTCGGCGAAAATCTGGCCGAAGTTGATACCCTCGACCGGGGAATCCTCCAGGCCGCCCACGCGGCCGTCGTAGTTGAAGGTCACGGTCGTGGACTGGCCCTTCTTGAGCGTCTCGCCGAAGTTGAGTCGGACCGTGAAATCCTGCTGGTAGCGCACCGCCGAGACCGGCGCCTTGCTGGGCCCCACTACTTTGGTGACATTGAGACCGTTGTTCAGCTCGAAGACCGCGTT
>JBGPDC010000234.1:0-8230 GCA_041482115.1 Terriglobia bacterium | reverse complement strand
GGTGTAGACAATCGGCCGGCCGCTCCGCACGTGCTCCTCGCCCAGCTCTTGGATGATCGCGGTGCCCGAGGCCGCCTTGTTGCCGAGCGTGCCCCGCCCGATCCGGCGCTCAAAATCCGCCATGAAAGCCGCCGGAAACCCCTTCGGAAAAAGCGGAAACGGCTTTTCCAGAATGATGCCTGCCATCTCCCAGTGCCCGGTGGTGGTGTCCTTACCCGGCGAGGCCAGCGCCGCCCGCCCGTATGCGCCCGCCGGATGCTCCACCGGCGGCATCCTCTCGAGCGGCCGGATATTCGCCAGTCCCAGCCGCCGCAGGTTCGGCAGGTCGAGTCCCCGGAGCCGCGCGATGTTCCCCAGCGTGTCGCTGCCCCGGTCGCCGTAAAGGTCCGCGTCGGGCATCTCGCCGATGCCCACGCTGTCGAGCACAATCCAGATTACGCGCCTGAACATGGTCTATCCGCCAGCATAGTCCATCTGGTGATCGCGTGGCCGGCTTGTCCGGGAGGCAGCCGGGCGCCCTGAGGGGTTACCGCGTCAGTCCCAGTCGCCGAGGTACTGTACTTCTTCCTCGAGCTCGATCCCGAAGCGCGCCTTCACCCGGTCGCGCAATTCGTCGATGACGGCCCGCAGCTCGGCCGCCGTCCCGCCGCCCGCGTTGTAAATCAGGTTCGCGTGATAGTCGGCCACCTGGATGCCGCCGCGCGTCATCCCCTTCGCCCCCACCTGCTCCAGGAAATACGCTGAAGCCACCTTGCCTTCGCGAACCGCGGAGGCCGGAATCTGCCCGGCGACGCTCCGCTGCAAATTTGCGACGTGCAGGTTCTTGAAAATGCTGCCCGCGCACTTCATCGCCGGCGGAAATTTCTCGTTCCGCACCCGGATGATCTCATCGGCCCGCCGCCGCATTTCCACGGCGTCCCCCGGCGTCATCTCAAACTCCACGCGCAGGATCATCCAATCCTTGTGCTGCTTGAAGACGCTCTCCCGGTACTCGAACTGGCACTCGGCGTTGGTCAACGCGCGCCACCCCTCCCCATCGAACAGCTCGACACGCGACACCCGCTCCGAGATGGAGTGCCCGTAGGCGCCGGCGTTACCGTAAACCGCCGCCCCCACCGACCCTGGGATGCCGGCCAGCGTCTCGAGTCCGCCGAGGCCCCGCGCAATCGCGAAATCCAGGAACGCTTGCAGACTCGCGCCCGCATCGGCGAGAATACTGGTGCGGTCGGCCGCCAGGCGGCGCGCGGCCAACCGCAGCACGACGCCCCGGTACCCGCGGTCCGCGGCTACGAGATTGCTGCCGTCCCCGATAATGTAGTGGGGGACGCCAGCCGCGCGGCAGGCGCGGATGGCCGTGATGAACGCCACCGGATCGCCGGTCTCGGCCACCAGCTCGGCCGGACCCCCGATCGCGAAGCGCGTGAACCGCGCGAGTGGTACCTCGGCCTCGAGCCGCAGTCCCGGAATCTCGCGCAGTGTTTCGAGCAGTGCGGCGCCGATAGCCATCGACTCATTATAGGGAACCCCTCATGAACCCCACTTTCCAAGGTTTTCCACCCGAAGCCCTCGCCTTCCTGCGCCGCCTCAAGCGCAACAACCACCGCGAGTGGTTCCTGAAGAACAAGCCCGTCTACGAGGCGAAGGTGAAGGCGCCCATGCTCGAGCTGGTCCTCGCTCTCGGACGCGAGATGAGAAAATTCGCCCCCGAGATGCAGACCGACCCGGCCCGCGCCATCTACCGCATCTACCGCGACGTCCGCTTCAGCCCCGACAAGACCCCCTACAAGACCCACGTCTCGGCCATCTTTCCCGTGCGCGGCCGCGCGAAGCACGACGGCGCCGGACTCTACTTCCACATTTCGCCAAGCGAGGTCGAGATCGCCGGCGGCGTCTACATGCCCGAGCGCGAGACGCTACTCGCCATCCGCCACCACATCGCCGGCCACCACCGCCAGCTCCGCACCATTCTCGAGGCCCCCGAGTTCCGCCGCCTGTTCGGCGAGCCGTGGGGCGAGAAGCTGACCCGCGCGCCCAAAGGCTTTCCGCCCGACCACCCGGCCGCCGAGCTGCTGCGCTACAAGCAACTCCTCGCCGACGTCGCGCACCCGGCCGACCTCGCCGAAACCCCGCGCCTGCTCTCTACTCTGGTGGAATGTTTCCGGGCGATGATGCTTCTGGTACGCTTCCTCAACGCGCCGTTGAAGGCCGGTCTGGTGCAAGCCGGAGGCTTGGATCGCGAGATCGAGTAGTGCTTTCCGGTATGGGCGTTCGCCCATCTATCTGGTGCACAGACTATTGACGCTGTTTCGTCATCATCTTGCTGCGTTGTTGAGCACCGGCACCACTATTGGAAAACGACCCGTCGGCTGGTTCCCGACACTCTCACATGCGACGATATCAGGATGGAGCTTTCGCCAGCCGAAGCATTCGCCTCGTTAGAGCAGTGCGCCTCCTCGTTTGAGCCACTCGCGCTCCTGGTCGGGCTCACTCAGCGTTACCTGTTCGTTCCGGCAAATGAATTTCACGACGAGAGCAGCGAGCTCCATAGGTCAGCTCGGCGTATTGAATTGGTCGCTGGCATGCTGCTCTCGCGCACCAGAACCACGCTCGGCTCTAAGCTGCCGACACGTGACGATTTTGAGCTGGTCAGCAAACTCGCGGAAGCCTACTTAGTGTCCCTGTCCCGCCAAATTGTCCGCGAGTCCAGTGTCGAGCCTGATCTGAAGCATCAAGATCTCGCCTACGACGCGCGAAATCACTCTTTAAATGTCCGGGGCGAGGCCTATCCACACCAGTTCTATGAGTTCGCAAGAGGGCTCTACGGTTCGCACGACGCATGGTTTCGCACCAATTTGGGATTCACGATCGGTGAAGGGATTTCCATAGCCCAGGCGTTTTTCAGGCAATATGAGGTGCGAAATCTGGCATCCCGGCAGCGGGCGGCCAAGGAGTTCGCAAGGCGTATCGCCGTAGCGCCTTCGGATACAACTGCGGACTTCGCAGAGGCGCTTGGCGAGCGCGTCACAGAGGAGTTCCACTACGGGCACGCAACAGAAAACCTTGGCCTCGCCGCCGACGAGATCGCTGAGGCATCACGTGTGCCCATCGGAGCGTGTCAGCATTTTCTCGACCGGATGAGCCAGCAGTTTGGTTACCGCCATCCGGAACACCCAGACGCGTTTCGCAATCCTTTGCGAGCCGGCTGGGATTTTTCCACACTCTCCGAACGGCCGTTCCTGCGGCACTGCGACCGATACTATATGGTCCTGCCTAGTTTCGTGCCAGCCGCCATTTACACCACTTTCTACTTCGATATTTGGCACGACCCCACATACGTCAACGCGTTCAATCCGGCTCGGGGCGCGTGGCTGGAGTCAGAGACCACTGCATTCCTCCGTCGCGTGTTTCCTGGTGATTCTGTAATCCCCAATCCGCGGTACCCGGACGGAAACGAACTCACCGACGTGCTCGTTCTCCACGATCGTATGATTCTGATCGTCCAGTGCAAGTCGAAGGGGCTGCGTTTCCAGTCAAAGATTGGCCTCGATTCAGCCGGAATCCGCGAGGATCTACAGAAGGCTGTGAAAGCCGCCTTCGAGCAAGGGCTCCGCGCCCGCGATTATCTGGCCGGAGATTCGCCGCGCATTCGCGTGGGCGAGGATCAGGAACTGGAAATAGACGGGTCTCAAGTTTCAGCAATGTACATTGTGACCGTGACGCCGCTCGGACTCCAGACTTTCGCCACTCGCATCGCAAACCAAGACGCCGTGCTCCAGATCTCGCGAGCAGGAGAATATCCTTGGGCAGTGTCCCTCGCGGATCTGGATATCCTCACGGAGCTCCTCGATTCGCCAGCGCTCTTCTTGCACTATATCACGCGCCGGGTGCAACTCGAGCGGACGCCGTTCATGTTTCTCGGCGATGAAATTGACCTCCTAGGCTTGTATTTCTCACAGGGGATGTGCTTCGATGACGAGCGCTTTCGGGGTTTCGGCTGGGTCTCGATATCGGGATTCTCTCCAGACGTTGATCAATATATCTACGAAAAGCACGGCCTTGGACAGGCCCCTGCGAAACCGAGACCACCCATGCCAGAAGGCTTCGCCGAACTGCTTAACGACCTTCAATCGTCTGGGTGCCTTGGCGCTACTAGTTGCGCACTCACTCTGCTCGACTATAGTGGCCGAGCAAGGGCACAACTGATGGATGGCATTAATCTGACGAAGGAACGGCTCCGAGAGACAGGCAAGATGCAGCGATTCTCCGCAATCACGGTAGACGGCACCGTCGGCGTCTCGTTCCTCGCAGGGAACTCTTCGGGAGATTTCCGAGCATTTCTTCGCCAGATCGAGTCGTATGCGATCCTTCAGAAACATGTAGAACGGTGTCCAGTATGGGTAGCGATGGCGTGGGACGCGGCCAGTGTTCGTACTGTCGACCTTTGCTTATTCCTGTCGGGCACCTGGTGCGACGATCCCGAACTTGATCGAATTGCCGAGTCTATGGGAGTGAAGAGGCGGGCAGGCACCGGCCCCGGTGGATCCTGAAGAGCTACACGTCTGTTCCTAAGAAGCCCTGCGCCTGTCATCGGTTGCCATTGGGTCCCCTAGTTGGCAAATCGGAACCTGACCCCCAACCCAAGATCGAGTAAGCTTGCGGCCCGCCGCGGCGCGTGGGATGCTGGGAGCAGGTATGGCGGAGGAGCGAGTCGTCGCTTTCGAAGAGGCTGTCCGGCAGAGCCCGGATCGCATCATGGCCGAAGCGACGGATTTTTTCATGGAACGCGGCACCCTCCACCAAGCTCTTAAAAACCTGGCGCGACAGCTAGACGAAGCTTCCATTCCCTATGCGCTGGTCGGGGCGATTGCGCTCGGCCGGCACGGCCTGGTCCGCATGACGCTCGACATTGATGTCCTGCTTACGCGGCAAGGGCTCGAACAATTCAAGGCACGCTTTCTAGGCCGGGGGTACGTTCCAGCCTTTCCGGGGGCGGAGCGAGCCTTCCGCGCTGCCGATACCGGGGTGAGGATCGAAGTGCTCACGACGGGAGACGCCGACCCGGCCGAGACCGCGGTGAACCAGGGTGGAATTCGCGTCCTGGCCCTTGAAAAACTGGTAGAGCTGAAACTGGCGTCCGGCCTGACCGCGCCACATCGGCGGCGGGACCTGTCGGATGTGCAGGATCTGATCCGAGCGGCGCGGCTGCCGCTCGATTTCGCGGAGCGTCTCGATACCAGCGTGGAAGCGGTGTATCGGGAGCTCTGGCAGGAAGCCCAGACCTCCGACCCGTTTGAGCAGTAGCGAGAAGTCTAGAGGCGACCTACGGACCGATCCACCGGACACAATCGTTGGAACCGGCCGACTTACCACCTTGCCTTTCGCTTTTCCCGCTCGGTGAGTGTTTCGTGCAAGATAGATTTGATGTAAGTCTGGTAAGGTAGACCCTTCTGTTCAGCCTGCTTTCGGGCCAAAGCGAGATCTGCTTCAGGAATTCGTAGAGCCACCACCGGCGCCGGTGTCTTCTTGGATGCCGCTATCCGCTCCCGCAGTTTCTCCTTCGTCAACAACTTAGCTTCGCCGTTCTTCACAGCGGCAAGGAGCTGTTTGCCATGTATGTTGCGGTTCTTGTACCACCACTCCGCCTCTTCCGCCTCGGTTGCGAAAGCCGGAATGCCGCGCTTGGGTTGCTTCTCGTTCTGCTTCTTCATTGGGGTCTCTCGAGAAACGCCTTCCTGTCCGAAACAGTAGCCGGAAAGGCGGTTATGGCACGTACTTTGCCGTTGCGAACGGTCCACGCCACTGACAATAACCGGCCTTCATTCGTGAGGCCGACCGAGCGGTACCGCTCTTCGTTATCGATCCGATCATATTCCAGGTCCACCGGATCGTTGTTCAGCATCTGCTCGAATTCTGCGGGCGCTACCTGGTGGGCGGCCAGGTGCTTCCTGTTCTCGTCATCCCAATCGAATTCGATTTCGCTTGCCACCCCTCCGTCATTGTATCGCAACGTATATACGTTCGTTCGCTGCCTGATTGATCCTGCAGAAAGACGCAGGAATGGGGGCACCTGCTGCGTTGCCACTTAGTGGCAGGCCCCGGGGAACTTGCCGCCGGCCCGTTTGAGCAATAGCGAGAATCCTACAACTTAATCTCCCACCCCTTCCGGAACGTAGGCTTCACGTACTTAGTCGCCTCGGCCGAATTCGTAAAGCGCATCCGCGCGCTGTCCCAGTCAAGTTTGCCCTCCACGTGCAGCGCGATGCTCGCAAGCTGGATCCACTCCGTGAACGGACCCGCCACGCTGAAGTCCGAGCACGACCTCTCGCCTCCCTTACACGCCCGGATCCAGTCGCGGTGGTGCTCGGGCGCCCGTGTCAGGAACCGCAGCGGCAGCTTGTACTCTTGGTGCCGCGCGAGCGGCAGCAGCCGGACGTTCGCCCCATAAGTATCAGTAGTGAGGAATCCCTTCTCCCCGACCCACACCGCGCCGTTGCTCCCCGGCCCGCCGCCGATCGGCGTCACCCGGTTCAGTTGCTCCAGCGTCGGAATCGGCAGGCCGTCCAGGCTCGCCCCGCCGGCCGACCCAAACGAATCCAGGCCCCCGATCAGCGGCTCGTCCTCCGGAATCCCTGGTGGCCGGTAGGCCGGACCCCGCGCCCCGTCATACCAGAACACTTTCACCGGCGGCATCGCCCCGCGCGCCGGAAACTCGAACCGCGTCGTCGACTTGGTCGGAAAGGAATGCGGATTCTTCCCTTCCTGGTGGGTGACCTCGACGCTCGCCGGCGCCCCCAGTTGCAAAGCCATGTTGGGAGCGCCCAAAATGTGGCACGCCATATCGCCCAGCGATCCGCTGCCGAAGTCGAAAAATCCGCGCCAGTTAAACGGGAGATACTCCGGACTGTAAGGACGCATCGCCGCCCCGCCCAGCCACAAGTCCCAGTCGAGCGTCCCCGGAACACTCGCCTCGGGCGGCAGTGCCTGCAAGCCCTGCGGCCATACCGGACGGTTCGTCCAGGCGTGCACCTCGGTCACGTTGCCGATCTCGCCCGACCAGACGATCTCGGCCGCGAGGCGCGCCCCGTCGTTCGAGTAGCCCTGATTCCCCATCTGCGTCGCGACCTTGTACTTGGCCGCCGCGTCCGCCAGCAGCCGCGCCTCCCACACCGTCCGCGTCAGCGGTTTCTCGACGTAAACGTGCTTGCCGCGCTCCATGCACCAGATCGCTATCGTGGCGTGCATGTGGTCCGGGGTGGTGATGAAGACGGCATCGATGTTCTTGGCCTCTTTGTCGAGCATCTTCCGGAAGTCGGCGTACTTCGTCGCCTTGTCGTACAACTGGAACGACTTCTCGGCGCGCTTCGAGTCCGGGTCGGCAAGCGCCACGATGTTTTCGGTCATCGCGCCGGCCACGAGGTTCGCCTCCGCGCGTCCCCCCGCGCCAATGGCGGCAATGTTTAGCTTCTCGTTCGGCGACTTGTAGCCCAGGGACTTCAGCGCCACCGCGCTGCCGTACCCCGCCCGCGGCACCGCCCCCGCCAGCAGCGATCCGAGAAAGAAATACCGTCTGCTGATTCCGCTCCCGCCGTTTGTCATACTGTGCCTCCCGTCCGATTAAGTTACACCCCGAGCCGCTACTGGGACAACTCCGTCACCGTCCCATCGATCTCGGTCACCGTCACTTTGATGGACTTGCGCGCATCGGCGTCGCCCTTGGGGATCTCGAAGCGCGCCGCCAGCGTCACGGCGCGCGCTTCGCCGGGCGCCATCTTTTCCCGGGTCGCCAGGCCGCCTCCGATTTTCTTGCCCAGCACCGGGAAAGCCTCAAAGAGGTCCTTGGTATGGCCGTCGGAGACCATGCTGCCGTCGCGCGTCTCCCCGTTCCCGTCCACCATCGACATCGCCGTGGACCCCACGACGAATGGAAACTGGCTCTGGTTGGTGAGCTTGAAATCGACCAGCGCCACCGAACTCTTCTCGTCCATTCCGAGCGTGCGGACGTTGGTGATCTCCCCCGCCAGCACCAACCGGGCGCCTTTCTGCTGGTAGAGCACCAGCACGACGAACGCCCCCGCCACGATCATCCCAATGCCCAGCGCCACCATGAACCCGCGGCTCATGTCCCTTATGGTACATGAAGGCCGTCGGGGGGGCCGCTGTAATCACCTGGCGCGGAGTCATGCTACACTGCCCTCGCTCCCCATGCGGCGCCTCAAACCCGTTGACGTAG
>JBGPDC010000233.1:0-8243 GCA_041482115.1 Terriglobia bacterium | reverse complement strand
TCTGAAGAGGTGCTGCCATGAGAAATCGCACGATCAAAGCCGGCGCCGCGCTGGTCGCTCTTTTCAGCTTGTACGGTGTAAGCGCGCAGAATACCCCGGAGGCTGTCGACGCCCATTTGATCGCGGCCAGGACCGCCGCTGGATTCGACTTCACCGGCGTCCTCGCGCGCCTGTGTGTAGCGCCCGCCGCGGTTGCGAATACGCTACGGGACGCGGCGCCCGGTCCGGCGCCGGCCCATGACACCTGGTTCAGCGAGCCAGCCAAGGTCTTCGACAACCTCTACTTCGTCGGCTCCAAGATTCATTCTTCTTGGGCGTTGACGACCAGCGAGGGCATCCTCCTCATTGATACGCTGTACACCTATAACTCCGAGGAGGAGATCGTCGGTGGCTTGAAGAAACTCGGCCTCGATCCGGCCACGGTCAAGTATGTCATCGTGAGCCATGCGCATGGCGATCATGTGGGTGGAGCCAAGATGATGCAGGACCGCTTCGGCTCCCACATCGTCATGGGCGGACCCGATTGGGATTCCATCGAAAAGTCCGTCCGAGGGTACCCGCAAGGAAAGCCGAAGCGCGACATCGTGGCCGACGACGGCCAGAAGATCGTGCTCGGTGACACGGCGGTGACCATCCTTACCACACCGGGCCATACCCCAGGGACCTTGTCAATGCTCTTTACGGTGAAGGATAACGGCAAGCCGATCAACGTGGTGTATTCGGGCGGCACGGCGTTCAACTTTCCCAGCACCGTGCCGAACTTCGATGTCTACATCCAGTCCCAAGGCAAGATGGCCGCGGCTGCGGCGTCGGCGAACGCCACCATCCTGATGTCGAACCACTCGGAATTCGATTCCGCGATTTCGAAGATCAAGATGCTCGGTTTGCGTAAGCCGGGCGAACCGCATACCTTCGACGTCGGGAAGGAGGCGGTGGCGCGCTATTTCACGGTCACCGCGGAATGCGCTCAAGCGGCGCGACTTAAGCTGGTGCAGCCACCGCAATGATGACGCGGCCGGCGACCTTCCGGACAATATCCTTTTCGACGGACACCGCGTATGGTTGGTGGACTGGGAAGCGGCTTTCCTGAACGATCGGTATGCCGACCTGGCAGTCGTTGCGAATTTGGTCGTCACCAATGACGCCGAGGAAGGGGTTTATCTTCAGGAGTATTTTGGACAACCGCCTGATCAGTACCAATTAGCCCGATTCTTGCTCATGCAGCAGGTCGTCCACGTGTTCTACGCCATGGCCTTCCTGTTGCTCGGTTCAGGCTGGCGTCCGTTCATCGGGACGATCGACTCAGGCGAGCCGAAGAATCTGAGTGAGAACGCGCCCGAATTCAGAGACTTTCATCGGCGCATCTGGGCGGGCGAGGTCAACCTGCGGATCCCCACTACCCGCGGCTCTCCACTACCCGCGGATCCCCAATTGACACGCTTTCCCGGCAGATGCTAGGCTCACGCCAGAATGCGTCCGCCTGACCGCATCAATAGGTGGACCGGGAGTATAAGCCAATGAGGTCTTGTTCTGCGGTAAAGATCGCCGTCCTTTTCTGTTTCGCAGCGGCCGCGCTGTGGGGTCAGACCGTCCGCGGCACCATAGTCGGCACGGTGCGCGACCAAAGCGGCGCCGTTACGCCCGGGGCCACCGTCACGCTGGTCAACCAGGGCACCAACATCTCGGCCAGCGCGGCTACCAGCATGCAAGGCGACTACACCTTCACCAACGTCGACCCGGGTACGTATCGCATCACGGCTCGCGTGAGCGGCTTCAAAGTTGGCACGGTGGAGAACGTTCCACTGCTGGTGAACCAGACCGTCCGGCAGGATTTCGTGCTGGAGGTTGGCGATGTGACCACCGAGGTCTCGGTCGAGTCGCGGGCGACGGCGGTGCAAACCGATTCGTCCGATGTGGGAAGCGTTGTCGATTCCAAGCAACTGGCCGCCATACCCCTGAACGGACGCGCCGGCATCGCCGGGCTGCTCGCGCTCACCCCCGGGGTGCAGCAGCCGGGAGGCGGGTTCGGCAACGGGGCGACGGGCACGGCGGCCGGCCAGTATCCGATGGTCGCGGGCAGCTCCCGGTTTGGCGGCAACAACATGACCGTTGACGGCATCGTCAACAACGACATGCTGAACGAGCGCATCCTCATTACGATTCCCTCGCTCGATGCGGTGTCGGAGTTCAAAGTGATCGCCAACGGCGCTTCGGCGGAGTTCGGCCGGGGCGGGGCGCAGATTGTGGTGGCTACCAAGTCGGGAACCAACGAATTCCATGGCAGCCTGCTCTACTACAACCGCAACCGGGCGACGGCGGCGAAGACTTTCTTCGGCACCGCACTCCCCAAGCCGCCCTTCAACCGCAACGAGTTCGGCGGCACTTTGGGCGGGCCGATTCTGCACAACAAGCTGTTCTTTTTCGGCGGCTTCGAGGGGCTGCGGTTCCGGCAATCCATTACCAATGTATTGGCAATGCCGACCGAGGCGCTCAAGGCGGGCAACTTCGCCGGCCTCGCGGCGCTCAAGGATCCCCTGAATAGCGGCGCCCCGTTCCTGAACAATCAGATCCCGGCCGGGCGAATCAGCCCGGTTGCGAAGCGGCTGGATGAGTTTACGAGCACGCCCAACGGACCGGGCTCGGCCGCGGCCGGGCTAGGCAATAACTTCACCTACAACTCGCCGCAGAAAGAGCGCAACGACCGCTATTCGATCCGCGCCGATTACAATCTTAACGACCACAACAAGATCAGCGGGCGCTACTACCAGGTGGACGATGGACCCTTCATTCTGCCGGTGGGCAGCGGCAGCGAGAAGTTCGGCAACTGGAGCGGCTTCGGCATCGGCACCCGGAACGTGGGCGGATCCTATCTGCACCTGGTCGGCGCCAAGGGCATCAACGAGTTCAAATTCGGCATGAACCGGGAACGCGACTTCCGCACCCCGCAGAACAATAACCTGGACGCTTCGACGCTGATTCCGGGGCTGCCGCCCGATCCCGAGGGTTTGGGCGGCCTGCCGACCATCACCATCACCGGGTTCCGCGCCTTTTCCGAGGCGGGCGGCTCCAAAGATCTGAAACACAATTACCAGGGCTCGGACACTTTCACCTGGACCGGCGGGCCCCACACCTGGAAGTTCGGCTTCGAGTATCAGAAGGCGGAGGCCTATAACATAGCGACCAATCGCGGCACGTTCGCGGCGGACGGCCGGTACACGGGCCAGGCCTTCGCGGACTTCCTGCTGGGTTATCTCTCCGCGACGGCGCGTTCCAACAAGGCCAATGAGCGGACTATCACGAATGGCCGTTATGCCGGCTTTGCCCAGGACGACTGGAAGGTCTCTTCGAAGCTCACGCTGAACCTCGGGCTGCGCTACGAGTACCTGGGCCTGTTTGGCCTCGACAAGCCGGCGGTGAATTTCTATCCCGGCCTCGGGCTCGTCATCCTGCAAGGTCAGCCCGATCCACGGCTGACTCAGGGTTTGCCCATTCTGACCGCGCAGCAAGCCGGCATCGCCCTCGACAATTACCGGGATAAAGACTTCACCGACTTCGGCCCGCGCGTGGGCTTTGCCTACCGCCCGTTCGACCGGCGGCCGTTCGTGATCCGGGGCAGCTACGGCATATTTTATATTCCGACCGCGGCGGGTTCCTCGGCGGGCCGGCTGACGAACAACCTGCCCTTCATCGCCCGGGAGTCGTTTGAGCCGGTGGCGGGCTCGGTGCCCTCCCTGACGCTGGACAGCGCGTTTCCGGGGCAGGGATCGCTGCCCACCAACCCCACCCTCTCGACCGAGGCGCGGCGCCGGCCGGACGGGTACGCCCAGCAGTGGAACATGACCTTCGAATGGGAGGCCTTCCGCAACCTCGCGCTGCGGGCCACGTATATCGGCAACAAGGGGACCCACCTCCAGCAGGACTTGAACCGGAATGATCCCGCCCCCGCGCCGGGCCAGGTGCAGCCGCTGCGCCCCTTCCAGCCGTGGGGCACGATCACGGAAACCGGTTCGGAGGCCAACAGCATCACGCACCAGATGCAGTTGGGCGCGGTACGGCGGTTTGCGAACGGCATGGCTTTCCAGCTCGAGTATCAGTTCACGCGGTCCCTCGGCAGCCCGTACGCGGCTGGCGCGCCGCTCGACAACCGCAACCGGCGCCTGGATCGCGGCAACCTCGACAACCTCCGCCGGCATTATGTCGCGGCCGGCTACATTTACGATCTGCCGTTGGGCGCGGGTAAGCGCTGGGGCGGAGGTCTGGCGGGAGTGGGCCAGAAGCTGATCGGCGGCTGGCAATTGGCCGGTGAAGTTCTGCTCTCGACGGGGCAGCCTTACTCGGTAACCTTCACCAGCACGACGCTGGGGCAGCCGAACGGGCGCGCGGATATCGTCGGCGATCCAAGCGTGTCCAATCGCAGCATCAGCCAGTGGTTCAATGTGGCGGCCTTCGCGGCGCCGGTGCCGTATCTCTACGGGAATTCGGCTCCGAACTCGCTGTGGGGTCCGGGGTTCAACAACTGGGACCTGGCGGTGTTCAAGAATACGGCGATCCGGGAGCGCATCTCTTTGCAGTTCCGGTCCGAATTCTTCAACATTCTGAATCACCCGAACTTCGATGTGCCGGCGGCGAACATCAGCGCACGAACGACGGTGGGCCGCATCACGTCGGCGTCCGATCCGCGCAACCTGCAGTTCTCGTTGCGGCTGCTGTTCTGAGCCCTGAACCCGCGGGCGAATTTGCCCGCGGGTTGGCTTCACCTTAGAGGACCGATTTATGAGACGGTACAGGTTTCTTCTGCTATTGGCAGTGTGGACGCTGCCCTTGTTCGCCAAGGGCGGCCGGACTTTGGACGCGATGGAGCCAACAGCGCGGGAGACGGCGCTCGCGGCCATGAAGTGGAACGACGCCTATTGGGACGACCGCGCCGCGTTTCTGTGGAACACCGGTGAAGCGCCCGCGGCGAGCCGCTCCGGGGGAGCACCCCGGTCGCGGCGGCACCTGGTGCGAGAGACGAGCTGGTATGCGCTCGGGCTGCTGATGCGGGGCGGGGACGGGGATCGCGACAAGGCCATTCGGGCCTTCGAAGCGGTGCTCGACAATCAGATCGACGACCCGAGCCAGCCCTTTCACGGAACGTTCCAGCGCAGTCCCGAGGAGCCGCGGCCGCCGCAGCGCTATGCGCGGCTGTTCGTCGAGTACGATCCGAACTGGCGCGAGTTCATCGGCACTACTTTACTGATGATCCTCGAGGAATACGCGGACCAGCTTCCGGCGCCGCTGCGCCGGCGGATGGAAGCGTCCATCGTGAAGGCTGTGGAAGGTGAGCGCAAGGAGGGCCGGCTGAAGCCCACTTACACCAACATCTCTCTCATGTACGGTGTGCTGTGGACCTGGGCCGGGAAGCACCTGAACCATCCGACGTGGGTGGCGCAGGGGGAGCAGTGGTGCACCGAAACGTATCAGCTCTTCAAGAAGAACAACACGTTTGAGGAATACAACTCGCCGACTTACTATGGCGTCGATTTCTACGGGCTGGCGCTGTGGCGCGTGTATGGAGTGACGCCCGCGGTACGGAAGATGGGCTCCGATATGGAAGCGGAGTTGTGGAAGGACGTGGGGGCGTACTACCACGCCGGGCTGAAGAACGTCGCCGGGCCTTACGATCGCTCCTATGGGATGGACATGCAGAAGTACGTGAGCCTGACCGGCCTCTGGCTGCGCACGGTGCTCGATCCGAAGCTGGCGCCGTTTCCCGAAATCGCGCCAGGTCCGCTCGATCACTCGAACGATCTGATTTACGCGCCGCTGTTTGCGGTGTTGGGGGCGAAGATCCCGGCGGAGGCGATGAAGAATTTCGAGGGCTTCGGGGACGAGCGCCAGGTCCGGCGGGTGATCACGCCACAGCGGGTGGCGACGGCGTGGATCGGGCGAGACTTCATCGCCGGGGCCGAATCCACCAACTTGACACGCGAGGCGGGCGCTCAGTTCCACCCCGCGACGGTACACTGGAAGACCCCGGCCGGAGAGGCGGGCTGGATCCGGCTCTATCAAGGTCCGCGGCTGAACGCCCAGGTGGAGAAGGAGACGCTGACGATCTCCGGGGTCGGCGACTACACGTTTCGCATGAACGCCCCGGCGCTCGAGTCCAAGATGTTCCAGCGCGAGCTGTGGCTGCTGCCGGGGTTAAGCGTGAAGCTCGACACCGACGCGCGCGGCATGACGGTGACGCCGGGGAACGGGTTTATGGACGTGCAATACCGCGAGGCGACCAAGTTCACGCTGCACCTGGCGGGCGGCTGGAAGTAGCGAAGGAAGAGCAGGCGCGCCTAATCCGTAAGTACTAAGACATTTGCCCTAATTGAATTCTCCAGACTGTCGCCATTATACTGGGAGCACTTTCTGGAGGTTGTTCGGTGAAACTGTATCGCGCTCTCATTGCCTCACTGCTGTTGACCGCTGGCGCTCTGGCGCAGGCCCCGACCATTGGAAGCTGCAACGTTTTTCCCGCGGACCACGTGTGGAATACTCCGATCGACACGCTGCCGCTGGATGCGAATTCCAGCGCTTACGTGAGCACCATCGGCGCGAGCCTGGGGCTGAAGGCAGATTTCGGCGCCGGGCTGTGGAACGGAGGCCCGATCGGGATTCCGTTCATCACGGTGCCGGGGACGCAGACCAAGTATTCGGCGACCTTCCTTTATTTTGACGAGAGCGATCCGGGTCCTTACGCCGTGCCGCTCGATGCGCCGATTGAAGGCGGCAGTTCGAGCACCGGCGACCGGCATGCCATCTCGGTCGATACCGACAACTGCATCCTATATGAGCTGTACAATGCCTTTCCGCAGGCCTCCAGTTGGAATGCGGACGCGGGCGCGATCTTCGACCTGAAGGGATACGCGCTCCGGCCGGCGGGTTGGACCTCCGCCGACGCCGCGGGGCTGCCTATCATGCCGGGGCTGGTCCGCTACGAGGAGATTTTGGCTGGAGAGATTCGGCACGCGATTCGCTTCACGGTGCCGCAGACGCGCAATACCTACATCTGGCCGGGGCGCCACAAGGCGTCGAGCCTGACCGGCACCCAGTATCCGCCGATGGGGCAGCGGTTTCGATTGAAGGCTTCGTTTGACATCAGCGGCTTCTCGGCGACGAACCAGATCATCCTGCGGGCGCTCAAGAAATACGGCATGCTGCTGGCCGATAACGGGTCGGCGTGGTACCTCTCGGGCAAGCCGGATGACCGGTGGAATAACACCGATCTGCATGCGCTGGGCGGCATCCCGGGCTCCAATTTCGAGGCCGTGGACGAATCCTCGCTCATGATCAATGTGGACTCGGGACAGGCCAAGCAGTCGGGCGTCACGGTGAGCGTGTCGCCCGCTTCGGCGAACGTGCTGGTGAATGGGTCGCAGCCGTTTACCGCGACGGTGACCGGCTCCGCCAACCAGGCCGTGACCTGGATGGTGAACGGCGTCGCGGGCGGTAACAGCACCGTCGGATTCGTGAGCCTCACGGGCGGCTACACGGCGCCGGCCGCGGTGCCGTCGCCAGCGACGGTAAGCGTGCAGGCGAAGAGCGCGGCGGATCCGACGGCGATTGGAAGCGCGTCGGTGACGGTGGTGCCGCCGCCAGCGATAACCTCGCTCAGCCCCTCACCGCTCACGGTCGGCAACTTTACGCTGACGGTGAACGGCACGGGCTTCCAGAGCGGGGCCGTGGTGAAGTTCAACGGGACAGCGCTGGCCACGACCTTCAATTCCGCGACGAAGCTGACGGCTACCGGGAACGCCTCGTCCACCAGCAGCGGGGTGCCGGTGACGGTGACGAATCCCGATGGCGGCGTTTCGGGTGCGGTCAACGTCGCGGTGGTGAAGCCGCCGGTGACGGTCACGGTTTCGCCGACGAGCGCTTCCGTGCGGATCAAGACGACCAGGCAGTTTACCGCGACGGTGCAGAACGCTACGAACCCGGCCGTGGTGTGGAAGGTCAACAACATCACGGGAGGCAACGCCACGGTAGGGACGATCACTACGGGCGGGCTTTATACGGCGCCGGCGAGTGTCCCGTCGCCGAGCACGGTGACGGTGAGCGCTACGAGTGTCCAGGCGCCGGCGGCCTCTGGGAGCGCTTCGGTGACGATTAAGAGGCACTAACAGGCACCGCTCCCTCACGGTCACGGCTCAGTAACAGCGATCGTTGGTTGGGAAGCAGTTACGGAGATTGAAAAGCAGTTACTGATTGGAAAC
>JBGPDC010000232.1:0-8246 GCA_041482115.1 Terriglobia bacterium | reverse complement strand
GGTGGCGGTGGTTTCGGAGGGCAATACCGAGAACCTGGCCCAGGCCAATGTGGAACCGCCGGGGTCGGCCGACGACGCGGAGCAAAACATCGTCCCGGCGCTTGACCGGGGCATCGACCGCGCGGACCTGTTGCAGGTATTCGCGCCGCGTCCGCTGCTCATGACGGTCACGTTGCACGACGCCGGGAATACGTATTCGCCGGAGTATGTCGCGAACAGTATCGAGATGCTCGAGGAGTACAAGCGCACTTACGGGCTACTGGGAGCGGAGGAGCGCGTCGCGCTGCAGGCGACGACGGTGGCGCACGGCTATGGGTACGAGATGCGGCGGGCGACCTACCAGTGGCTCAACCGGTGGTTCGACGTGAAGGACGCGGGGGATGACGAGCCGTCGCAGGCGACGGAAGCGGACGCGACTCTCTTGGTGACGCCCACCGGGTTTGTGACGACCTCGTTCGGCGGGGAGACGGCGCTATCCCTGACCCGGCAGATGGCGGCGGGGATCACGACGCCGGCGCCGCTCGCTGCCCCCGAGGTGCGCAAGCGGGTGCGCGGGGTGCTGGCAGTGCCGGAGGCGCGCGGGGAATTGCAGGGACGGGTGCTGAGCCGGGTGCGCAAGCCAGGGTACCGGGCCGAGCAGTTTGAGTTCACGAGCGAGGCCGAGATCCGCATTCCGGGGTGGGTGCTGACGCCGGACAAAGTGGGGAGTGCGACGCCGACCGTGCTCTACCTGGGTGAGGCGGCGGCGTGGAACTCGGTGGCCGAAGAGGCTTTCGCGGAACAATTGTGCGCGCGCGGCGGCTGCCGGGTCGCGGTGATCGACGTGCGGGGACGCGGCGAGTGTCAGATCGCCTATCCGCCGCGCGGCCGCCACTACTTTCCGTCACGCATCGGCAACGAAGCCTACGTGGCTTGGTTCGCCATGATGCTGGGCAAGCCGCTGCTGGGGGGACAGGTGCTCGATGCGCTGCGAGCAGCCGAATACCTGCGGTCGCGGCCGGATGTCGCGGCGGACGGGATCTGGGTGATGGGCGATGGTCCTCACGGCGTGCTGGCGCTTTACGCCGCATCGCTTGACGAGCGGCTGCGCGGGGCGGTGGTGCGGCAGACGGTAACAGACTACCGGTCGCTGGCCACGGCCGACCGGTTCACGCAACCCTTCGGCATCTATCTCTACAACGTGCTGCGGGAGTTCGACCTGCCGCAGGTGGCGGGAGCGATCGGGCCGCGTCCGGTGCTGGTGCTGGACCCGGTGAGTCCGCAGGGGGAGCCGGCGAGCGAGGCGGCGCGGGCGCTATACCAGAGTGCTTCGAATGTGACAGTGCGGGTGGTGACGGAAAAGGATGATCCCGTAGAGGTGGTGGCACAGTGGGTGGCTAGTCCGCGGTGACTTGACGGCGTTACTTGCGCGTGTCGAAATGGTCGGTGCCTTGCTCGCTTATTTTGCTGCCTAAGACTTCTTTAATCCGGCCCACCAAAGCCTCTGCCATAAACGGTTGTCCAATGAAGTGCCAGCCGTAGTTGAGAATGAGCAGCTCTCCCCCGGGGTAAGCGGATATCAGCAAGATCCGCATTTTCGGCCGCCGCTCCTTCAGAGCTTTTGCTAGCTTCGTTCCCAACAAGCTCGGCGTCATCATCACTTCGCTAAGCAGCAGGTCGATGGTTCCCGCGAACTCGGATTCGATCTGCATGGCCTCTTTCGGGCTGCTGGCAGGAAGCACGCAGAACTTCGCGTCTTCGAGTATCCCCTTGATGAGCCTAAGAAAGGCCGGATGGTGTTCCACGAGCAGAACAGTTGCAGCGGTCTTCTCGTGGTGAGCAGTTGCGAGCTTCTTGCCCTTCAGTGTGACTGCCCGTGGGGCTCTTGGTTGCTGTGTCAACTGGGGTGTCATGAGATCTCAGTTCGACTCGGTGGCTTTTTGGTTCTTGACCTGCAGCTCGTTGACCACTTGCTTCACGTTCGGAACCCCGGACGCGACTCGCTCGCCCTGCGTGCGCCGGGATTGAGAGTTGACCTCGCCGGTCAGCGTGACGACCGCATTTTTGACCTCGAATTTCACGCTCTCGTTCAGCTTGCTGTGGATGAGAGCGGCATCCAGGTTGTGCTCGATCCCCTTGTCCAGAGCCGTGTTTACCGCCTTCGCATCGCTTTCCGCACCGGGCGGAATTACAGCGATCTCGACCGCCACCACCTGCGCGCCCGCGAGGGACCGGGCGGTGGCTTCGGCGTGCGACTTGTCGCCCTCGTCCGGGACGTGTCCGCCCAGGGTTACGACGCCCTTGTCGCGATCCTGGCTTACGGAGACATCCTTCAGGCCGGCCTGGTCGAGCGAACGGCGGATGCTGTCGGCCACATCGGGCGCTTTCGTGGAGGTCGTGGAGCACCCTGCCAGGGTCCCGACGACGAGCAACGCGGCCAGGGTCAAGTACGGTGTGAGAGTTTTCATTATTTCTCCTGTTGAGCTTTCAATTGTGCTGTTGCAGTTGCAGGGCCAATCTTTACTGATGGTTCCAGGCCGCTTGCGGCCGCGCGCGCAAGGCGGTAGCTGGGCCAGTAACCATATATAGTCAGGCTGACCCGATATGGTCACGTGCGCCCGAGGGTTTGGTCTCGGAGCGGGCCAGGCGTGAAAACTAGGTCTCAGGCCCTAGGCGTAAGGGCATTGTTTCCTAGCGGGTGCGGGGAGGCGCGTTTCGGGGAACAACCGTCCCCCGCCGAGCGTTATACTCATCGGAGCGTGAGGCACTATGGCACTTCGTGATTTTCTAGCCAAACAGTTCATCGACGTCATCCACTGGACGGAGCCGGAAGAGGGCGTGCTGGCTTACCGGTACCCGATGCAGGACATGGAGATACAGAACGGGGCGAAGCTGACGGTGCGCGAGTCCCAGATGGCGGCGTTCGTCAATGAGGGGAAGGTGACCGACGTGTTCAGCCCCGGGCTCTACACGCTGAACACCCAGACGCTGCCGCTGCTGACGAACCTCATGAACTGGGACAAGGCCTTCAAGTCCCCGTTCAAGTCGGATGTGTATTTCTTCTCGACGCGCCTGCAGACGAATCAACGATGGGGCACCGCGCAGCCGATCACGATCCGGGACAAGGAGTTCGGCGCGGTGCGAGTGCGCGCTTTCGGCATCTACTCCTACCGGGTGGCGGAGCCGCGGACGTTCCACAGCAAGGTGAGCGGGACGGTCGAGGTCTACCGGGTAGAGGATCTCGAGGGCCAGCTTCGCAATACCATCGTCGGGCGGATGACGGACTCGCTCGGAGAGAGCGACACCGCCTTTCTGGATATGGCGGCGAACCAGATGGAGCTGAGCCAGGCCATCGCGAAGCACATGCAGCCGGTGTTCGCCGATCTGGGGCTGGCGCTCGATTCCTTCGTTGTCGAGAACCTGTCCCTGCCCGATGAGCTGCAGAAGCGCCTCGACGAGCGGATCGGCATGCGGATGGTCGGTGACATGGGGCAGTACACGCGGTTTCAGGTGGCGCAGTCGATCCCGATTGCGGCGGGCAACGAGGGCTCGGGCGTGGCCGGCATCGGGGCTGGACTCGGAGCTGGGGTCGCCATGGCGCAGAACATGATGGGGGCGCTGCAACAGCCAGGACAGCCGCCCGCCGGACCAGCGCCCGCAGGACCGGCATCCTCGGGTCCAGGCGGGGCACCGGCGGCGCCAGCGGCCGAGACCAAGTTCTGTGTGGAGTGTGGGAAGCCGATCCCGCGCAAGGCGAAGTTCTGTCCGGAGTGCGGTGGGGCTCAGTAGCAGGCCATGGGCGGGCAAGAGTGGATCATTGAGGCGCATGGGTGTGATCCGCGGGCGCTTGCCAGCCTGCCCCGGCTGCAGGAGCTTTTCGCGCGGCTGATAGCGGCGCTCGATTTGCACCCCGTGGGACCGGACGCCTGGCACCAGTTCCCGAATACCGGCGGCATTACGGGGTTGAGCCTGCTCGCGGAATCCCACCTCGCGTGCCACACCTTTCCTGAGTATCGGTCGCTGTGCCTGAACCTGTTCTGCTGCCGGCCGCGTCCGGAGTGGGATTTCGCCGGCGAGCTCGAGCGGGCGTTTGGGGCGGCGGCGGTGCGGGTGCGGCGAGTGGAGCGTCCGTATCAGGCGCCCCTTCAAGCGGATGAGGCGGCCTCGGCGGCATGAGCCAGCGCGCCGGCAACTGTCCCAATTGCGGCGCTGCGATCCGGTTCCGGTGGTCGAGCGCGGTCCAAACCGTTTGTGAGTTCTGCCATTCGATCCTGGTACGGCGCGACGTGAACCTCGAAAAGGTCGGGACGGTCGCGGATCTGCCGTCGTCCAGTTCTCCGATTCAGATTGCGACGGAAGGCGTCTACCGGAACCGGCCGTTTGTGGTGATCGGGCGGATTCTCTACGAGTACGAGCAAGGGGGCTGGAACGAGTGGCACGCGGTGTTCAGCGATAGCAAGAGCGGGTGGCTGTCGGACGCGCAGGAGGATTATGCTATGTCCTTCCTGGCGGAGGTGGAGGAGCCGCTCCCGGCGGCGACGCAGGTAAGGATCGGGCAGCGGTTTGACTGGGGCGAAACCCAATTCGAGGTGACCTCGCTGACACGGGCGCGCTACCGCGGCTCGGAGGGCGAGCTGCCGTTCGAGTATTGGGACAAAAATGAGATGCTCTTCGCCGAGCTACGGTCGGGCGATGCGCAATTTGCCAGCCTCGATTACAGCGAGAAGCAGCCCTTGCTGTTCGTGGGCGAGGCAGTGGAGTTTGACGATCTGCACCTGAAGAATCTCCGGACGTTTGAGGGCTGGTAGCCATGGAAGTAAAGAGCCTGAGCTGCCCGAACTGTGGCGCGCCGGTCACGCTGCGCGGGATGGACCACTCCGTGTCGGCGGTCTGCGAGAAGTGCCTCTCGGTGTTGGACTCCAAGGACCCCAACCTCCAGGTGCTGCAGCAGTTCGAGGGCAAGGTCAGGGTGGAACCCCTCATCCCGCTCGGCACGCGGGGCAAACTCCACGGGGACACCTATGAGGCGATTGGATTCCAGCAGCGGACCATCTATGTCGACCTGATGCCGTATAGCTGGCAGGAGTACGTGCTGTTCAACCCGTACAAAGGATTCCGGTATCTCAGCGAGTACAACGGGCACTGGAACGACGGCAGCACGCTCAAGTCCGTGCCGGAGGCGACGACGGCAGGCGGCCGCAAGGCCATGCGAGCGCTGGGAGAAACGTATCGGCACTTCCAGAGCGCGACGGCGGAGACGACTTTCGTGCTGGGAGAGTTTCCGTGGCAGGTGCGCGTGGGTGAGAAGGCGATGGTCGAGGACTACATCGCGCCGCCGCACATGCTGTCGAGCGAGAGGACCGAGAACGAGACGGTCTGGTCGCTCAGCGAATACGTGCATGGAGAGCGCGTGTGGCAGGCCTTTGGGCTGCCGGGACAGGCGCCGGCCCCCGTCGGCACCTTCGCCAATCAGGTCTCGCCGTTCGTGGGGCGGGTGCGGGGCCTGTGGGTGGCGTGCCTGATCCTGCTGCTGGCGCTGGCGAATATGGCGCTATTAGAGTGGAACTTCGCCGGCCAGGAGGAGGCGTTCAGCCAGCGGTACACCTTCAGCTCGCTAGCGCAGGGAGATCCCTCGTTCGTCACATCGGTGTTCGAGCTGAAGGGGCGGACGTCGAACGTGGAGGTGAGCGTGGAGACGAACCTCCAGAATGATTGGGCCTACTTTAACTTCGCTCTCATCGATGACCAGACCGGCGCGGCTTACGATTTCGGACGCGAGGTGAGCTATTACTCCGGGCGCGACAGCGACGGCAACTGGACGGAGGGGAAGCCGACCGATAGCGCGAGGCTCCCCAGCGTGCCTGCGGGGCGGTATTACCTGCGAGTGGAGCCGGAGATGGGCCAAACACCGGGTCCCTCGCGTACCGGGGTGCACAGCATGACTTATACGATCCGGGTGCGGCGCGATGTGCCGTCGTTCAGCCATTATGGCCTCGCGGCGCTGCTGCTCCTGCTGCCGCCGCTGTTCCTGAGCTTGCGGGCGCGGAGCTTCGAGAAAGAGCGGTGGCAGGAAAGCGACTACGCACCCGCCTCTTCTGACGGAGGTGACGATTGACTCAACATCCTTTCTATCTCAGCTACGGCGTGGCGCTCCTGCTGCTGCTCGGCGCGGCGGAATACCGCGGCATGACCTTTTTCGGCTACGACGAGGTGAAGAACGTACCCAAGACGGTGCGCGATAACCCGGGCGCCTACCGCTCGCACTATCGCGCGTCACCGCGCTACTTCGGAGGTAAGTGAGTTTATGACGCAGTTCGAGCCGGTTGCGGTTTTGAACGCCCTGGTTTACGCGTTGCTGGGGATCGTGATCTTCCTCGGGTCCTTCACGATCCTGGACAAGGCCACCCCCTTTCACCTGTGGAAGGAAATCATCCAGGAGCACAATATCGCGCTCGCGATCCTGGTGGGGGCGGTGTCGCTGGGAATCTGCATCATTATCGCGGCGGCGGTGCACTGAGGACTGAGGAACGATGCCGCTTGTCCTCTTCCTTTCGGTCTTCCTGATCGCCGCCTGCGGGCTCATCTACGAGCTGATCGCCGGGACGCTCGCCAGCTACCTGCTCGGCGACAGCGTTTTCCAGTTCTCGACCGTGATCGGCAGCTACCTCTTCGCCATGGGCGTGGGGAGCTTCCTGTCGCGGTTCCTGGCGCGGGGCCTGGTTGCGCGGTTCGTCACGATCGAGCTGCTGGTGGGCCTGGTGGGAGGCTACTCGTCGGCGGTGTTGTTTCTGGCCTTCGCCTACACGGAGTCGTTCCGGCTCGCGCTCTATTTGCTGGTACTGGCGATCGGGATTCTGGTGGGTCTCGAGATCCCGCTGCTAATGCGCATCCTGAAGGGTCGCTTCCAGTTTCGGGACCTGGTGGCTCACGTGCTCACCTTCGATTACCTCGGAGCGCTGGGGGCGTCGCTGCTGTTCCCGCTGCTGTTGGTCCCGCGGCTGGGGCTAGTGCGCTCGGCGCTGCTTTTCGGGCTGATCAACGCCGGGGTGGCGCTGTGGTCCACCTACCTGTTCCGGGACCAGATTGGGGCGCGGCCGGCGCTGCGGGCGGCGTGCATGGCCGTTCTGGCGGTGCTGGGCGCCGGGATGGCGGGGGCGGAACGCATCAGCTCGATAGCTGAGGACAATCTTTATGCGGATGAAGTCATCCTGACGCGCCAGACGCGCTACCAGCGCATCGTGCTTACGCGCTGGAAGGACGACCTGCGTCTCTTCCTCAACGCCCACCTGCAGTTCAGCTCGCGCGACGAGTACCGGTATCACGAGGCGCTGGTGCATCCGGGGCTGGCGGCGGTCACCGGCGCGCGCCGGGTGCTGGTGCTGGGGGGAGGGGACGGCCTCGCGGTGCGCGAGATCCTGAAGTACCCGAATGTCGAGAGCGTCACGCTGGTAGACCTCGACCCCGAAATGACGCGCCTCTTCGCCCAGAACGAGATGCTCGCGGCGCTTAACAAAGACGCGTTTAAATCGCCGCGAGTGAAGGTGATCAACGCCGACGCCTTCCCGTGGCTCGATGAGTCGCGCGAGATGTTTGATTTTGTCGTGGTCGATTTCCCCGATCCAACCAGCTACTCGCTTTCCAAGCTCTACACGACGGCGTTCTACCGGTTGCTTGCAAAACACGTCAGCCGGCAGGGCTTCGCGGTGATCCAGAGCACCTCGCCGCTGTTTGCGCGGCAGACCTACTGGTGCATCGTCGAGACGCTCAAGGCGGCCGGCTGGCGGACCTATCCTTATCACGTCTACGTGCCGTCGTTCGGCGAGTGGGGATTCGTGCTGGCGGGCCAGGGTCCCTACGAGCCGCCGGCGCGGCTGCCGGACGACCTGAAGTTCCTTTCAGCGCGCGATCTGGCTCCGCTGTTCGAGTTCCCGAACGACATGCAGCCGGTGGAGGCCGAGGTTAACCGGCTCAACAACCAGGTGCTGGTGCGCTACTACGAGCAGGAATGGAATCGCATCAGCCGGTGAAAACCTCGCGCCGGCGGTTCCTGGGCACGGCGCTGGTGGGACTGGTCCCCAAGAGCGAGCGGCGCATCGAAGGGTCATTCGTCGATGACGGCCACGAACCAGGGCACCGGCTGCGCGACCACGCACCCTTCCCCAAGCCGTCTCATCAAGTGAAGGTGCCTGTCGTGATCGTGGGCGGCGGCGTGGCGGGACTCTCGGCGGCGTGGCGCCTCGAGAAGCGCGGCTTCCGCGATTTCGTAG
>JBGPDC010000231.1:0-8260 GCA_041482115.1 Terriglobia bacterium | reverse complement strand
CCTTCGTCAACCGCAGGGCTTCGGCTTTGTCCCACATGGTAGGGACAGTATGACAACCAAACGGCTATATTGTAAACTAATTTCTGTTACAGGACACTAGAGAGGTCTGAGACGTTGATTATAGTTGCGATTACGCCTTTCGGCTCTGGGGGCGCACTCTAGAGGACAGGCCGAGGCTTATGGGCGCCCGAGTGGGCGATCCGCACACTAGGGCGCTCTTGCAGCGCTACTGCCTCAATTCTCCCGCGATGACACAAGTCACCGCGGCAGTTCCCGTAGTGGAGTCCCCCTGAGCCTGCAGAGAAAAAGTGGCGCCCACGATGGGATCGCCGGGGTCTTATTCACGCCTAGTTTACACCCGTCCCGTCACTGCTGGGCCCCGACCGCAGTCAGGCTGTCGATTTTCTCCCGCAGCTCCGCCGCGTCAATGGGTTTCGAAACATAGTCGTCCATGCCGGCTTCGAAGCACTGCTCCCGGTCCCCCGTCATGGCGTGAGCCGTGACCGCCAGGATCGGCACGTGACCGCCGACCTGATGCTCTCTTTCTCGAATGGCCCGGGCGGCCTCGAGACCGCTCATCACCGGCATCTGCACGTCCATCAGGATCACGTCGAACCGCTCGAGCGCCGCTTGCTCCACCGCCTCCCGGCCGTCCACCGCCACCGCCACCGAGTGGCCTTGCTTTTCAAGCGTCCGCACCACCACGGTGCGGTTAACCGGGTTGTCCTCCGCCACCAGTATCCGCAGCCGGTGGCGTCCGGCGGCCCGCGCTGGGGAGGCCGGCGCCGCGGCTGGCCGGGAGGGTGAGGCGCCGAGCAGGGCGCCGGCTATCGCCGTGAACAACTCCGCGCGATTCCAGGGCTTGGCGACATAGGCGGCGATGTCCCGATGGCGGCGGGCCGCGCCGGCGCTCCGGCGATCCGTCACGCTGAGCAGCATTACTGTCGGAGGCGCCGCGCCCAGCTCCTTCCGGACCTGCTCGAATAGCGCGACGCCGCCGCAGTCCGGCATCTGGGCATCCAGCAGCAGCGCATCGAACCGCCGCCCCGCCTGGCGCTCCTGCTCCAGCCGGAGCAACGCCGCGGCCGCGCTTCCCGCACTCTCCACCGCGAGGCCCCAGCCTGTCAGGGTTTCGGTGAGCAGACTCCGGCTGGTCGCGTTGTCGTCCACGATCAACACGCGGCGGCCCTCGATCGTGGCGGCCGGTAACGGAGGGGGCAGCGCGGGCAGCCCCTCGGCCAAGTCCAGCCGCACGGTGAAATGGAACACGCTGCCCTGGCCCGGCTCGCTTTCCACCCCCAGCCCCCCACCCATCAGCTCCACCAGACCCTGCGAGACCGAAAGCCCCAGCCCCGTTCCGCCATACCGGCGCGTGGTCGAGCCGTCCGCCTGCACAAAGGCTTCAAAGATGCCGTCCAGCTTCTCGGGCGCAATGCCGATGCCGGTGTCCGCGACGCTGAACTGCACCATCGCCTGCCGGCCCTCCAGACTCTCCAGCGCGGCGCGCACCACGATCTCCCCGTGCTCGGTGAACTTGATCGCGTTGCCCACCAGGTTCACCAGCACCTGGCGCAGGCGCGCCGGATCGCCCCTCACGCCATCCGGGACCTCCGGCCGCAGGTCGCCCGCCAGCTCCAGTCCTTTCTGGTGCGCCCCGAGCGCCAGGGTCTTGAGGATCTCCGAGAAGGTCTCGTGCAGATGGAACTCCACGCGCTCGAGAGTGAGCTTGCCCGCCTCGACCTTGGAAAAATCCAGGATGTCGTTGATCACCCGCAGCAGGGCTTGCGCGGAGCTTTGGGCCACCGTGAGATATTCCCGCTGCTCGGGCAGCAGCTCGGTATCCAGCACCAGCTCCGTCATGCCCAGCACGCCGTTCATCGGCGTGCGGATCTCGTGGCTCATGTTGGCGAGGAACTCGCCCTTCAGCCGCGCGCCCTCCTCCGCTTTGTCGCGGGCCGCGGCCAGCTCGGTGTTGAGGTGCAGCAGCTCGGTGGTGCGCTCGGCCACGCGCTGCTCGAGCCGCTCGCGATGCTGCTCGAGGCTCGTGTCCCGCTCCTGAATCTGGGTCAGCATCTCGTTGAACGAATCCACCAGCCGGCCCAGCTCGTCTTCGCCCGTTTTCACCGCCCGGACGGCATAGTCCTTCTCGCTGGAGACCTGGCGGGCCGCCGCCACCAAGGCCAGCACCGGGCCCGTGACCACGCCTTGTAACTTGGAGGCCAGCAGGAAAGCCACCAGGGCGGAGCTCAGGAACACCAGCACGACAATGCCGGCGTACCGCTCTAAGCGGGCCTGCAGCCCCTGCAAATCCAGATGGAGGTAGAGCGTGCCGATCCCCTCTCCCGCCAGCAGGACCGGCTGGAACAGCCGCAAGTCGCCGTCCTCGAAGTAGTGGCCCGAGCGCCGGGGAGCACGCGGCAGGGAGGCCCCCGCACCGGTCCTCTGGTAGCTGGCGAAGAGCCTCCCCTCCCGCGTATAGAGGGCGGCCGCGATCATGTGCTCATTGGCCCGCAGCCCGCCCAGGATCTCGGCGGCGGCGCGGGGGTCGTCGAACGTCAGGGCCGCCGTGCTGTTGGCGGCAAGGACCTCCCCGAGCGTGGACAGCTCGGAGGCCGCCGCGCCGCGAACCTGCAACAGTTCGTAGGTGATGAAGGCGGCGCAAGCCAGCAGCAAGGCCAGGCTGCTGGTCAGCATCATGATCAGCGTCAGTTTCCGCTGCATCGAGAGGTCGCGGAAGCGCTGCAAGTAAGGTCTAAGGTCCGCCATCGGCCTCTCGCAACACGGTGCGGGCGAGGGCCAGCAGCCGGGCGCTGATCTTCAGCCCGGCGCGCTCGGCGGCGCCCAGGTTGACGTCGAAACGGATCTTGTTGTCGTCCTGGAAAAGTCCGATCATGCCTCCCATTTGGACAAAGCCCGGCGCTTGTCCGATGGTCAGTACCGGAGCGCCCCGCAGCGCCTCCAACACCGGCTTCACGCGGGACGCCTCCAGCCACCCCAGGAAAACGAGGTTGCACGTCGTCAGTTCCCGCGGGTCGTTAATAGCCCGCACGATGATGGGCCTCCGCCCCAGCAGCTTGCCCTGCACCGCCTGCTCGAGCGCCCGGGCTGTCACCGCGTCTCCCACCACCCCAATCAACAGGCTCGCGCTGCCGCTCTCGTCCTTGCCGGTCCAGTCGACAAACTTGGCGAAGTTATAAAGAAAGGCGGCCTTCACCCGCTCCTCCGCTAGAGGAGCGTCGGTCGCCTCCGCCCGGGCGGGACCCGCCGGCGCCCCGGCCAGGGCCAGCAGGACCAGCCTCGCCACCGCGCTCTTCAGAAGGTCCATGTCAGCTTGCCGTAGATGCGCCGGCCGACGCGGGTGGGGCGGACAAAGGTGTCCGACACATATTCCACCTGCCGATGGCCGGACAGATTCTGCGACCCCACGGACACCTCCAGTGACTCGCGCGGCCGCCACCCCACCCGCACATCGCAGCGCGTGTACGCCGGCACGTTCAGGCCGGGCAGCGCCGCGACGCGGTAGATCATGGCGTCCAACTGCACCGTCCGGGTCAGATCCAGGTAGGACGCCAGATTAAACTGGTGATGCGGGCTCGAGCCTTCGACGCGCTCCCCACCGGCGCTCGGCAAGCCCGGGGCGGCGTGCAACTGTATCTCGAGACCGGTGTAAGCGCCGCTCAGCCGCCACCTCTCCACGGGCCGCCAGTTGGCGCTGACTTCCAGGCCGTAGGTCTCCCCGCCGAGGCCGTTCTGAAGGCGTACCGGGACCTCCAGATGTGGCGCCGGAGCAAATTGCAGGTCGGGCCTTCCCAGCGCCGAATTCACCAGGTCCCGGTAGACGTTGTAGAACGTAGCCGCTTCGACCGACAACCGGCGCGTGACCTGGACCCGGTAACCCGCCTCGTAAGCGATCAGAGTCTCCGGCTGGAGTCCCCGGTCCCCGAAATAGGTGACGAGCAGCGGCAGACCTCCGGGCCCCGGTTGCGCCGGGAAGTGAAACACCCCGTCCTCTTCCCCCCGCGACGGCGTCCGCACGGCGCGGGAGACGGCCGCCCAGGCGGACTGGTTTTCTCGGGGCCTCCACAGCAGCCGCACCGTGGGCTGCACCTCCAAACCCGTGAAGGCGTTGTGCTCAAACTTGGATCCGAGCGTCAGAGACAGCCGGTCTCCCGCCAGGGCCACCTCGTCCTGCACAAACGCGCTCGTAAGATTCAGGCCGCGGCGGTCCGGCACCAGTTGGGCCGCGGCGGTGCCCACCGTCCGGTCCCTCGTATAGCGTTGCTCCAGCCCCCACAGCACCTGGTGGCGCCCGGCCAGACGAAACCGGTGCTGGAAATCGAAATCCACCGTGTCCCGGGTCTCCCCGACAATGCTCTCCTCGCGCTTGTAACGGTCGTAGTAAAACGCCAGGCTGACATCGGAGGTGTCCGAGATATGGTGCTGCCAGCGCGCCATTCCGAAGCCCCCGCTGGATAGCAGCTCACCGTAAACCGTCTGCGCGAACGGGGGCTGCCCGGAGACTTCGTCCACGGCTTGATGATTGTTGCTCTTGAAGACCTGGCCTTGCACGCTCAAGGAACTCTTTGGAGAGACCTCCCAGTCCATCCGGAACCCGGTGCGGCCCATAAACCAATCGTCGGCCGGGAGGGTGGCCGGATTTCGCCACAGCGCTTCCCTTTGGCTGTACTTCGTGTAGATGCGATAGTGCGCCGCGGGTCCCAGCGGGCCCCCGTAACGGAACCCGAGCAAGCCCTTTTCCTCGTTGCCGGTGCCCGCCACCAGCAGGCCTCCCTGGGTCTGCCCGGCTGGCTTCGTCAGGATGTTGATGACCCCGTTCACGGCATTCGCCCCCCACAGGCTGGCCCCCGGGCCGCGAATCACCTCGATACGGTCGATGTCCTCCAGCAGCAAATCCTGCATGTCCCAATACACCCCGGAGAACAGCGGCGTATACACGCTGCGGCCGTCGATCATCACGAGCAGCTTGTTGCTGTACTGGCCGTTGAAGCCGCGCGCCGTCACCGCAAACCGCCCGGCGTCGATGGCCGCCACCTGCAATCCCGGCACCAGGCGCAAGGCCTCGGGAATGCTGGTGGCTCCGGAGCGGCGTATATCCTCGTGGGTGAGGATAGATACCGCCGCCGGAGTACGGGCCAGCTTCTGTTCCCGCTTCGAGATCGAGACGACCTCGATGTTCATCAGTTCTTCGAGGCCCACCTCGGTCAAGTCCCTAACACTGTGTTTTTGAGCCGGCGCCGGAGCGGAGGCTAAGCAGATGGCGGCCGCGCAAAATGCAATACGAAATGGAGACATAGGCTTCCCTGCCTGGCTATCGGCAGGAAGGGTCTGCGGGATGCTATGGCGAAGGGCTTAGGGGTGTGTTATGCGGACCGGCGCCGGGTCGGCCGTCCGGCCGAGGCCAGCCTCGCCGATCATCTGCTCGGCGAGGTGCACTTCGGCCTGGCTGCCCAGAATGAGCCCGACGCGCTGGTGGAGGAAGGTCGGAGGAATGTCCAGGATCGACTCGAGGCCCGTCGATCCGCGCCCGCCGGCCTGCTGGGCGAGGTAGGCGAGCGGCATGGCTTCATAGAGCAGGCGGAGCTTGCCGGAATACTTGCCGTCTTTGCCGCGCATTTCGGGATAGAGGAACACGCCGCCTTCGAGCAGAATCCGGTGGAAGTCGGCGGTTAGGCAGCCGCTGTAGCGCGTGGAATAGGGCTTGCCGGCCGGCGAGTCGTCGGACTGCAGCCGCTCGACGAACTGCGCGACGCCGGGCTGCCACCGGCTGCGGTTCCCTTCGTTGGTACTGTAGATCGAGCCGTGCGCCGGCATGCGGATCTGGTAGTGGCTCTGGAAAAACTGCCCCACCCCCGGATCGAGCGTGAAGGCGTGGACACCCAGTCCCCGGGTGTAGACGAGCTGGGTGCTCGGGCCATAGAGCAAATAGCCGGCCGCAAATAGTTCCCGACCGGCCCGCAACAGATCGGCGTCGCTGCCCGGACCCTGCTGGGTGCGGCGGCGGAAGATGCTGAAGATCGAGCCCAGCACGCCGTTGACGTCGGTATTGGAGGAGCCGTCGAGGGGATCGAACAGCACCGCGTAGGAGGCTCCGGCGCGGCCGTGCAACGGGAAGTGCGTCGCGCCATCCAGCTCTTCGGAGGCCGCGCCGAAGACGAGGCCACTCTCCTCGCAGGCCGAGATCAGGACTTCGTTGGCAAACTCGTCGAGCTTCTTGACTTCCTCGCTCTGAACGTTGGTGGTCCCGGTCTTGCCCAGCAGGGTGCCCAGGCCCGCCCGCCGCAACTCCTGGTTGATGACGCGCGCGGCCATGGTGATCTGCGTCAGCAGGCGGCTGAATTCCAGGTGTTCCCGGGTGGCCACCTGGTCCTCTTGCAGCAGGTGGTAGGTCAGCGAGATGAGTTTGCCAGGCACGCCTCTACTATCTGCGATCCCGGCGGAAAAAAACAAGGGCCGGCCGGGGAAGGATCCCCGGCCGGCCCCGGTGGTGAGAGGGGTTTACGACCGCTCGACTTGCAGGTTGTTCTCGAGCTTGAAGAAGGTCGCGGCGAAGCGGGCGGCGTTCCCGGCCAGCGTCTTGTCGAGCTGGTTGAGCACCACGCCTTCCAGGCGCACTTCCCCGTTCTTCACGAGGATGTGAATCGGGGGCAGGGCCTGGTTGCCGTAACGGGTTCCCAGGGTCGAGCCGTAGATGGCGCGCGCCACCCGCAGCCGGATCTGGTCGTCGTAGTTCGACAGCGGCAGCACTTCGAGCTCGTTCTTCACCGCCTTGACGCCGGCCACCTGCTTCGCCAGGCGTTCGTAGTCGGTCTTCTGGACGGGCTCCCGAACCGCGCCGCGAAGGGTTACGACACCGTCCTGAACGTCGCCCTGGACGAGGTCAAAGATCCCGTAAAAGGGGTACATCCGGATCTCGTGGGTCAGGTCGTGGGCGATCGCAGCGTCCGGACGCCCGGGCTGGATCTCGATCCGGTCGGTGACTTCCCGCACGCCGGCGGTTTTCTTCGCGACCTGGTAGGCCTTTTCGGCCTTGGCCGCGCGGTCCACCACGCCGGTCAGGGTGGCCACCTGGCCCTGGACCGTGGCCGTAATGGAGTCGAAATTGGCGTCCCGCAGCCGCTTGGTCACCTGGGCCTGCAGAGCGCTTTCGGAGGGCGTCGCCAGGGCGGCTTGGGCCGCCAGGACCCCCCACAGAACCAACATAGCCTTCATCCCGGTTGCTCTCATTGTCTTGTCTCCTTGTTTGCTTTTGGATTTTTTCTGCATCCGAACAGTTAGGTGCGGGAGGCCCCGGGGATGTTGCGGGTATTGTGTAAAGGGAAGGTAAAGAATTTTGTGGAAAGTGAGTCACGGGATTTTGAGAAAAATTTGCGGGTGACAACTCCGCAGAGGCGCGAGACTTACCGCGGCGGGGTGAGGCGGGAGGGGGCGAAAGGCTTGGAGGCGGTCCGTAGAATGGAGGTAGGGGGAGGTTAGTTTCAAATGAGCGAAAAGGGACGGGAGTTTCACCCGGTGGCGGATTTGTTTCCATTGCTGGAGGGGGCGGCGTTCGAGGAGCTGGTGGCCGACATCCGGAAGAATGGGTTGCGGGAGCCGATCTTGTGCGACGCGCAGGACCGGATTGTGGACGGGCGGAACCGGTATCGGGCTTGTCTCGCGGCGGAGGTGGAGCCGCGCTTCGAGCGGGCGCCGGAAGAGGGGGCGGCGCTGACGGAGATGGCGCTCAGCCGGAACCTGCGGCGGCGGCACCTGGATGAGTCGCAGCGGGCGCTGGTGGCGGCGCGGCTGGTTAAGTTGTGGGAAAAGCAGGGGGTGAGGGCGATGGGGCGGCCCCGAAAAAGTCTTGCAGATCTGCAAGACTTTTCCGGAGGTGAGCTCCGCGCGCAGGCTGCCGAGACCATCAACGTCTCGCCGCGGTTGGTGCACTGCGCCATGAGGTTGCTGCGGGGCGGGTGCGAGGAATTGATCGCGGCGGTGGGGGCGCGCAAGCTGAAGGTTTCGACGGCGGCGGCGCTGGCGGGGCTGCCAGCGACGGAGCAGAAACGCGTCGTAGCAGCGGGCGCGAAGGAGGCGGCCCGGAAGGTGCGGGAGCTGCGCGGCGGGAAGGGGGAGGCGGAGGGGAGGCCGGAGGAGGCGCGTCCTTCGCCGGGGGTGTTTGGGGTGGTGGGAGTGAAGGCGTCGGGGATGCCGCCGGAGGTTGCGGTGGCGGGACGGGAGGAGGGGGGCGATCCGGAGGGAGTGG
>JBGPDC010000230.1:0-8327 GCA_041482115.1 Terriglobia bacterium | reverse complement strand
TCCGGGCCATCCTGGCGTACATCCGGGCCAATAATCAAACTCCCCGTCCCTTTACCTGGACGGCTACTGCTCCTTCCCTACTTCGGAAGGTCAGACATTGTAAACGAATCTTAGAGACGGGACACTAGTTCCTTTGTTACCATTACGTCGTATGCGCCTCCGAACCCTTGTCCTCGCGACCGGCCTCGCGGCGGTTCTCTCCGCTCTGGCACAGCAACCGCCGGCCAAGAAGGCGGCTCCCGCGAAGAAGAGCGCCGCCGCGGCCCCCGCCGCCGGCGACCAATCCGGGCTCAACAAGACCCACCTCGAAGCCTACCTGCGGCATCTTTATTTATGGCCGCCCCAGGTCAAGGTGGAGATCGGCGATTTCAAACCTTCTCCGGTTCCGGGACTCCTCGAGACCACGATCCAAGCCACCTACGGCCAGCTCGCCGACACCATGCTGTACTATGTCTCGAAGGACGGCAAGTACATCGTCAACGGCCGCATGCACGACGCGGCCGACAGCCCCTTCCGCGACGAGCTGAGCAAGATCACGACCTCGCTCCAGCCCAGTTTCGGAGCGTCCGGCGCGCCGGTGGCCCTGGTTGTCTACAGCGACTTCCAGTGTCCCTACTGCCGCGGCGAGGCCAAAGAGCTGCGCGACAACGTCACCAAGACCTACCCCACGCAGGTGCGCGTGTATTTCAAAGACATGCCCCTCTCGATCCACGACTGGGCGCGGCCGGCCGCCATTGCCGGACGCTGCATCTTCCGGCAGAATCCGCAGCTCTTCTGGGACTACCACGACTGGGCGTTCGAGAAGCAGTCGGAAATCAACGCCGCCAATTTCCGCGAGAAGCTGGCGGAGTTCGCCAAGGGCAAGGAGCTCGACGCCCTGCAACTCAATCAGTGCGTGGAAAAGAAAGACACCGAAGCTGAAGTGGATAAGTCGGTCGCCGAGGCGCAGTCGCTGCGCGTCAACTCGACGCCCACCCTGTTCGTGAACGGACGGCGGCTGGGCAACACCCCCTGGGCGAATCTGAAGCAGATCATCGACGCCGAGATCGACTACCAGAAGACGGCGGCGAACGCCGACAAGGAGTGCTGCTCGGTGACTCTTCCCAGCCTGGTGCCGGGCGCCACTCCTTAGGAGCACTTGACTTATGCTGCGATTCTTCCGTTGCGCCACGCTGATTCTGGGACTGGTCCCTGGGGCGTGGGCCGCGGCGGATCCGCAACGCCTGGTCCGCGACGTGCACCACTTGGCCGCCCCCGAAATGAAGGGACGCGCCAGCGGCTCGCCTGAACTCGAAAAAGCCGCCGAGTATATCGCCGGCCAGTTCCGCGCTGCGGGTCTCGATCCCCTGGTCGGGAAGTCCTATCTGCAGCCCTTCACCCTGATCACCGGGGCCACTCTCGGCCCCGGGAATACTTTTGAGATCACCACCCCCGAAGGCCGCCGCGCCCTCCACGCCAGCCAGGACTACGTCCCCTTCAGCTTTTCGAGCCGCACCACGGCCACGGGTAGTGTCGTGTTCGCCGGCTACGGCATCACCGCGCCCGAATACAACTACGACGACTACGCGCACTTCGATGTCCGCGACAAGATTGTGCTCGTCTTGCGGCACGAACCGCAGGAGTTCGACGAGAAGAGCGTCTTCCTGGGACGCGACTTCACCCGGCACGCCTCGCTGGTGAGCAAGGCGATCAATGCCCGCAACCACGGCGCCCGCGCGCTGCTCGTCGTGAACGACCGTGCGGCGCATCCCAAAGAAGACGACGCGCTGCTGCGCTTCGGCTCGACGCAAGGACCGGAGGACTCCGGCATACCCGTGATGCAGATCAAGGCTGAGATCGCCGGCGCCTGGCTCGAGCCGCTCGGGAAGAGCCTCAACCAATTGCAGTCCAGCATCGACAAGACCCTGCAGCCCGAGCAGCTCGTCTTCCCGGACACGCTCCAGGTCGCCGTGCACGTGGATATTGAGCGGCATCTTGCGACGGTGAGCAACGTGGTCGCCTTCCTGCCCGGCCAGACCGACGAGACCATCGTGATTGGCGCCCACTATGACCACTTGGGCCTCGGCGAGCAGGATTCGCTCGCGCCCTCCCTGGCCGGCCAGGTGCATCCGGGGGCTGACGACAACGCCTCGGGCACCGCCGGGCTGATGGAGCTCGCCCGGCAGCTCGCAGCCGAGCGCCAGTCGCTCCGCCGTGGCGTGGTTTTTATTGCCTTTGCCGGCGAAGAGCTGGGACTGCTCGGTTCCAACTATTACGTCAACCACCCTCTGAAACCCCTCGACAAGACGGCGGCGATGATCAACCTCGATATGATCGGCCGGCTGCGGAACTCCAAGCTCTACATCGGCGGAGTCGGCACCGGCTCGACCTTGAAGCCTCTGGTCGAGGAAGCGGCCAAGAAAACGAAGTTTCAGGTGGAATACTCGGCCGGCGGGTTCGACGCGAGCGATCACACCAGCTTCGCCGCGAAACAGGTCCCGGTGCTGTTCTTCTTCTCCGGCCTGCACGGCGACTATCACAAGCCTTCCGACACCTGGGACAAGATCGACGGCCCGAGCCTCGCGCGCGTCGTCAGCCTGGTGCAGGACGTGGCCGAGCGCGTGGACCGCGCGAGCGCGCGGCCCGAGTTCGTGCGCGTCGCCGAGCCGCGCCCTACGGCTACGGGCGGAGGTGGCGGAGGCGGCTACGGCCCCTATTTCGGATCGATCCCCGATTTTGCCCAGGAAGATAACGGCGTGAAATTCGCCGACGTCCGGGACGGCTCGCCGGCGGGCAAGGCCGGACTCAAGGCCGGCGACGTGCTCGTGGAGTTCGATGGCAAGCCCATCAAGAACCTCTACGACTTCACCTACGCGCTACGAAGCAAACAGGTTGGCGACCAGGTGCCGGTCCGGGTGCTGCGCGGCGGCGAGGCCTTGCAGGTCACGGTGACCCTCGAGCAGCGACGGTAGTCGGAATTTGCCTTGTCCCAGGCGGTAGAAGGGTCGATGAGACTAGCAGGGAATCTATGGAGCCGTCCTATTTACTGCCGCCCCTGATCTTGCATCCCTTCGCCGATGCTGCGGCCTCCATCGAGGTGCTGGAGGGCGCCAAAGACGCTTCCAGGTTGCTGGGCGGCGAAACCGCCGACAGTCCTTCGGAAGCGCTCCGCGATAAGCTGCTGGCCGGCCGCTACGCCGAGCTGCGTATGCTCCTCTTCGTGGGGAAGGATGTGTTCCGCTGGATCGGGCAATGCCTGGATTTCGCCGCGCGCGAGCCGCGTTTGCGGGGCCGGAGCCTGGTCGAGCAGAGTTTCGCCGAACTGCTGATCGGCCACACGCCCCCCGACGTCGGCGTCAAGCTCCGGCGCTGGGGTGTGACCGACTACGTCCGCATTTTCTCCCGTTCGATCGGGATCTACGTCCAGTTTCAGGGCCCGCCAGCCCAGGAGATCCTGGGGCCGGACTACCTCCGCAATTACTACCGCTACGCCGACTACGCCTACTCCTGCTGGAAAGAAGAGACCCAGTTCCCCACTCTCTCGTCCGAAGAGTTCAGCTTTGTACTTTACGCGTCGGGAGAATATTCCAAGCTGCTCGAAGATCAGTGGCAGCGGTGAGTAGGCCTCCGGCTGAGCGTGCCATAATACCTCCATGCGAGCGCCGAAATTCCTCCACGTGAAGCAGCACTTCCCCAGCCGCGCCCTAACCGACATTCCCGGCACCGTCCGCCGCGAGCTCGAAGCCGCTGCCTGGACCGCTCGGGTCCCTCCCGGCGCCCGCCTCGCCATCGGAGTCGGCAGCCGTGGCATCAGCAACATCGCCACCATCGTCAAGGCCGCCGTGGACTTCTGGAAGTCGCGCGGCGCCGCCCCGTTCATCATCCCCGTGATGGGCAGCCACGGCGCTGCCACCGCCGAAGGACAGGCCGATGTGCTCGCCCATTACGGCATCATCGAGCAGACCATGGGGGTCCCGGTGCGCTCCTCGCTCGACGTGGTGCCGCTCGGGCCCACCGCCGAGGGCATCGAGGTCGTCATGGACCGCCTGGGCTACGAGAGCGACGGCGTGATGCTGGTGAGCCGCATCAAGTGGCACACCGACTTCGCCGGCAAGCTCGAGAGCGGCGTACACAAGATGATGGCCATCGGCCTCGGCAAGTTCGCCGGGGCGCAGCGCTATCACACGTTTGGCGTGCGGATGGGCCTGGAGGCCGTTATCCGCAGCGTGGGACGCCGAGTCCTCGGAACTGGCAAGGTCCTGGGCGGCCTCGGCATCCTCGAGGACGCCTTCCACTCGACCGCCGAGCTGCACGCCCTCGGCCCGCAAGATATGGAACGCCGCGAGGAAGAATTGCTCGAGCGGGTAAAATCCTGGGCGCCGCGCATCCCGGTTTCCGAGGTCGACCTGCTGATCGTCGACGAGATGGGCAAGAATATCAGCGGCGCCGGACTCGACACCAAGGTCGTCAACCGCACGGTCTACGGCGGCAGCAACGTCTGGCCCAACGCCCCCCAGATCTTTCGCATCTTCATCCGCGACCTGACCGACCTCAGCTACGGCAACGCCGTGGGCCTGGGCATGGCCGACGTGATCACCGAGCGTCTCCACAACAAAGTCAATCGCCGCGCCACCGAGCTGAACGCCCTCACCTCCGGCACGCCGCCCATGGCCCGCCTCCCGCTTTACTATGCCGATGATCGCACCTGCCTCGAAACGATCCTCCCGACCCTCGGCCACCTCGATCCAGCGAACGCCAGCCTCGTCTGGATCCGCAACACGCTCGAGCTCGACGAGGTAATGGTCAGCGAGAACCTCCGCCGCGAGGTAGAAGTCCAGCCCGGACTCGAGATCCTGGGCGGACCGCAGCCCCTCGAGTTTGGCGCCGATGGCAACCTGGTCCCCCGCTGGCACGCCGTCGAGAGTCCCTCGCACGCCCCCGTCCACGCCGGCGCCTGAGACCCACGATGCCCTCCGCCACTCGTCACTTGTCACTCGTCACTCGTCACTGCGCTTAATGCCGCTCTACCAGGTAGTGATCCTGGCCATCGTCCAGGGCATCACGGAGTTCCTGCCGATCAGCAGCACCGCGCACCTGGCGCTGTTCCCGTGGTTACTCCAGTGGCCCGATCCAGGCCTCACCTTCGATATCGCTCTGCATGTCGGGACCCTGGTGGCAGTAGCCATCTATTTCCTGCGCACCTGGTTGCGCCTGCTGAGGCTGGCTTTCGGCACCGGCTCCCGCCCCGCCGACCCCCACGATCCCGACCACGACCTCTACGACAATCCCCGCCTCTTATGGTTTTTGGTCGCCGCCACTATCCCTGGCGGCCTGGCGGGCCTGGCGTTTGAGAAGCAGGCCGAGAGCACCTTGCGCAGCCCCTACGTCATCGCCGTCATGATGATCGGCGTGGGCCTCTTCCTGTGGTGGGCGGAAAGAACCGGCCGCCAGGAAAAGGACCTCGGCCACGTGTCGCTCGGCGATTCGCTGGTAGTCGGCGTCTCCCAGGCCCTCGCCATTATTCCGGGGACCTCCCGCTCCGGCATCACGATCGCCACGGCACTATTCCGGGGCGTGGGACGCGCGGCAGCGGCGCGGTTTTCGTTCCTGCTAGCCACCCCGATCCTCGCGGGCGCGGCTGCCAAAGCCGCCCTGAACCTGGTCCGCGACGGCCTCGCCCCCGAGATGCGGGTCGCTTTCCTCGCCGGAATCGTAATTAGCGGCCTCACCGGCTACCTGGTTATCGCCTTCTTCCTGCGCTACTTGCAGACCAATACCCTCCGGATCTTCATCTGGTACCGCATCATTTGTGGCATAATAATCCTGGTTCTAGCTATCTTCTTCCGCGACCCTGTCAGGGTTCTGTAGGCCGTCCGCCAGCGGCGCCAGGATCCGGCGAGGAAGAAGCATGAGATTGCTTTCACCGACGGCTCACCGCCGCCTCAATGAGGTGGTGGGGCTGCTGCTGTTGCTGGCCGGCATCGGACTGGGACTGAGTTTCGAGTCCTACAGCCCCACCGATCCTTCCTGGAATACCGCCTCGTCTTCTTCCCCACAGAATCTGCTCGGCTACCCGGGCGCTTACACGGCCGACTCTGCCTTCCAACTCCTCGGGGTGGCGGCCTTCGCCCTCCCGGTGCTGATGCTGCTGCTCGGCTGGCGCTGGGTGCGCTCGGAGCCGGTGAGCGGCGCCAAGCTGGTCGGAGCCGTGCTGCTGGTCACATGCCTCAGCGCCGGACTCTCGGTCTACCGGTTCTCCTACCTCTGGAAGCACACCATCGAGGTGGGCGGCGTCCTCGGCCGCTTGCTCGCCGACCTGCTGCTCCAGGCCCTCAACCTCACCGGCGCGCTGCTGGTTATTGCGGCCGCCGCGGTACTCTCGCTCTACTTGCTGACCACGTTCTCGCTGGCCGGTTTCGCGGCGTGGGTAGCTAAGCACTTCAAGTTCCTGACTCGGTGGCGCGCCGGATGGAGCGCCTGGTGGAAGGAACGCCGCGAGGCGCGGCGTCGCGCTGCCGAGGCCCGTGCCGAAGAGAAGCGGCGCCAGGCGCACGTGAAGGCGATGCCGGTACTCTCTCCCGCGGTAGCCGAAGCGCCCACGGCCCCGCCGATCATGCCCCCAGCGCCGGCTGCCCTCCGCAGACCGGCGCCGGTCGCGTTCCAGGAAGATCCGCCCATCCGAGAGCTCGAACCGGAGCCCCCGCGTGCCGTGCGCAAACCGGTCCCGGTGAAAGCCACCTCGGCCAACTACCGGATCCCCGCCACCAGCCTGCTCGACCCGCCCGCCGCCCGCAATCCCTACGACGAGGAAGAGCTGAAGCAGACCGCCGTCCTGATCCGGTCGAAGTTTGAGGAGTTCAGCGTCCACGGCGCGGTCACCCAGATCAACCCCGGCCCGGTCGTGACGACCTTCGAGTTCAAGCCCGAGGCCGGCGTCAAATACAGCCGCGTCACCAACCTGGCCGAGGACCTCTGCCTCGGCCTGCAAGCCGAGTCCATTCTGATCGAGCGCATCCCCGGCAAATCGACGGTCGGCATCGAGGTGCCCAACCGCAAGCGCGAGGTCATCAGCCTGCGCGAGATCATGGAATCGCCCGAGTTCCAGGACTCCCCCTCCAAGCTCACCTTCTCGCTCGGCAAGGACATCAACGGCCGCATCCGCATCGCCAACCTCGAAGCGATGCCCCACCTGCTCATCGCCGGCTCCACCGGCTCCGGCAAGAGCGTGCTGATGAATTGCTTCATCATGTCGATCCTCTACAAGGCGACGCCGGAAGAAGTGCGCTTCATCATGGTGGACCCCAAGCGCCTCGAGCTGGGCCTCTACGAGGACATTCCGCACCTGCTCACGCCGGTCATCACCGACCTGAAGAAGGCCTCTTACGCGCTGCGCAACGCCACCATCGAGATGGAGCGGCGCCTCAAGCTGCTCGCCACGCAGGGCGTGCGCAACGTCGAGCAGTACAACCGCAAGATCCGCTCGCAGGCTTACCGCGAGCTGAGTCTGTTCGACGAGGAGAACCCCGCCGAGCCGCCCGAGCCGCTGCCCTACATCATCATTCTGATCGACGAGCTGGCCGACCTGATGATCCTCGAGGGAAACAACGTCGAGGAGTCGATTACGCGTCTCGCCCAGATGGCGCGCGCCGTCGGCATCCACCTGGTGCTTGCCACCCAGCGCCCCAGCGTGGACGTCATCACCGGCCTCATCAAGGCTAATTTCCCGGCCCGCATCTCTTTCCGCGTCGCCACCCGGGTCGACTCGCGCACCATCCTCGACTCGATGGGCGCCGAGGCCCTGCTCGGACGCGGCGACATGCTCTACCTGCCCCCCGGCTCGGGCCGCATGATGCGTGTCCACGGCGCTTACGTGAGCGAATCCGAGATCTCGTCGGTGGTGAGCTTCTGGAAGGAGCAGTCCCAGGCCACCTACGAGACCTCCTATCTTGCCGCGCCTCCAAAGGACGACGACACCGCCGGCGAGGAAGAGGGCGCCGAATTCTCCGGCGAGGACGACCCGATGTACGAGGACGCCGTACGCCTGGTGCTGGAGCTAGGGAAGGCCTCCACCTCGACCTTGCAGCGCCGCTTGCGTCTCGGCTACGGCCGTGCCGCCCGCATCCTCGACGTGATGGAGCGCGACGGCATCATCGGCCCCCCCGACGGCAGCCGCCCCCGCGAAGTCCTGAAGCGCCCGGATTGGCTGCTGGAAGTGGATAACTCGCTGCGTTAGCGGCCTGCGTTACAGAGATGGAATGAGAAGGCCGGTCTCCGGCGGGATGCGTTAAGCTCCCAATGGATACGCACTCGAAGTGCAAAAGGAGACCGGCCATGAAGAAGAATAGCAC
>JBGPDC010000229.1:0-8364 GCA_041482115.1 Terriglobia bacterium | reverse complement strand
TATAAGGTCTCGATCGAGATCGATGGCAAGACCGCCGACCAGGTCGGCAACGTCCGGACGCGCCTGGGCGATCCGACCAAGGTGGAGTTTAATCTGCAGGAAGTGAAGGCCCGGGGGCAGGCCGCGGCCGCCGGCATCGAGGTGAGCAATGACGCGGGCCGCCAGATGTCGGCCGAGCAGCGCAAGCAGATCGAAGACGTCACCAAGAAACGGGCGGAGCAGCTCAGCAAGAACAAGGCGCTGAATGACGCGTTCAACGCCGGCATGGAAAGCCTGAAAACCAAGAACTACGACGCGGCTATCGAGTCGCTCAACAAAGCGGCGGAGTTCGATCCCAAGCAGACCGTGGTGTGGGGAAACCTGGCCGAGGCTTACTCGGGCCTGGCCGCCAGCAAGCCGGCTGCCGAGCAGCCGCCGCTCCTGGCGAAGGCCGCCGAGAGCTATCAGAAGGCTCTCGAGCTGAAGCCGGACGACGCCGCCACCCACAACAACTACGGACTGGCGCTGGCGCGGTCGGGTAAGTTCGCGGAGGCGCAGCAGGAGCTGAGCAAGGCGGCGGAGCTCGACAAGCCTAATGCCGGGAAGTACTTCTTCAACCTGGGCGCCATCCTGGTGAACACAGGACACGGCGACGAGGCCTATGAGTCTTTCAAGAAAGCCATCGAAGCCGACCCGAACTACGCCGACGCCCACTACCAGATTGGGGTTTATCTGTTGAGCAAGGCCTCGGTAACGGCCGAAGGGAAAATCACGCCGGCGCCGGGCACGACCGAAGCGTTCCAGAAATATCTGGAGCTGCGGCCCACCGGACCCTACGCCGAATCGGCCAAGGGCAGCCTCCAGGCGCTGACCGGCAGCGTCGAGACGCAGTTCAGCACCAAGCCGGCCGCGCCGGCGAAGAAGGCCAAGAAGTAGCCAAGGGGAACCTCGGGCAGGACCCCGTGACAGCCGTCTCTGGTCCTGCCCTTTTTGTCTTGTGCGGTTCATTCTCATACTGATCGCCATCATGGCGGGGTACCTGCTGCTGCGGTCGCTGCTGGCTCCGATTGTGCAAGCCGTGGTGGCGGTCCTCACGTCCTCCCAAACTCCCCCCCAAGAGACCGCCCAGGCGCCTCTGCCGCATACCGGAGAGCTGAAGAAGGACCCGGTGTGTGGCACGTTTGTCGCGGCGGAGCTCGCGGTGCAGGGCAAGTTCAAGGGCGAGATCGTCCACTTCTGCTCCGCCAAGTGCCGCGATGAGTACGCCCGCCGGGCCTGAGAAAGCTACCCCGCCGGGGGAGTGGTTCAGTTTGAATCTACCAGGGCCACGATTTCTTCAATGGACCAAATGTGGTCGCTAACCCCGGCTTCCATCGCGGGCGTTACGCGCAACGTCTGGTGGATTCGCCCGAAGTTGTAGTACATGAAGTACAGGGCCACGGCTGCCGCGTGATTCTCAATCCTTTTGGAGAACCCATTGGTTAAACGGGTAAACCGGCCCATCGACATGCGCATCGTCAAGTTCTGCCGCTCTACGTAGCTGGTGGAGATGTACTTCGGATTCGGATTGCCCAGGATCGGCACGGGTCGGGCTGAGATGCACTGAGCGGGGCTGTAACGGGCTTCCCCGGCCCGGTCCTCCCCGTAGAGCTTCACCAGCATGCTGTAATCGACACCGTTGTCAGAGTTGTACTCTACGGCGTCCAGATAGACCTTGTGCCCGTCCGTCGTTAGCTGAATCCGATTCCTGAGGCGGCTGGAAAGATCGGCCATGAACTCATACGCTGACCCGGCATCGCGTCCGCCGATGAGCCAGCAAGGAATTAGCTTCGTATCGGCATCAATCGCGGTCCACGTCCAAACGAAACCGAATCCCGGCTGCCCCTTCTTGTCCTCTGGTAGGTTCCGGTCCTTGGCCCAGCAATATGACCAAACTTCGTCGCACTGAATCCGCTTGCAGGACAAGTTACGCAGCTTTTCATCCTGGTACCGAGAGCAGGCCGCGCCCAGTTCCACCAGGAGTTTGGCGACCGTGTTTTTCGCGACGCCCGTCATGCGAACCGTGGAGCGGATCGAAGCCCCTTCCACCAGGGCGGCTACTACCTGGATGCGCTTGGCCGCGGCCAGCGCGTTCATACTGACCATTATGCTTGATCGATAATGGATTGTCAAGTTGCTTTTCAAGTAGCGTGTCAAATAATAATAAGACTATAACATTGACATCCTTACAAATAGCGTTATATAATCACTTTAGATTGTAAACTTGGCTGCCATGTAGGCAGCCATGGAAGGCGGCAAGTAGATGGACTGGGAATCCTTTAGCTTTGATTTCAGGTTGGAAGCGCAGGCGCTAGGGCCGGTCTGGTCTGAGTTGATCTCCATCGAAGCGTCAAAAGAGGCCGCGTCCAACCTAGTGCTTCCCCAAGACTGGCGAGAACAACTAGATCGCCTTAATCGTGTCCGCGCGGTCTATGGAACCACTGCACTGGAGGGCAATCCGCTATCGGAGGCGGCAGTCTCAGAGCAGATGGACCTCATCAGCCGCCCTAAGCAAGTTCCAGAAGAGAGAGCAACTAAAGAGCAGTTGCAGATCAGGAATGCGGGCATGGCCCAGAACTGGGTAAGGCTGCGGTTTCAGCCCGAGAACCCTCCATTGCGGCTTGACGACATTCGCAGGATGCATCAGATGATGACGCGGGGATCTGATGAAAATAACAACGATCCTGGCAAGTTCCGCCCCTTCAGTGTTGTCGTCGGAAGCGCGGACATGGGGGGTGTCCATCGTGGAGCGCCATATGAGGACGTTCCCAGGCTGATGGATGAATATGTCGAGTTCATCAATTCCAGAAAGCTGGTAGCGTACTATCCAGTGATACGGGCACTCCTGGCTCACTTCTTCCTCGTCACTATTCATCCATTTGGAGATGGCAACGGCAGAGTATCGAGGCTCGTAGAAGCCGCAATCCTGTTCCAGAATGATCATAACGTGCTCGGTTTCTACGGGCTCTCAAACTACTTTTACCGAAACGAGGGTGAGTACAAAACCCTCCTACAGGAGTGCAGGAGGAAGCAGCCTTTCGATGTCACGCCGTTTGTCAGCTTCGGCCTCAGAGGTTTTGCTGTTGAACTCAAGGGAATCAATCAGTTCATAAAGACCAAGCTCAACCGAGTAGTATATCGGGGCACGCTGGTACGTGCATTCAACACAAAAACGGGAGAACGTAGGCGGGTGCTGAACCAAAGAGAGTACAGCTTGCTCGATTTCCTCCTTACGGAAACCGAGCCGCTAGACCCCTTCTCTCAGAATCCGTCGCGGCAGATCAAACTGTCGGAACTTCAGCGTGTGCCGTTCATCAAGTCGGCGTATCGGGATCTGACGACTAGGACCTTCCATCGTGAATTGTCCCGTCTCGACGAATTAGGTTTCATCCGCTTCAAAAGGAACGAGATTGCCGGAGAATCTATTGTGGAATTGGATTTTGGAGCTATCGGAAGATATTGAGGCTCACCCGCTGCCCCATCGCGCCCTGGCTGCCTTCTTCGCTATAGATTTCCGTTTAGCGGCAGACAGCTTCTCCGCCCGTGCTTTCCCGCCCTTCTGCCCGCCTAGCCGCCCCAGAGCCACGGCGTGGGGGTTCTTCCCTGCGTTCGGATCTTCCAGCGGCGTGCCGTCTAGCTTCTCCCCGATGGCCCGCTCTACGACCTGGCGGGCGACCGTGGCGAAATCGTGATCCGAGGATGTGCTTGAACGGCTAGGCACGGTACGATTGTCGCACGAGAGCAACGGCGAATGAGCCTCCAATGAAGACGAGTCTAGAGTTTCGTGTTTTGCATCCGTCGGACGCGGCAGAAAGAGCAGAATACCTCTACTGGATTGCAACCTACGGTAACGGTTTCGTTGGCGCTTTTCGCTGGGGCTCGCATCACAGGATACATAGGGCAGACTGCCCGGATGCCCAAAATCCGACTCAATCTGAAGACAAAAAGGAAGCCATCAGGGTTTGCTCCCTAGACCGGAGCGAAATAGAGCAGTGGGCGACGAAGAACGATTACGGCGGTCTTCGCCCGTGCGGACACTGCCGGCAATCCGGGCGGCTCTAAAATTCAAACTGACCCACTACCCCGCCGGGCGGCGGTTTGCGCCGCAAATCCGGCGGGTGTATTCTTAGCACGCTATGTCCGAAGTCTCGCGTCGCAATTTTGGCAGGACGGTTCTGAGTGGCCTGGGCGCGTCGGTGATGTCGCCGGCGCTCCAGACGCCCGGCGGGCGCCGGCCCAACCTTGTTTTCCTGTGCTCGGACCAGCACAGCGGCCTGGTGCTCGGACCGAACGGCCACGCCGTCGTCAAGACGCCTCACCTCGACCGGCTGGCCGCGATGGGCGTCAACTTTCGCAATGCCTATTGCGGGAGCCCGGTGTGCGTGCCGTCGCGCGCCGGCTTCATGACCGGGATGTTTCCCTCCGATGTCGGCTCCTACTGCAACAGCACTCCCTTCGACGGGCGTGTGCCCACCTGGGGCCAGCGGCTCAGCCAGGCCGGCTACTACTGCCACGCCGCCGGCAAGCTGGACTTGCAGGAGGGCCTCGACTACGGCTTTCACGAGGACCACACCGACCACGAGCACTCGCGCGGGCCGGACATCACCTCGCTGTTCCGCGCGCCGCTGTGCTACCGCCGCGACGAGCGCCGCCAGGCGGACGGAGAATGGCGGGAGCGCCGCCACACCGACGTCGCGACCATGGAGCACGCCCTGGCGTTCCTCCGCGACGAGGCGCCGAAGCAAACCAAACCGTGGGCGCTCTATACCGGCCTGACGCTGCCGCATTCTCAGTTTGTGGCGCTGCCGCAGTATCGCGCCATGTATCCGCCCGAGCGCATGCCGCTGCCGGACATTCCGCCGGATTACCTCGAGCGGCGCCATCTCGTTTTTCAGGGCCTCGCCAATTTCAAACTGCTGTCGCTCCCGGTGCCGGAGGCGCGCGTGCGGCGGGCGCGCGCCGCCTACTACGGAATGGTCACCGAGCTCGACGGCATGGTGGGCCAGCTTCTCGATCAGCTCGACCGCATCGGCCAGTTGCAGAACACCGTGTTCGTCTACACCGCCGACCACGGCGAGATGCTCGGCGAGCACGGGCTGTGGCTCAAGAACAACCTGCTCGAGGGGGCGGCGCGGGTGCCGCTGCTGATCGCGGGTCCGGGGATGCCGCGCGGCCGGACCATCGAGACGCCCGTGACCCACGCCGACGGCATCGCCACGCTGCTCGACCTCGCCGGGCTCCCCGCGGTGCGGGAGCTGCGCGGCCATTCGCTCGCGCCGCTGGCCAATGGACGAACCGGGAGCCATCCCGGCTACGCCTACGCCGAGTCGCACTCGGAGGGCAACAGCACCGGCTCGTTTCTGATCCGCCGGGGCGACTGGAAGTACCTCTACTTCTCCTGGGACGAGCCGCTGCTCTTCAACTTAAAGGACGATCCGGGTGAGAAGGACAACCTGGCGGGGAAACCGGAGCACGCCGCGGTGCAGAAGGAGCTGCACGGCATCCTGACGTCGCTGGTGGATCCGGACGAGGTGACGCGCCGGGCGTTCGCCGAGCAGGAGCGGCGGCTGGCTTTGCTGGTCCAGAAGACCACGCCGCAGGATTTCTACAAAATGCTCGAGCGGCGGCTCGGGCCGGGCCAGGCCGGGGCGCTCACCACGAAGTATTATAAGGGCGCTCGGATCTGAGGGCTCAGTCGCGGGCGCGAGCGGTCAACTCCACGAAGAAGGAACGTCCCGCCTGCCGAAGAGAATCGACTTGCTGGGTGAGGGCGATGGGATCGGAGTAGTTTCTATTAAAAGCATTGCGGAGGCCGAACTGAAGGTCGAAGTTCGGGAGCAGCCGCCGGGAAGGGATGGTGAAATCAGCCAGGTAAACCGGCTTCACCTCGGCGCCGCCCAGGGTCCGGCGGGAGCTGTAATACTGCATGCCGCTGCTGGCGTCGAACTTGCGCCCCAGGGGCACGGCGAAGCGCAGCTTGGCCAGGTGGTCGGGGGAGTTTTCCAGGCGCCCGTCCGGATCGTTATCCCTGGACTTCTGGATGGAATAGCTGGCCGTGGCTTCCAGCCACCCCGCGGGCTGGCCGTGCAGCTCGATCTCAAAGCCGCTCGCCTGAATCTTGCCAACGTTCCGATATTGAATCACCCCGGCGCCCACATACTCGCCCACCAGAAAATTGTTCAGCCGGTAGGTGTAAGCGGCGGCCAGCAGGCGCAGCCGTTTTCCTAGCCTCCGCTCCAGATCGACCTCCAGCGTGTCCGCCTTCTCGGAACGCGCGGCGGGATTGGACGCGCCGGACCGGCCCCCATCCTCAAAGTACAGGTCGAAGGCGCTGGGGTTCCGGAAAGCCCGGCCGTAAAGAAATTTGCAGGTCCATTCCGAGGTGGGCTGGTAAATCAAAGCCGCGTGGGGAGAAAAAAAACTGTTGCGATTAGCGGAAACATCCAGGCGGGCGCCGAGATTCATTTTCCACCGGCGGGAGAGTTGGCGCTCCTCCTGAGCGAACAGGCCGACCGACTTGTCGCGGCGGCTGACATTTAAGAACTCGCTCGGTGCGGGCGACACGTCGAAGGAACGCTGGAGATTCTGCAAATCGAACTTGGCTTCGCCTCCGACGGTGAGCGTGCCCAAGTGAGACACGTCGAAGCGGTAGGTCAATTCCGTTCCGACCCAGTCTCCGTAAAAGAATTCCCGGTTGTCCTCCACGCCGGAATCCGCAGGATTGACGACATCGATCGGGAGGTCAGAGCGCCGTCGAGAATGAAACGAATCGTAATAGGCGCGCCACCGGAGTGTGCCGCCGTGGAGGTCACGCATATAGGCGGCCTCCACATAGTTGCGAGTGTCATTGGTATTGGTGCCGCGATCGTTGAAGACGGTGGGGCCAAAGGAAATAGGCTGAATCTTTTGACGATCCGAGAACGCCGCCGTCACGTTCCAGTTCTTCCAGGCCAGGTTCGCAAAGAAGTGGTACCCCTTTTCGTTGTCCATCCGGATAGCCTGGCCGTAATTGGTTTCCGGCACATTGAATTGCGGAAAGAACAGCGGGCTCTCGCCGCGGTTGTTAAACACCGCGCCGGAGAACAAGACCTGGGCGCTCGCTCCGAGGGACGCCGTGGTCATCACTTGCGCTTTCCTTTCACCGAAGCTGCCCAGGCTGGCGGTCAGACGCGACGGGCCGGCCTCCTCCGGCGGCTTCGTGATGATATTGATGGTCGCGAAAATCCCATTACTGCCATAGAGGGCGGAAGTGGGGCCGCGAATGATTTCGATGCGCTTCACGAGGTTCATATCCAGCGGGAAATCGTTGCCGAACGACAGCACGAAATTGAAAATGTTGTCGGCCAGGTTGTGCCCGTTCACCATCACCAGGAAGCGGCTGGCGTAATCCCCGGGCAAGTGGAAGCCGCGCACGCCGACGGTGTGATAAGTCCGGTTGTAGCCGGCGTAGAAGCCCCGCACCGACCCCAGCGCTTCCGCGAGAGTGCGGTAGCCATATTTGCGGAGGTCCTCGGCGGTGAGGATCGTCACGCTGGCCGGCGCGTCTTCCAGGCTCTGCGGATGCAGCGAAGCCCCCTCGACCTTGATCTCGAGCAACTGCTCGATCGATAGCGAGGTGAGGTCCTGGGCGCCCCCGGACCAGCCTGGCAAGGCCACGAAGGCCGCCAACCACAGTAGCGCCGACACACGCATGCCAACTATATCGGCTCCGCTGTGGGAAGACTTTAGGCGCCGGCCACGGACCTAGACGTCCAGGCCGATCGAGCGCATGAGCTCGAGGGCGTTGCTCTTTTCGACGACGCCGGGGCGCAGCAGGTAGTCGAAACTCATGCGCCCGTTCTCCAGTTGATCTTCAAAGTGGACGTTCGAGCCGCGCGGGGCGAGGGCCTCGGGGAGGTGGGCGAGCGCCAGGTCGTGCGTAGTGAGGAGTCCGATCGCGCCGCGCTCGACGAGGCCGCGGACGGCCGCTTCCGCCCCGATGCGACGGTCGTGGGAATTGGTGCCGTGCAGCAGCTCGTCGAGCAGAAACAACAGCGGGAACTCGCCGCGGGCGAGGTCCATGAGCTGGCGCAGGCGCGAGATTTCGGCATAGAAGCGCGAGGAGCCGCCCTGCAGGGAATCCATCACGCGGATCGAGGCGCCGAGCGCGAGTGGCGAGAGGCGCAGGCGGCGGGCGCGCACGGGGGCTCCGGCCATGGCGAGCACGACGTTGACGCCGACGGTCCGCAGCAGGGTGCTCTTGCCCGACATGTTCGAGCCGCTGACGACGAGCACCCGCAGCTCGCCGCCGAGGCGCAGGTCGTTGCGCACGGCGCGCGAGCCGGGCAGCAGCGGATGGCCCAATCC
>JBGPDC010000228.1:0-8470 GCA_041482115.1 Terriglobia bacterium | reverse complement strand
GAATGGGTCCACAGCGTCCAGGACGCCGCCTCGATGGTCCGCGACTACACCAAGTGGGACGACTCGCCCGTCTCCCTCGCTCACTTCGCCGAGTCCGCCGTGCGCGCCTACCAGATCGCGATGACGCCGCCGCTCGAGCCGGTAGTCCTGGTGGCCGACGCCAAGCTGCAGGAAGAACCCATCACGGAATTCGGCTTGCGCATTCCGAAACTTACCCTGGCCGCGCCTCCGCAGGGCGATTCAGGGGCAGTGACCGAGGCCGCCAAGCTCCTGGTCGCCGCCGAAAATCCCCTGATCGTTGCTGGACGCCTCGCCCGCACCCCCAACGGCATCAAGCTCCTCGTCGAGCTGGCCGAGACCTTGCGAGCGCCGGTCTATGACCAGCGCCTCCGGATGAACTTCCCCTCGCGCCATCCTCTCAACGGCGGGAACACCGTGAAGGATGCCGACGTTGTCCTCGGTCTCGAAGTCCAGGACTTCTGGGGCCTGACCCACCAGCAGACCCCCCTCAACCGCCTCGGTATGCAGAGCAAGTCGATCCTCAAGCCGGGCGCGAAGCTGATCAGCGTGTCCTCCGTCGACCTCAATCACAAGAGCAACTATCAGGATTTCGGACGCTATGACGAAGCGGATCTCAATATCCCGGCCGACGCCGAAGCCACGCTGCCGGCTCTGATCGAGGCCGTTAAGCGCCTGCTCACCGCCGATCGCAAAAGGGCGCTCGCCGAGCGTGGCGTCAAGCTCGCCGCGGCCAGCCAGCGTGTTCGCGACCGCGACCGCCAGGACGCCGCCCTCGGCTGGGACGCGACGCCCATCAGCACCGCCCGTATGTCCGCCGAGCTGTGGGGGCAGCTCAAGAACGAAGACTGGTCGCTGGTCTCGACGGTCGGCAATTTCGTCAGCGGCTGGCCCCTGCGCTTGTGGGACTTCAATCAGTCCTACCACTACATCGGTGGGCATGGCGGCGCCGGCATCGGCTACGGCGCGCCGGCCGCGGTCGGCGCGGCGCTGGCTAACAAGAAGCACGGCCGGCTTACGGTCAACATTCAGTGCGACGGCGACCTGAACTACGCGCCGAGTGTGTTGTGGACGGCCGCCCATCACCGCATCCCCCTGCTGAGCATCATGCACAATAACCGCGGCTATCATCAGGAGGTCATGCAGGTGCAGCTCATGGCCAACCGGGCCAATCGCGGCATTGACCGGGCCCACATCGGCACCACCATCGCCGACCCCAACATCGACTACGCCAAGATGGCGCAAGCCTACGGTGTGCATGGCGAAGGACCGATCACCGATCCGGCCGACCTCGGCCCTGCCTTGCAGCGCGCGATCGCAGTGGTCAAGCGCGGGGAACCGGCTCTGATCGACGTCGTCACGCAGCCGCGCTAAGGAAAGGAGACGCTGTGAACAAGTTTCCTCTGCTCGCCCTCGCGGTCCTGCTGCTCCCGGCGATTGCGACGCCTCAGGCTCCCAAGGCTGCGGCGAAAAGCGCCAAGCCCGCCGTGGGAAACGCCGAAAATGGCAAGCGCCTCTTCGTCAAGAACGGCTGCTACCAGTGCCACGGCTTCGTCGGCCAGGGGGGCTCGGCCGGGGCGCGGCTCGCCCCGCGTCCGTTTCCCCTGGAGGCGCTCATCGCTTACGTCCGGCATCCCGCGCCGGGCGGCATGCCCCCCTATACGCCGAAAGTCATGTCCGACGCGGAACTGACGGACGTGTGGGCCTACCTGATGACGATTCCCGAGCCTGCGAAGAACCTTCCGCTCTTGAACCCGTAGGATCCGAACCAATTGCTGACGCGCTTCGCATCCACGAGCGCCCGTAGCCGAGCCGCGACCGTGAGGGAGTGGTCAGGCCTCCTTCATCAAAGCTCTAGTTTCAGCCACCCCAGCGCAGCGTTACAAATGTTTCGTCGCCCGGCACGGCGTCCTCTCTCTTGACAATTCGATTCCAAACACCCTAAAGTGGGCAGATTCCGAAAGGGGAAACAAAAATGCAGCGAATCCTCCCGGCGGCTCTCGTGCTGTGTTTGGCTCTCCACCTCCCTGGTCTCCTGCGTGCCCAACAGTCCACCGCGCGCCTGTTGGGAACCGTCAAGGACCAATCCGGCGCCGTCGTCGTCGGAGCGGCGGTCAAGGCCAAGAACGTCGCCACCGCACAGGAGCGGGCTACCGATACCACTTCCACCGGTGAATACTCGATTCCCCTGCTCCCCATCGGCGAATACACCGTGACGGCGGAAGCTCCCGGTTTCCGAACCGCCACCATCAACGGCCTGCTGTTGCAGGTGAACCAGGAAGCCCGCGTCGACATTTCGCTGCTGGTCGGCGCCACCACCGAGACCATCTCGGTAGAAGCCTCCACGCCGTTGATAACGACCGACAGCTCGGCCGTGGGCCAGGTCGTCGAGAACAAAGCCATCGTGAACATGCCCCTGAACGGCCGGGCGTTTTGGCAACTGGCGCAGCTCACCCCCGGCGCCGTGTTCACCCCCGGCGGCTCCGACATCACCGCCGGCGGCACGGGAATTCGGGCCACCCGCATCGGACTGCGCATTAGCGGCAGCAGCCGGCTCGCTGGCGCCTGGTACCTGGACGGATTTGACATCACTGAGTACGAACTGGGAGCCACCAGCATCACGCCCTCCACCGACGCCCTCCAGGAATTCAAGGTTCTGGCCGGCGGCATGAGCGCGGAGTACGCGCTGCCCTCCGTGATCAACGCCGCGCTCAAAAGCGGCGGCAACAGCTTCCACGGTAGCTTTTACGAATATCTGCGCAACGAGAAGCTCGAGGCGCGCAACTTCTTCGCCCGCGATAAGACGCCCCTCAAGCGCAACCAATTCGGCGCCACTCTGGGCGGCCCCATCAAACGCAACCACACGTTTTTCTTTGCCGACTATGAGGGCGGCCGCACGCGCCAGGGGACGACGTTCAACTACGTCACGCCCACCACACGGGAGCTGGCCGGCGACTTCGGCGCCGGGGCGCAGGTCTTCGATCCCCTCACCACCAAACCGAACCCGGCCAATCCCGCGCAGTTCATCCGCGATCCCTTTCTGAATGGCCTCATCCCCGGCAACCGCCAGTCTTCACAGGCGCTGTTCTTCAAACCGGAATACGAAATCCCCAACAGCGGCGCCAACCGTTTTGTCTATTCCCCTGCCCTGGCCCTCGATTCCGACAAGTTCGATGTGAAGATTACGCCGCGGCTAACCGACCATGACAACCTGGTGAGCCGCTACTCTTACGTGAACAACACCGAGAGCGATCCGGCGCCCTATCCCAAGCTGGGCTACTACCCGCTGAAAAGCCGCTCGCAGAACGCCGGCCTGAGCCATTTCCACACCTTCTCTCCGTCCCTGACGAGCGAGCTGGCCTTCAACTACTACCGGACGTTCTTCTACTTCCTGAACGCCAGCAACTTTAACGGACAGAATGTCGTCAAGCAGGCCGGTATCACGGGCTTCGACGGCGTTTCCGATCTGCAGCCCGCGCACCCCCTGCTCGCGCTCACCGGCTTCCAGAACATCGAGGGCTCGACCGACAACCGCCCCAAAGCGAACCGCATCCGAACCTACCAATACCGCGCCTCGCTATCCTGGAACCACGGCAAGCACGATGCCAAGTTCGGAGCGCAGTTGATGCATCAGGCCCACGCCTTCCTGAACGGAAACGCTTCTCAGGGCACCTTCAACTTCGACGGCCGCTACACGCAGAACCCGCTGAGCGCCGGCAATACGGGCAACTCCTTCGCCGACTTTCTGCTCGGATATCCCAATAGCGTGCAGCGGGCCTTCCCCATTCAGATCTTCGGCGTCAACGGCAATTTCTGGAGCTTCTACGGGCAGGACAACTACCGCGTCACCAACAATCTCACCCTGAACCTCGGCCTGCGCTGGGAATTCAACTCCTTCTTCAATGGCATCCGCGGTCAGATCAACGCCTTCGATTTCAAGACCGGCAAGGTCATCGTACCGACCCAGAACGGCTCGCCCGATCTCGACGTGCAGCCCGGCGTACGCCAAATTCTGCCGGTCTTTCGCGACTTGATCGAGACCACCGAGGAATTGGGCCTCCCCTGGTCGATCCGTTCCCCCAGCCGGCGCGACGTGGCCCCGCGAATTGGGTTCGCCTGGCGGCCGTTCGGGTCGAACAAGTGGGTGGTCCGCTCGGCGTACGGTATCTTCTACGTGTATCCCGATTCCAACATCGTGCTCGGCGAGGTGCGCACGCCGCCGTTCCTGATCCTGCAGGTGATCAACAACGATGTCCCGACCGCCTCGACCCTGACGCCCCGCCGGACCCTCGCTGATTACTTCTTAGGGCAACCGTTGGTCGACCGCAACGCCACTCCCGCCATCTCTACCGGCGCCACCGGATACCGCACCACCTACACCCAAACCTGGAACTTCCAGGTGCAACGGGAATTGGGCAAGAACCTCGCCGCGGAAGTCGCCTATGTCGCCAACAAGGGAACCCGCACCCAGCACTCCACCAACTACAACGTGCCCGACCCCGGTCCCGGCAACGTTCAGGGTCGCCGGCCTTACCCGGCCTGGGGCGTGCTCGACTACAAGATCTGGGGCGGCTCCAGCTCCTACCATAGCCTGCAGGCCAAGCTCGAAAAGCGGTTCTCAGGCGGCTATTCGTTCCTGGCTTCCTATGCGTTTTCAAAGTGTCTCGACAAGCCGGGCAGCGAGGAAGGCACTTCCCCCGTCTACACGCTCGACAACCTCAACAAGGGCCCCTGCTCCTACGACGTGCCTCACAACTTCGTGACCAGCTATATCCTGGAGCTGCCCTTCGGCAAAGGACATCGCTTCCTTTCCCACAGCGGCAAGGTAGTGGACACCCTCCTCGGTGGCTGGCAATGGCAGGGAATCAACACCCTCCAATCCGGAGTCCCTTACAGCATCGGACTCAATGGCGACCGCGCCAACACCGGCGCCGGCTCCCAGCGGCCCGACGCGGTAGGCACGCCGCCCGCCGAGCCCCACAACTTGGGCTGCTGGTTCTACACTTCGTTCAACACGACCTGTCGCGCCTTGCTCCCCAGCCAAGCGGACGCCTTCGCCGTCCCCGCCCAGTTCACGTATGGCAACGCGGGCCGCAACATCCTTTACTCGAACGGCCTGGTACAGCTCGATATGTCGCTGATCAAGGGCTTCCCGATCACCGAGAGCAAAAGGCTTGACTTCCGTGCGCAGGTCTTCAACCTGACGAACACCACGAGCTTCAGCGCTCCCAGCGGCACCTACAACCTGGCTACCGGCGGGCTGGTCACTTCCACCCGCAACAAAGCCCGCGTGTTCGAGTTCGGATTGACGTTTAACTATTGAGCCGCCGCGGGACAAACTTCAGCGCGGCCGAGTTCATGCAGTACCGCAGCCCCGTCGGCGGCGGCCCATCTTCAAACACGTGCCCCAGGTGCGCGTCACACTGCCGGCACAGCGTCTCCGTCCGAACCATGAAAAGACTCGTGTCCGTTTTGTCCTGGATATTCTCCTTGGCGAGGGGGGCCGTGAAGCTCGGCCACCCCGTCCCCGAGTTGAACTTCGTCCGCGAATCGAAGAGCGCATTCCCGCAACACGCGCAATGGAAAATGCCGTCCTCGTGCGAGTTCCAGTATTCGTTCTGAAACGGCATCTCCGTGCCGCCCTGGCGGGTGATCTGGTAGACGTTGGGGGTGAGCGCCCGCCGCCACTCCTCCTCGGACTTCACCACCTTCGGCGTCTCCGCCGGCCCCAGGCTCGCCCCGCTGTCGTCGAACTTTACGATGGTCACTGTAGTTTCCTCGCTGAGTCGGGGCACGCTGGCGCTTCCCTTCCGGCCTAAGGCCCACACCGCCGCCCCAATGGCCCCCACGCCCGCCGCCAGGAACGCCCGCCGTCCCACCGTCCCCTTAGTATCGCCCGACGCGCCGGTTAGCTCAAACATCGCATTCCTCTGCCCTATTGGACGCCCCGCCAGCCCCAGAGTGACAAGGCCTCTGCCGCCCTCCCTTGATTCTAGCCCCCCGTTTGGCGTACCATCCCTACAAACCAGCACTTAAGGAGAGGGGAGAACGATGAAGAAGCTCATTGGCGCGGTGTTGGGACTGCTGCTCAGCCTGACGGTTCCTACCTGGGCCCAGAGTTCCATCCGCAACGTCACCATCAACGCCGAAACCGACGAGGGCAAGCTCCTGCAGCAGGCCGGAGACGAAAAGGACCCGGCCAAGCGCGTCGCCCAGCTCGAGGAGTTCCTGGCCAAGTATGCCTCCAATGAGGCGGCGGGGTACGTCCACTACCAGCTTCTGACCGAATACCTGAAGGCCAACAACTTCGACAAGGCGGCCGAGCACGGCACGCAGACCCTGGCCAAGGCCCCCGACGATCTCGAGGTGGCCTATCTCGCGATCCAGGCTCTCGAAGGCAAGGGCGATGCGCCCGGCCTGATCGCCCTGGTGGAAAAGACCAACGTGCTGGCTAACAAGGCCGCCTCCGCCCCCAAGCCGGCCGAAGCCGACCAGGCCGAGTCCTGGAAGCGGGATGCGGATTTCGCTGCCCAGGTAAAGCAGTTCAACGAGCACGCTCTCTACGCCACCGCCGTCAAGGCGGCCACCCCGCAGGCCAAGATCCAGCTCCTGGACGCCCTGCGCAAGAACTACCCCGGCGGGCAGTTCGACAAGGCTCTCGATCCCATCTATTTTTATGCCTACCAGCAAACCGGCGACAACGCCAAGATGCTCGCGTCCGCCGAGGCTGCTCTCGCTAACGACCCCGCCAACGAAACCTATCTCTACCTGATCGCCGAGGCGAACAGCGACCCCGCCAAGGGCAAGCTCGACGACGTTCAGAAGAACGCCCAGAAAATCCTCGATACGCTGCCCGCCAAGCCCAAGCCGGAAGGGGTCGCCGACGACGCCTGGAACACCAACAAGAATACCTACCTGGGTCTCGCCCACTCGCTGATGGGACGCTCTCTCGCCGGCCAGGGCAAGTGCCCGGCCGCGGTGAAAGAGCTCCAGACCGCCACCACTTCCCTCAAGGGCAACGATCAGGCACTGGCGCCGGTCTATTACTTCCTGGGGTTCTGCAGCGCTCGCCTCGAGCGCCACAAAGAAGCCTTGAACTACTTCGCCTTGGCCTCGAAGATTCCCGGGCCTTATCAGGCTCCGTCGGCTGATATGCTGGGGAAGATCCGCGCCGCGCTGGCAGGGAAGTAGCGCCTGCCGGACACGCCGGTCAAGCGCCTGCTGGTCAAGCGCCTCCTGGTCCCGAACCTGGGATCGACCTCGCTGAAGTATCAGCTCCTGGAGCTTCCGGCGGGCACGGTTCTCGACCGCGGCAAGCTTGAGCGGCTCTCCGGCCCCGCCTCTTACCGTGAGGCTCTCCGCGAGGTTGTCTCCCGCTGCCTGCCCGCCGGACTCGACGCCATCGGCCTCAAAGCGGTCCACGCCGGGCCCCGCTTCTGTGGGACCTTCCGCGTTACCGAGGAAGTTCTCGCCGCCCTGCGCGCCTTCGAGCCGGCCGCGCCGCTCCACAACCCCATCTACATCGCGGCGATCGAGACGCTGCGCGAGCTGGCTCCCCAGGTCCCGCTGGTCGCCGTCTTCGAGACCGGCTTTCACGCCACCATCCCGGAGTACGCCACTTCCTACGGCGTGCCGGTGGCCTGGCGTGAGTCGCACGGCATCCGGCGTTACGGCTTCCACGGCGCCTCACACCGCTACATCAGCGAGCGCGTGCCCGAATTCCTGGGACGGCCCGTCGCGCGCCTGATCTCCTGCCACCTCGGAGGCAGCAGCTCGATCTGCGCCATCCGCGACGGCGCCTCGCTCGACGTGACGATGGGCTTCTCGCCGCAATCGGGACTCGAAAACGCCACCCGCCACGGCGACCTCGACGCCTTCGCCGTCCTCTATATGATGGACCGCCTGCACTGCTCGGCCGCACAGATCCGGGAGGAACTGCTGGCCGAGGGCGGACTCGCGGCGCTTTCGGGCATCGCGGGCGGGGATGTACGCGACCTCGAAGCGGCCGCCACGCCCCGCGCGCGCCTGGCCCTCGACGTCTTCGCTTACCAGGTGCGCAAGACCCTCGGCGCCTACGCCGCGGCGCTCGGTGGACTCGACGCCGTGGCCTTCGCCGGCGGCATCGGCGAGAACTCGGCCCGCCTCCGTGAGGCCTGCTGCCAGGGCCTGGAATTCCTGGGCCTTCGTCTGGATCCGGAGCGCAACCACCACGCCTCCGGCGACCGCGTCGTCTCGGCGCCGGACTCACCGGTGGCCGTGCTCGCGCTCGCCACCAACGAAGAAAGAATTGTCGCGCGGGAGACCTACCAGGCGATCCGGTAAGGCCGCACCTCGTCAGTCAATATGGAGCGACCAGCCGATTCGCAGTAGCGCGGGTTACGCTGCGAAGAGGTAAATCCAGCGGCGCAGAGCCGCATACGAAAGGAACTGATCGCTCATGTCTAAAGTACTG
>JBGPDC010000227.1:0-8576 GCA_041482115.1 Terriglobia bacterium | reverse complement strand
GGCGCGGCGTCGTCCGGCTTGTTGCCATACGCTCCCCAATGCCGCTTGTACGCGCCGGTATCGGCATCGAACACAATCACCCGGCGGTTCCCGTAACCGTCTGCTACGAAGACCTCATTGGTCGGAGCATGCACGGCAATTCCCGCCGCCTTGTTGACGTTCTCCGTATCGTTGCTGCCCCCGGTCTTCCCGTGCCGCCCGATCTGTAGCAGAAACTTTCCGGACTTGGAGAATTTCAGGAGGTTAGTATCCTTCTCGCCGTTGCCGGTCACCCACACGTTGTCCTTTAGGTCGACGAAAATGGCGTGCTCGGTATCGGGCCAGTCGTAGCCCTGTCCCGGACCACCCCAGGCCTGGAGGAGGTTGCCCGCCTGATCGAATTCCAAAACCGCCGGCGCGGGAGTACAGCAATCGGCCGTCTTGGCCGTGAGATAGTTGTCGTGCTCGTCGGTAGTGCGCGGACGATGGATCACCCAGATGTGGTCGTGGGAATCGACGGCGACGCCGGAAACCTGCCCCAAGATCCAGTTGTTGGGCAGATGCTTGGGCCAATAGGGGTCGGGTTCAAACTTGGGCAGGCCGGGTGCGGCAGCCCCCGCTGCCAGACCCAATGAAATTAGCGCGAACACCGCGGGCGCCGCTAGAATCTGCAGCTTCATGAACGACCTCCTCTGGATCACTAGACCATTTTCCAGCCCGGTATACAACCCACTACACCCGGAGGGCGACACGCGTTTGACAAGGCGGCCCGAAAATGTTATACATATTCTTCTCATGCGCTGGCCTTACGCCTATTGGTCGTTTCGATTTACAGGCCCCATCGGCCTGTAGAGTGGGCGCAGGTTTTCCGGCACAACGAGATCCAATCCAGGCGGCCCACTCGAAAGGGTGGGCCGTTTTTTTTATGAGGTGAGTGATGGTCATCTCCATGAAGTTGGGAGCTACGCGGGAACAGGTCGAACATGTCTGCAAGCGGATCGAAGATTTCGGCTACAAGGTGCACTCCATCCGCGGGGAGGAGCGCGTCGTGATCGCTGCCTTGGGCACCGGCGACGTGACCCACTGTGTCGAGTCCTTGCAGGCTGCCCCGGGCGTCGAGAGCGCCGTCCGCATTTCCGCTCCCTACAAGCTGGTGAGCCGGCAGTATCAGGCGGAGAAAAGCCAGATCCGCGTGGACAGCGCCACTATCGGCGGCGACGACTTCGTCGTCATCGCCGGCCCCTGCTCGGTGGAAAGCGAAAAGCAGATTCTCACCACCGCCCACGCCGTGGCGAAAGCCGGGGCCAAAATGCTGCGCGGCGGCGCCTTCAAGCCCCGCACCTCACCCTACGATTTTCAGGGACTCGAGCTCGAGGGCCTGAAGCTGCTCCGCCGCGCCCGCGAGGAGACCGGCCTCTCGATCATCACCGAGATCATGAGCGACAAGGACGTGGATCTCGTGGCCGAATACGCCGACATGCTGCAAGTCGGCGCCCGCAACATGCAGAACTTCGCCCTGCTCAAGACGCTGGGCAAGGCCGGCCGCCCCGTGATGCTCAAACGCGGCCTCTCTGCCACTATCAAGGAACTGTTGATGTCAGCGGAGTACATAACCGCGCACGGCAATCCGAACGTGATTCTCTGCGAGCGTGGTATCCGCACCTTCGAGACGGCCACCCGCAACACGTTCGACATCGGCGCGGTGCCGGTGCTCAACGAGCTGACGCACCTGCCCGTGATCCTCGACCCGGCCCATGCGACCGGCAAGAGCGCGCTGATTCCGCCGCTGGCGCGCGCCTCGGTCGCCGTGGGAGCCGACGGGATGATGGTCGAAGTCCATCCCTGCCCGGAAGAGGCGTTCAGCGACGGCGCCCAATCGCTGACCATCGAGCAGTTCAACAAGATGATGGAAGACCTCCAGCCTTACATCAAGCTCTGGAAAGACGTCCGGGCGGCGGCCACGCCGGTTCTGGCGCGCGCTTAACGCTGCAGCGCGTCTTCGATCCACGGCGGGGTGGCTTCGACGAGCCGCCCCAGCTCGGGGATAGTCTCTACCAGTTTCTCTTTCATCTTCCAGGCGATGTCCCGGTAGGAGAAGTGTCCCTTCACCCCCGACCGCACCCTCGCGATGTATTCCGCCTCGGCAAAGTCCATCTTGAAGAGGCAGCGCAGGCGCGTAGCAAAGGGCAGCAGGTAGCGGGCGGCCTCGGGTGAGACTTGCGCGACCCGCTCTGCCGCGGTCCACGCCGCGCCGAGCGCCCCCTGGTAACGGTCGCTGAGCCCGGCCGCCTCCACCATCGCCGGGGTCTCGGCCCCCAGGGCGGGCGAGAACTCCTGGCGGATCTGCTGGCAGCGGCGGTGACGGTGGAGGTCGCGGTAGGCGCCGATGTCCGTGACGATGTCGAAGAGGAACGCATACCCGCTGCGGAACTCGCGCAGCAGTTCGTCGCGCGTCGAGCGTCCTTCGAGCGCGACATCGATCACCTCCCGCTTGCGGGCCGCGCTCCACCCGGAAACCTGCTCGTAGATCTCGCGGAACGGCAGGTGCGTTGCCGGATAGAGCAAGGTCGCGACGATCTCATCCACTGGATCGCGGGGCTGCACCAGGTCTACAGCGGCTGGCCCGGTGACGACCCCGGCCGGCAGATTCTGCGCGGCCCAGGCGGCAACCCGCTCGCGAGCCCGGCGCGAGGTCCAGTCCGGCTGCGCGTGACGCGCGAGCGTCGGCGCCAGCGGCTCGGCCGGGGCGTTCTTGTCCCACACACAATCCGGCGGCGCCGCGCAGGCGTCGCCCATCTCCACCGCGATCTCGCGCACCTCGGCATAGGGACTCGCTCCCAGCCGGCGGACCTGCTTCTCGAGCGTCCGGATGCTGGTCACCTGTCCGACGTTGGTCGGAATCGCGAGCGGCAGCAGGTACCGCGCCACGTCGTAAGCCCGCGCTGCGATGGTGCGCCGGTAGGCCTCCGGCTTCATCGCCTCCGGCCGGGGATGCTGCGCGCTCAGGTACTCGATCGCTTGTTCGTGGATCCCCTGGTAAGCCACGAGCAGCGCCCGCGCGGCGTCGCAGTAGACCGCCTCGGCCTCCGTACCCCTGACTTCCGGCGGCGCGACTGTGCCCCCCGCCGAGAAATTCTGGTAGCGGCTGGATTTCGCCTGCCCGTCCCACAGTGGCTCGTCCTCGATCTCGATGGCAGCGAGCTCCGAGATGCCTTCAAAGCAGAAGATGGCGTGGCCAAGATCGGCGATCGAGGCGTGCCCGTACTGAAAATAGTAGTGCTCCAGAAACGATTGCGAGTCGTGTCCCCGCACCCAGTCCAGGCTCTGGACGATGGAATCCGGCGAGCGGCTATACCTCGCCAGCGCGTAGGCGCTCTTCTCCGGGGCCATGGGCGACACGACGACCACGCGCTTGCTTCGAGGTTCGGGCATCGAGTGGATTATAGCGTCTCGTGCCGCAGCCACTTCACGGCATTCCGGATGAGACGCTGGGTCATGGGATGATTGAGCGCCCCCGGCGTGCAGCTTGAGACCGTCGATCTTCGTGGTGCGCTTCCTTATGCCCTCGCAATAACCGTGCGAAACTGAGGTCTTATGACGCCGCTTACGATTGCCGCCACGCTCCTTCGACCGCACGCGCAGTTGCCGGCCTACGCTCACTCGGCCGACGAAGAAGCCGGCCTGGACCTCTGCGCCGCCGAGCCCGCCGTGTTGCGCCCCGGCGAGTGGGCCGCCGTGCCGACCGGCCTGGCAGTCGAGATCCCACCGGGATTCGAGGGCCAGGTGCGTCCCCGCAGCGGCCTCGCGCTACGCCACGGCGTGACGCTGCTCAATTCGCCCGGCACCATCGACCCCGGCTATCGCGGCGAGATCCGGGTGATCATGATCAATCACGGCCCGGCCGATTTCCACATCGCCGCCGGGGACCGCATCGCGCAGCTCATCGTGGCGGCCTACGCGCGTGTCGACTGGAAGCTGGCCACCTTGGGGGCGTCGGCGCGGGGGGAGGGCGGCTTCGGTTCGACCGGTGTAAGATAGAGCTTCCCCGCCATGCGCCGCGACACGCCGATTCACACCTTCTGGGCCATCATCGGCATGACCCTGGTGGCGCTCGGCATCACGCGCTACTACGCGATCCCGGGCGACCAGGCCATGCCGCTATTTGTGCTGTTCATGCTTCTCGGGGTGCCGCTGGGGGAAATCCTGGAGCGTTGGGACGAAAAGCGTAATCTCTGATCCGGCTATGAGCGCGTCCCCGGAGCGCGTGCCCTACCGCGCTACCGCCACGGCCCGGTCCAATCTGGGAGTGGATTCGTTGCCGGTCTCGATTCTGCTCGACCAGGTTCGCAGCCTGCACAACGTCGGGGCGTTCTTTCGCCTCGCCGATTCCGCCGGCATCGCCCGGCTCTACCTGTGCGGCATAACCGGACATCCACCCAAGAAGGCGCTTACGAAAACGGCGTTGGGGGCCGAGCAGACCGTCCCCTGGGAGCACCACTGGGACCCGCTGCCGTTGCTCGACCGGCTGCACGAGCAAGGCGTAGAGCTGGCCGTGGTCGAGACTTCCGTCCGCGCCGTGGACCTGTTCGAGTGGCAGCCCCGCTTCCCGGTCTGCCTGGTCTTCGGGCACGAGGTGGACGGCGTCCGCCCCGAGGTCTCAGCGCGCTGCGACACGCAAGTCCGGATTCCCATGCTCGGCGTCAAACACTCGCTGAACGTGTCGGTAGCGGGCGGCGTGATCGCTTACGAGCTGCTGCGCAAGTACCGCGATCTGGTGCGTGTGGCGGTTCAGGCCGCGAGGTGACGCGCCAGGAACGGGATGCCGCGCTTGCCCCAAAACGAATGCTCGGCGGGAAAAACTTCTTGTTCCACCCGGTCGGCCGCGCCGAACACGCTATACATTTCCCGGACTTTGCCGAAGCTTTCGATGCTCGCCTTGATCGGGAAGATGTTGTCTTTCTCGCCGGATTCCACGAACAACGGGCGTGGTGCGATGAGGCCGGCAATGTCGTACATCTCGGCCCAATTCAGAATCCCCGGGACGTAGTTGTCAATGCAGTGGGAGAGGCTGCCGACGCTGTCGCGAAAAGTGTTCAGGTAGCCGCTGATCAGGGCGACTTTGAGGCGCGGTTCTAGCGCCGCCGAGAACGTGGTGACGGTCCCGCCGCCGGAAATGCCCATGAGACCGACGCGGTTCGCATCGAGCTCCGGGCGGGTGGCGATGTAGTCGAGCGTGCGCATCACGTCCCACACACGCCAGCCGATCATGGTTTGGCCCACCAGCAGCGCGCCCCCCGCCGAGGGCTGGCAGGCGCTCGTGCCCAGACCCTTCTTGGCGGTGATCGAATCGCGCCGGCAACCAAAAGCCATCGGCTCGATCGCCACGGCGGCCAGACCGGCTTCGGCCACCTGGAGCGCGAAGTCGTGCTGGTAGCCGTCCTGGGTGGTGCGGTCCTGGCCCTTGTCGTCGATGCCGACGATGTCGTCGACGCCGCGCCCGTGACCGGGGACGCAGATCATGGTCGCTGCCGGCGTTTTCGCTTTCTCCGGAAGCAGGACGTACGCCAGCACGCTGACTCCCGGCCGCGTATCGAAGACGACTTTCTCCCGCCGGTAGCCGGGGAAGGTTCGGGTTTCGAGCGTTACCGGGCGCAGGGGAGGCCGCTGGGACGGGAAGCCGCCGATCAGCTCGGTCAGCTTGGCGCGCAGCTTCTTCTGCCACTGGTCGGCCTCGCCCCGGGAGCGGGCCTGGAAGCGCAGCCGGCGCGGCGCCGCCGCGTAGAGATCGAGGGTATAGGCCACCGGATCGAACCGGCGGTCCTCGATGCCTCTTTCAACACCGGTCAGCGGGCCGATGTAGGCCGCTGCCGCGGGGGTCTGAGCGGGCAGAGCGCGCGCCACCGCCAGGCCTGCTGCCAACCGTGCCAGTTCGCGACGAGAAACTTTTTTCATGGTGAGCAGTATAGTATGAATCTTTGGGGAGGGTAGTTGGGATGGCTCTAGATGAAGCAAAACTTAATCAATTTTTAGGACAGGCGGTAGGCGAGATGGGCGCGGCCATGAACGCGGCGCTGGTAATTATCGGCGACAAGCTGGGCCTCTACAAAGCCATGGCGGGCGCGGGCGCTCTTTCCCCGGCGGAGGTGGCCTCCAAGACCGGCACCAACGAACGCTACGTGCAGGAGTGGCTCAACGCCCAGGCCGCCGGCGCCTTCGTCACCTACGATCCGCAGACGCATCGCTACACGCTGCCCGAGGAACAGGCCTTTGCCCTCGCGAACGACAACAGCCCGGCGTTCCTGCCGGGTGCGTTCCAGGTGATCGCGTCCATGCTGAAGGACGAAGCGAAGGTCACCGAAGCCTTCCGCACCGGTAAGGGAGTCGGCTGGCACGAACATCACCACGACCTCTTCGAAGGCACCGAGCGCTTCTTCCGCCCGGGCTACGCCGCGAACCTGGTCAGCTCGTGGATTCCGGCTCTCGATGGCGCGACCGCGAAGCTCGAGCGGGGCGCGGTGGTAGCCGACGTCGGTTGCGGCCACGGGGCGTCGACGATCCTGATGGCGCAAGCTTATCCGAAGTCACGCTTCGTCGGTTTCGATTATCACGAGAAGTCCATCGAGCAGGCCCGGCAGCGCGCGGTGGCGGCGGGCGTTTCCGACCGGGTCACCTTTGCGACGGCGCGCGCCCAGGACTTCCCCGGGAAAGAGTACGACCTGGTTGCTTTCTTCGACTGCCTGCACGACATGGGCGATCCGGTCAGCGCGGCCGCGCACGTGCGCACGACCCTCGGTCCGGGCGGAGCGTGGATGATCGTCGAGCCTTTCGCACACGACACGGTCCACCAGAACCTGAACCCCGTGGGACGCATGTTCTACTGCGCCTCGACGATGATCTGTACGCCGGCGTCGAAGGCTCAGGAGGTGGGGATGGCGCTGGGAGCGCAGGCGGGCGAGGCGCGCCTGCGGGACGTGGTGACGAAGGGCGGCTTCACTAAGTTCCGCCGGGCGACCGAGACGCCGTTTAACCTGATTTTCGAGGCCCGGCCGTAGGGGTGACGAGTCTGCCAATTGGCAGACAGACTGTAAGTTGTTTAATAACAATAACTTACTAACCGCACCGGGACTACTGCTCTCGCGAGAGGCTCGACAGCACACGGGCAGTCCTCCTGTCATGACAATGTCGGGCGGATTATGCTATCCTCAACGCATGGCATCCACCGAAACGCGTAACGAAAAGCTGGATCTGCGCCTGACGCCCTCGGCCAAACGTGTTCTGCAGGTGGCCGCTCAGGCGGAGCGGCGGTCGGTGAGCGAGTTCGTTCTGGAAAGCGCGCTATCGCGGGCGGAAGAGAGGCTGCCGGATCGCCGGCGCTTTGGGTTGAGCGCCGAGCAGTGGGCCGCTTTCCAGGCCGCCCTTGACGCCCCGCCACGGCCTGCCCCGCGGCTGGCGAAGCTGCTCCGCGCGCCCAGCGTTTTCGAGACCCGCCGCCAGAAGTGAACCTCCGCATCGAAAAACTCCAGCGCGGACACGCTGTGGAAGACTTCGACTGCGGACGCGAGGCGCTCAACCGCTTCCTGATCCGCTACGCTCTCCAGAATCAACAGGCCAGCGCCTCCCAAACGTATGTCGCACTGGCAGGTGCGGAGGTCGCCGGTTATTACACGCTGGTGGTCGGGCAGGTGGAATATGATGGCGCTCCCGAGCGTTTGAAGAAGGGGCTGGCGCGCCATCCCGTTCCGATCATGCTGCTGGCTCGGCTCGCGATCGCCATACGCTGGCAGGGAAAGGGCCTCGGCTCGGGTCTTCTGAAAGACGCGATGCTGCGGACGCTGCAAGCGGCCGATATCGGCGGCATCCGGGCCTTCGCCGTTCACGCCAAGGATGACGAAGCCAAGGCTTTTTATGAACGGTTCGACTTCGTCGCGTCGCCCAGCGACCCCTACCACCTGTTCCGCCTGCTGAAGGATATTCGAAAAGCACTGGGAGGCGGCTAGGCTTTGCGCGGCGCGAGAGTTTTGGGCCCAGCAGAATCAACGACTTCCTGAGGCGGCCCGATTGATCTACTGGCCCGAACGCCGCTTTGACAACAACTTGACAAATCCACCGTGATCCGAGGAGCGCAGGCCCAGGTTCACGACTTCGGAAACGCGCGCGACATCCTTCCGAAGCAGGGCCGCCGGGTCGAGCCACAGGCCGGGAAAGACCTGTGAGCGCAGCAGCGCGTCCGGGTCCGGCTCGATCGTGACGTAAGCGCCGGAAACCAACCGGCGCCAGACCACCTGGGATTCCTGCAACAGAACCGTGATGTACTCTCCGACCCCCGCAGCTTGGTAAAGGCGAAGCCTCGGCCCGAGGTCCCGGGCGGCGCCGGAAAGGGCCACCTCCACAGCTAGCTCCGGAGCGCCACGGCCGTAATCCCGCTCGACGCCCGACTGGCCGCCGTACTCCGGGAGGATGCGCAGGGAGCCGTCCGGTTGCGGAGCGTCCTCGAGCATCAGCCAGGTCGCGTTGCTGCTCGCTTCGCAGCCGGGGGTGAAGCCCGCATAGTACGTAAGCCAAAAGTTGGCGACCGCGTCCTGAGAGCCATGCGACAG
>JBGPDC010000226.1:0-8578 GCA_041482115.1 Terriglobia bacterium | reverse complement strand
CGCGGGTCCGGAAAAAATGTTCTGAGGCGCGCTCGCGAAGCAAGCGGGCATCACACCTTTGGCTGGCTGGGGTCGCGGGGCACCCACTTATACGCGGCTACGGAGTTTTTCCAGAAATATTTTTCGGCTGCTTCCCGGCCCTTGCCGGCGAAATACGCTTGAACCACGGCCAGCACCTTGGGATATGGTCCGAGCGGCTCGCTGTTCGGCCAGTCGCTGCCGTAGAGGACGCGGTCGGGGCCGAAGACGCCCGACAACAGGTCGAGGCGCGGACGGTAGAGGTTCACGTCGTCCGAGACTTGGCCGTCGCGGCGGCGGAGGACCGCGGAGAGCTTCACGTAAATCTGGGGACGCTTGCCGAATTCCCGCAGCGTGGTCTCGTCCGGCGGGGGGTCCATGCCCGGCAGATGGTCGATCACGATGCGGAGGCGGGGCACCTGGTCGCTGACCCGGAGGATGTCCTGCAAGAGGCGGGGGTTGGGGTTCGCGGTGTCGAGCACCAGGCCGGCGTCGGCCAGCAGCTTGAGGCCGGCGATGAATTCCGGCTTGGCGATTTCGGCGGTGAAGTCGCGTCCCCAGAGATTGCCGTAGCGGATGCCGCGGAAGAGCGGATTCTTGTGGAAGCGCTCGAGTTGCCGGGCGAACTCGGGGTGGCCGGGCTCGAGGTTGCCGATGGTGCCCACCATGAGGGTGTCCTTCTGGGCGACGTCGAGCACCCACTGGTTGTCGTCGAACCAGGGGCTGCACTCGACCTCGATCGCGCCGCGGACGCCGAGTCCTTTGGTGACCTCGCGAAGACGGGACGGGAGCGTGGGAAGGTAGATGAGCTTGTTGTCGCGATTGGGCCACGGGACGCCCTGCGGGCGGGCGGTGTCGTAGAGGTGGATATGGGTATCGATGATGGGAATCGGGGCCATTTGGGCTCGTAGGTCCTGGAGCGCCGGGGCGGCGGCCAGTCCGAGAAACGCTCTGCGGTGCATGGCTTATGTTACCTCCCTGGTAAAATAGAAGGACATGCCGCAACTGGCGGCCCGCGGGCCGGTCCATAGCTTCTTCGAAACGTCGCTGTTATTGCTGGTCGCGACCGGCTTTGTGGGGGTGCTCGTCACGGGGCGGCTCGGGCCGGTGACCGGCGCGGCCATGGCGCTGGCGCTGGTGGCGCGGGCGGGCATCCTGGCAGGGTGGCTGCGGATTCCGCTTTCGGACCTGGCGGTAAGGATCCTGACGGTGCTTTACATCGGGTTCTACCCGCTCGATTTCCTGTACGTTTCACGGGATTTTCTGGATGCGACGATCCGGCTGGTGTTCTTTGTCGCGGTGATCAAGCTGCTGACGGCGCGGACGGGGCGCGACTACCTCTACCTCGGGGTGATCGCGTTTCTGGAGCTGCTGGCGGCGGCGGTGCTGTCCTGGAACGCGGTGTTTCTGATTTTTCTGGCCTTTTTTGTGGTTTTCGCGGTGGCCGCCCGGACCGCGTATGAGATCGCCACGAGCAGCGCGCAGGCCCACCTGAAGGCGTACTACACGCCGGGGAAGCTCGGCCGGCGGCTGGCGGCGCTGAGCGGGGCGCTGGCTCTGGGGATCGCGGTGTTGAGCGCCGGGCTATTCTTCGTGGTGCCGCGGGCGGCGAGCGCGTATTTGTCGCACTTCCCGGGGACGGGCGAGTCGGTGGTGGGCTTTACCGACGAGGTGACGCTCGGATCGTTTGGGAAGCTGCTGCAAAGTTCGGAGATCATGCTGCGCGTCAAGATGCTGCACGGCCCCCGGCGGCGCGACCTCAAGTGGCGCGGCGGAGCGCTACGGCATTTCGACGGCAGCCGCTGGTCGAATCCGCCGGCGCTGGGCGAACGGCTGGAGAGTGGGCGCGGCCAGTATTTGGTGGCACGGCGGCGGCAGCGGGAGCGGGTAGGGATGCGGGTGCAGTACGGGGTGTTTCGAGGGCCGATGGACACCGACACCATCTTCCTCGCCGACACACCGGAGGCCGTGTCCGGCCAGTTCAGCCGGCTGGAGGTCAGCGATACCGATACCGTGACGCTGGGAGGCAGCCGGTGGCGGTCGCTGCACTACGAGGCTGTGAGCTACGTCGGACCGGAACGGCCACCCGAGCTGCGCGCCATGAGGGACGAAACCATTCCCCCGCGGTTCCGTACCCTGTTTCTGCAACTGCCGCCGCTCGATCCGCGGATCGTCAAACTGGCGCACGCCATCAGCGACTCCCAGTTGACTCCTTACTGGCGAGCGGCGGCCATCGAGCACTACCTGCGGACGGAGTATGGCTACGCGCTGGAACTGCCCGCCGAGAGGCCCGCCGATCCACTCGCGGATTTTCTATTCGTGCGGCGCAAAGGACACTGCGAGTACTTCGCTTCGGCCATGGCGGTGATGCTGCGAGAGGCCGGGGTGCCCTCGCGCCTGGTGACCGGGTTCCAGAGCGGGCTCTATAACCCGTTGTCGGAGTCCTTTACGGTGCGGTCGTCCGACGCGCATGCCTGGGTGGAGGCGTTCATTCCCGGCTGGGGCTGGGTGGCGTTCGATCCGACGCCTCCGGCGCCGACGGAGGCGGGCGGCGGGACGTTTTTCGAGCCGGCCAGGTTGCTGCTCGATGCGCTCGAGACCTATTGGAACGACTGGGTTGTGCAATATGACGTGACGCGGCAGGTGCGGCTGGCGCGCGGCGTCCAGGACCGGATGTGGCAGGCGAGCTACCGGACCGCGCTTGGATGGCAGCACGCCCAGGCCTGGGTGCGCCGGACCTGGCTCGGGCTGAAACAACAGCCCCGAGAAACGCTGTGGCCCGTCCTGGTGGTGCTGGCGCTCGCGGCGGGAGTGTGGGGAGCGGTGCAACTGCGTCCGCTGTGGAAAGCGCGCGCCGCGGCCCAGCGGGTCGCCCAGGGACGCGGCACCGTGAGCGACTGCGCCCTGCTCTACGAGCGAGCGGCGCGGGTGGTCGAGCGGCGCGGGTTCGTGCGCCAGCCGTGGCAGACGCCCGCCGAGTTTGTGGCCGCCGGGGACGCGGCGATTCCCGAGGCGTTCCGGGAGCTGACGACCATGTACAATCTGGCCCGCTTTGCGCACGATCCGGAGGCCGCCCGCCGGCTGCCCGGCCTGGTACGGAGTCTGGAGGCGCGCGCGTGAAGATTGGCTTTGTCAGCCTGGGGTGCCCGAAAAACCTCGTCGATAGTGAAGTGATGATGGGGCTGCTGCAGGCCCGCGGCCACGAATTGACCTCCCGCGCCGAGGAAGCCGAGGCCCTGGTCGTCAACACGTGCAGCTTCATCGAGCCGGCCCAGCAGGAATCGGTGAACACCATCCTCGAGATGGCGGAATACAAGCGCACCGGCCGGGCGCGCAAGCTGATCGTGGCCGGGTGCCTGGTGGAGCGCTTCCGCGAGGATTTGAGGCGCGATATCCCGGAAGTGGATGCGGTGGTCGGCACCAATGAGCTGGAGCACATTGTGGCCTTGTGCGAGGCCAATGGGGAGGCGGGCACTGCGCTTCCGATTGTCGAGCCGTACCTCTACCACGAGCTGACGCCGCGGGTGCGGGCGACGCCGCGCCACATGGCGTACGTCAAGATCGCCGAGGGGTGCGACCATCCGTGCACGTTCTGCGTGATTCCGCAGTACCGGGGCGCTTTCCGCAGCCGCCGGTGGGAGAGCGTGGTCAGCGAGGCGCGCAAACTGTTTAGCGAGGGCGTGCGGGAGATCAACCTCATCGGCCAGGATACGACCTGCTTCGGCGAGGACTTCGGCCTGAAGGACGGCCTCTCCTTCCTGCTCGAAAAGCTGGCCGCGGTCGAGAACGCCGGGTGGGTGCGGGTGATGTACATGTACCCCAACAAAGTAACGCCGCGGCTGCTCGACACCATTGCCGCGCACGGACCGCTCTGCAAATACATCGATATGCCGTTGCAGCACGCGAGCGCGCGGGTGCTGAAGCGCATGAAGCGGGGCGCGAGCGGCGACATTTTTCTGAGGCTGCTCGAACGCATGCGGCGGACGATCCCGGGCGTCGCCCTGCGTACGAGCCTGATCGTCGGCTTTCCGGGCGAGACGGAGCGCGATTTCGAGGAGCTGTGCGCCTTCGTAAAAGAGGCGAAGTTCGACCACCTGGGCGTTTTCTCTTATTCCGATGAGGACACCAGCGCGAGCTACCACCTCGACGGCAAGGTGGACGCGCGCACGATTTGCAACCGCAAGCGCCGCATCCTCGCGCTCCAACGCAAGGTCTCACGGGCGCGCTGCCGCAGTTTTGTGGGGCAGACGCTGCCGATCCTGGTGGAGGGTCCTTCGAAAGAGACCGACTGGCTGTGGGAAGGCCGCTTGCAGGGGCAGGCGTCCGAGATCGACGGCAAGACCTATCTGAACGAATTTGAAGGGGCGACGCCCGAGCCGGGCACGGTGGGGCGCGTGCGAATTACCGAGTCGCGCGACTATGACCTGATCGGCACGCTGCTGGCCGGGTTCGAGCGGCCGGCGGCAGTGCCGTTGCTGCGAGTACTCGCATGACGTGTCCGATCTGCCGCCAGCCGGTGGAGGAGCCTCCGGACAAGTACTATCCTTTCTGCAGCGACCGCTGTAAGCTCATCGACCTCGGCCGGTGGGCGTCCGGCGATTACGTGATTCCGGCGCCGCTCTTGCCCGACGAAGAAGAAGACGTGCCCCCGAAAGAAAATGCCTAGCCCGGGGCGGCCCGCGGCCTTGTGGCTCGCCACGTGGGGCCCTTGCGGATATGCGCCGGCGGGACCGGGCACCGTTGGCTCGCTCGGCGGCGTAGCGGTGGCGTGGCTGCTGGCGGGTCCGCTGGGATGGCCTCCGGCGTCGCTCGCGGCGGCGGCGGCGCTGCTGCTGCTGCCGGCGGTCTGGGCGTCGAACCATGCCTGCCGGTACTGGCAAACGGAAGATCCGCAGACTGTGGTGGTCGACGAAGTGCTGGGGCAGTGGCTCACGCTCGCGGTCGTGCCGGGACTCGACTGGCGCTACTGGCTGGCCGGCTTCGGGCTGTTCCGGCTGTTCGACATTTGGAAGCCGTTCCCCGCGCGCGCGGCCGAGCGGCTGCCGGGCGGCTGGGGCGTCGTCGCCGACGATCTGGTGGCGGGGCTTTACGGTGCCGTTGTGCTGGTGCTGCTACGATGGTTACACTTTTAGAGACGTCTTCCGAACACGACCATGGCTTCATTGCGCAAGGATAACGGCCCGCGACCTCAGATCTCAAGCGTGAAGCCGGGGGCGGCCATTGCCGGGGGCGAGTTCGTCGTGCAGGGCAGCCGCTTCCGCGCGGAGGGCGAAGAGCGTCCGCGAGTGCGATTCGGAGAGGTCGACGCGCCGCTCATCATCGGGGGCACCGATTTCATGGTGGTGCGCGTGCCCGAGGGCGCGACCGTCGGCGAGCTGGTGATTGAGAACCGGCTGGCCGCGAGCGGCCCTTATTTCTGCAACCTGGGCATCCTGCTGGCCGAGAACCTGCACCCGGTCGCGAACCCGGTCGTGGACCCGCAAGGGAACGTCTACACCACTTTCAGCGGGCCGCGCGGCCAGAAGGTGCCGGTTTCGGTCTACAAGATCGATCTCAATTACGAGGTCAAGCCGTTCATCAAGGACCTGATGAACGCCACGGGCCTCGCGATCGACCGCGAGGGGATGCTTTTCGTTTCGAGCCGCCTGGACGGCACCATCTACCAGGTGGCGCCGAGCGGCAAGATGAGCATTTACGCGGAAGGCATGGGCGTCGCCACGGGGATGACCTTCGATCCGGAGGGAAATCTTTACGTCGGCGACCGCAGCGGCACGATCTTCAAGATCGCTCCGAGCCTGGCGCCGGCCCGCCAGATTTTTGTCTTCGCCACGATCGAGCCGTCCGTGGCCGCCTACCATTTGGCCTTCGGGCCCGACCAGTGCCTGTACGTCACCGGGCCCACCACGTCGAGCTTCGACGCTATTCACCGGGTTACGTCGGACGGGCATGTCGAAACCTTCTACCGGGGCCTGGGCCGGCCGCAGGGCCTGGCCTTCGACGCCAAGGGAGATCTCTATGTGGCCGCGTCGCACGCCGGGCGCAAGGGGATACTCCGCTTCGGACCGGGGAAGGAGCCGGAACTGGTAATCTCCGGACCCGGCATTGTCGGCCTGGCCTTCGCCTCGGCCCAGACCGTGATCGTCGCTACGAATAATTCCGTCTTCCGCGTGGAGCTGGCCGCTTAGTATGCGAGGAGGACCGCTCCCTCACGGTCGCGGCTCGGTTCGAGCGCGCCGCGTGCGCCCGCAAGTGGGCCGGGAACACGTGAGCGTATAAGCTCGCCCATGAACGCGGAGATTCTGGCGATTGGGTCGGAGCTGCTGACGCCGCAGCGCATCGACACCAACTCGCTCTATCTCACGCAGAAGCTCAACGAGCTGGGCGTGGAGGTGACGGGCAAAGCCATCATCGGCGACGACCGGGCCCGGCTCACCCAGGCCATCGAGCATGCCCGCACGCGGGTCCCGCTGCTGATTCTTAGCGGCGGCCTGGGACCGACGGAGGACGACGTCACGCGCGACGCGGTGGCCGCGGCCTGCCGGCGCGGCCTCGTCTTCCGCCAGGAAGCGATCGACGCGATGGAGGCCCGCTTCCGGGCCCTGGGACGCACCATGGCGCCCATCAACCGGCGGCAGGCTTACATCCTGGAGGGCGCCGAGATGCTGCGCAACGAGCGCGGCACCGCACCCGGGCAGTGGTACCGGGATGAGGCCGGCGTGATCATTTTGCTGCCGGGTCCGCCGAACGAATTGAAGCACGTCTTCGAGAAGGAGTGCCTTCCCAGGCTGCGCCAGTTCGTCCCGCCGCTCAACATCGTGGCGCACGTGTGGCGCGTGACGGGCATCACGGAGTCGGACCTCGATCAGCTCATCGCACCGATTTACACGCCCTACACGAATCCGGTCACAACGATACTGGCGGCTCCCGGCGACATTCAGGTTCATTTGCGGGCGCAGTGCTCGACTGCCGAGGAAGCTCGCCGCCTGGTCGAAGAGCTGGGGGCGAAGATCGAAGCGGCCCTCGGCGACAAGATTTATTCCGATGATGGAGCGTCCCTCGAGGAGGCGGTGGGCAGAATGCTGACCGCCCACGGCGTGACGCTGGCTGTGGCCGAAAGCTGCACCGGCGGGCTGCTGGCACAGCGGATTACGTCCGTGCCCGGCAGCTCGAAATACTTCGCGGGCGGTTGGGTGAGCTACACGGAACGCTTTAAAGCAGAATTGCTCGGAGTGCGACCCGAGACGCTGGCGCAGTACGGCGCGGTGAGTGCCGAGACGGCCTGCGAAATGGCGGAGCGCGCCCGGGCGGCCGCGGGCAGTACGCTCGGAGTGGCGATCACGGGCGTGGCGGGACCTACGCCTGACGGGGGTCCGGCGCCAAAGCCGGTGGGGCGGGTTTACATCGCCCTCGCGGACAGTGCCGGCTGCGAGGTGAAAGAGCGCAACTTTGTGGGGGAGCGGGAGAGGGTGCGCTCGCAGGCGAGCCAGTTGGCGCTCGATTTGATTCGGCGGAAGTTGCTGGGGTGAAGAGGACATTGTCCAGAGCCGAAGGGGTTCGGCGATGAAGAAGCAGATGTTTGAAGAACTGCTGGGCAGCGTACGCGAAGCCGGAGCAATCCTGCGCGGCCGGAAAAAGCCCTCGCGCCGGATTGTAATCCGCTCTTCCGGCGTGCGGGCGAGTCGCGAACGAACCACGTCTCGCAGTCGGGGTTTGCGCATGTGATGGGCGTCAGCGTGAAGACGCTTCAAGACTGGAAACAGGACCGGCGCCGTCCTACCGGGCCGGCAGCCGCGCTATGGAGGATCATTTCGCACGAGCCAGTTGGCGGTGAAAGCGATTCATCGGGCGTAGACTGGGCGCCGGATCCGATGGCACTGTGCCGCAGCATGGTGAGCGAAATCGCTTCGGAGAAGGCGCCTCCTCCTAGGCACTCTTGCGGAGGGGGAGGAACCGGATCTCGATCCGCCGGTTGAGCGCGCCGGCGATGCGCCGAAGCATGGCCAGGGAATGGCCCTCATAGTCGGCATCTTCGAGGCGGCAAATGACGGACGCCGTGGCGCCGATCATCCTGGCCAGTTGCGCTTGGGTGAGTCCGGCCTGGGTGCGGAGGCCGTAAATCTTGCGGCCGATCTCGTCGTTGGCCCGCACCTCGTCCAATTGCCGAAGGCGCCCTGGCTTGCCGTGGTGGAGCAGGCGGTCCATGATTTCGACTGCATCCGTGGTGGGCTTACGACGTTTCTGCATTCTTAGGATGCCCCCAGCTTGAACCTTCGCCTTGCGGTGAAGAGCCAACTCGATCTGATGGCTCCTCAGTCCATTCGCAAGAATGCGAATTGTCAGCAGCCCAGATTAGGACCGCTCCCTCACGGTCGCGGCTTCCATGAGAAGGCCGCCCCGGGTCAAGAGGGGGTTTGGCCGGGTGACCACGAATGTTCAGCGCCGACCAACGGGAGGCGCCTGATCCTGTCCTTCACAACCGCCGACTCGCCCTGCTTCCATTCGCACTCTTGTAGGGAGCTGCTCGCTCCGGTGCCAGTTGGGGTCCTCTATCTGAAACGGG
>JBGPDC010000225.1:0-8593 GCA_041482115.1 Terriglobia bacterium | reverse complement strand
CTTCACGGCTTGCTGCACCAAAACAAAAGGCCGGCTTTCCTCCTGCGGAGGCAAGCCGGCCTAAAAACCAAACCCCTCAAATTACGTGGGGCTTGACAGGTCGCTCCATATCAGAACACCAGCTTCGCTCCGAGCTGAATTACCCGCGTCGTCACGCCCTGCACCCCTCCCCCCACCGACCCGAACGTGGCCGAGCGCAGGTTGCGATCCACCGTGCCCGGGTCCGGGTTGAAGTGGTTCAGAACGTTGAAAACCTCCGTGCGGAACTCCACCCCGGTCCGCTCGCGAATCCGGAAGGTCTTGTTCACCGAGAAGTCCGCGTTGAAAATACCCGGGAGGCGAAACGCGTTCACGCGGGGCGACGTTCCGAAGCGGCCGAACTGCGGTTCCGCGAAAGCCGCGGTATTGAACCAGCGCGTCCAGGTGCGCTGATCCCCCGCCAGGTTGCCGTTCTGGCCGGACACCCAGTCCGGACGCGAGTTGGCCCCCACGCCGGTCGTATCGACGTTGACCGTCACGGGCGCCGGGAAGCCGCTCTGCGCCGTGACGATGGTCGAGAGCTGCCAGCCGTCGAGCAGGTACCGGGCCGCGCCGTGCGTCCCGCGGAAGAACGGCACGTCGTAAAGAGCCGTGGTCACGAACCGCTGCGTCACGTCAAAGCCGGAGACGGCCCGGTCCGAGCGCATGTCGTAGATGTCCTGCGGCGCGCCGATGAAGTTGCCGCCGCCCACCTGCCCACCGATATCGTTGGGTCCCGAGATCGATTTCGACCACGTATAAGCGGCCAGCAGCGTCAGGCCGTGTGCCGTCCGGCGCTCGGCCTTGGCTTGCAGCGAGTGGTAGATGGCATTTCCAATGGACTTGTCGGAGCGCACATTCCGCTGCCAGGTCTGGTTGGGCCGGCGGGAGTTGAGAGACGGCAGGCCCGGCGTCCGCGGATCGACCAGGGCGATCGGCCGGTTCAGATCCTCGAACGTCACAATGAGCCGCGTCGACTTGCTGCCCACGTAGCCCACGTCGAGCACCACGTTGCCCGGCAGCTTCTTCTGCACGTTGAAGTTCCACTGCTGCACGTAGGTGTCGCGCAGGTTCTGATCGTTCGACACCGCGAAGTTCAGCGCTCCCGTCACCTGGGCCGTGGCGAAGGGATTGGAGAACAGCACGTTCGGCGAGCCGGTGAGGTTCCCGATGATGTTGGCCCCGGCGGTAGCCTGGGCGCCCTCCGCCATCGCGAAAATGGCGTTCGAGATCTGCGGCGTGTAGTAGATCCCGTAGCCGCCGCGCACCACCGCATCTTTGAATAGGCCCGGCCGGTACGCGAAACCAAACCGCGGGCTCCAATCGTTGCGGTCCGGCGCAATCAGCCCGCGTCCGTAGCGCGACGTTTTCGGGTCCGTCAACCCGGCCACGATGAAACCGTTCTGCTCGATATTCACGAACTGGTCATCGGACTGGACGTAGGGCTGGAAGTAGTCGTAGCGCAGGCCGAAATTCAGCGTCAGCCGGGAGGTCGCCTTCCAGTCGTCGTTCACGTAATAGGACTGCCACCAGTTCCACAGATCGGTCGAGGTATGCGCCGGGTTGATGGTGGTGGTGCGGATGTAGCCCAACATGAAGTCGGCGAGCGCGCTCCCCGTATAGGTGCCATCGAACGAGAAACTCCCCCGCGGATTCCGAGCCTGCTCGAAGGTCACGTGGCGGCGCGCGAGGTCCGCGCCGAACTTTATGAAATGGGTGCCCCGCTGCCAGCTCAGCGCCTCCACGAACTGGTAGATCTCGTTCGAGCGGTCCCGCGGCCCGATCTGCCGGTTCAGGTCGTACATATTGAACACGCCATCCGGCCCGTTGAGGGAGATGGAGGGCGGCCCGTACTCCTTGGCCAGGCGGGACACCAGCGGCAAGCCCATCTTGCCGGTGACGTCGAACGCCGCATCGTTGGTGGTTCCGAAAATCTCGTATTCGGCGAACCTGCTCCACCCGCCCCGGAATTCGTTGATCAGGTTCGGGGAAAAAGTGTGCGTATAGGTGGAGGAAACGTTCTGGGCGCGCCCGAGGTTGTTGCGCTCGTCGTGTCCCCAGAAAGGCACGCCGGCTTCGTAGGTGTCGTTGAAGACGTAGCGCCCCGAGATCGCGTCCCGCTGGGACAACTGGTGGTCGACGCGCCCCGTGTAATTGTCCTGCGTCGAGACGGCGCTGAAGGTGGGGCTCAAGTAGTTAAAGGCGCCTGTGCTGGTGTTGGGCGCCGGCTCGAAATTGAGAAAGGCCGTCGCCTGCGGGCTCAGTAGCGACTTCGGAATGACGTTGCCGGTGATGCCGGCGTTGAGGGGATCGCGCAATATGATCGGCTGTCCGGTCCGGGCGTTCACCAGGCTGCGAAAATCGCCGTCCCGCATAGCGGCCGGCGGCACGATCCGGAACCCCGGCACCGCACCCTGCGCCAGACGCCCCGACTCCCAATTGAAGAAGAAGAACGTCTTGTCGCGTCCGTTATACAGCTTGGGTAGCCACACCGGACCGCCCAGGTTCGCGCCAAACTGGTTGCGATTGAGGCGGGGAGGCGCCACGTCCTTCTTGGCTATGTCGTCATACGTCTGCGTGAGCGCATCGTTGCGGTTGAACTCCCACAGCGTCCCGTGGAGCTGGTTGCCGCCGCGCTTGGTCAGCATGTTGATCTGCCCGCCGGGAGCGCCGCCCGACTCCGCCGAGTAGGTGCTCGTCTCCACCTTGAACTCGGCCAGCGAATCCACCGACGGCGAGAAGGAATAGGTCATGGCGTCGTAGTCCATGAACTCGATGCCGTCGAGGAAATACCGATTGGCGGTGTCGCGCGAGCCGTTGGCGGACATCGCCGTCGAGCCAAAGGGCGCATCCTGCTGGCCGATCGAGCCGCGCCCGCGCCGCACCGTGATGGACCCCGGCGTGCCCGGCTGCACGCCCGGAATGAGCTGCGCCAGTTGCACGAAGTTGCGGCCGTTGAGCGGCAGATCCACGATCTTGCCCGAGTCGATCACGGTACCCACCGTGGAGTTCTCGGTCTGCAGCACCGCGGTCGAGGCTTCGACCGTGATGGTCTCGGCGACCTCGCCCACCTGCATTTGCAGATCGACGCGGGCCGTCTGCCCCACCTGCAGCGTGACGCGCTCGACCGACTGCGTGCGGAAGCCCGTCCGCTCCGCCGCAATCTGGTAATCGCCGGCCGGCAAAAACGCCAGCGTGTAAACGCCCGTGGCGTCGGTTTGCGCCTCGCGGGTGACGTTGGTGGCCAGGTTCTTCGCCCGCACCACGACGTTCGGAACCACGGCGCCCGAGGGATCGGTAACCGACCCGGTTAGCGTCGCCGACGTTTGCTGCCCAAATGCCAGGGCGGCCAACAGGCAAAAAACGCCTAGGAAACGAAACATGCGAGACCTCCCCAAAATCGCCAGAGATCCCCTTTTTTCTCTGGGTTGTGTTCAGTATATCCCAGATCGAGTGGTGCCCATGACGGCAGTGGTGAGTAATACATCACATTTCCGGCCGCAACGCAGTTGCCCACTGGCCTTCTTCACGAGACCAATAACCTAAGGGAAATAAAGCAGGTTACTGAGGTGGTAGACCAGACAGGGGATAAAGCCTCTTACCTGAGAGGTATTGCAGTTCGGCGGGAAAAGAGGATCAATAGAGGCTAGATTGTCACGAATTACATGGATCCCCCCTGGAGGAGACTTGATCCCCGACCCCTCGAACCTGGCCAACGAACCAAGCCGGCCCGTCCGCATTCTTATCGCCGATCCCGACACGCTGTTTCGGGCGGCGCTCTCGGCGCTGCTCGCCTCTGAACCGGCCATGCAGGTCGTCGGAGAGGCGGCCGACGGCGCGACCACGTTAGCGCTGCTCGAGACCACGCCGGCCGACGCGCTCCTGCTCGAGCCGGTCATGCGGCGCGACGACGCCATGGGGCTTCTCCGCCAGCTCCATTCCGGCGGCCATCTGGCCCGCACCATCGTGCTGACGGGCAGCGAAGACCCGGCGCCCCTGGTCGAGGCCCTGCAATGGGGCGCTCCGGGTATTGTCATGAAAAAGAGCACCAGCACGCAGTTGCTCGAAGCCCTCCGAGCCGTCGTGCAGGGCCGGATCTGGCTCGATGAGTGCTTCATTCAGTTCGCCTCGGAGAGGCTCGGCCGTACCCGCTTCCGGAACGCGCCCTGGTGGCACTGGTGCCGCCTGACGCCGCGGCAGAGGCAGATCGTCTCACTCATCCTGCAAGGGCTCTCGAACGGGGAAATTGCCGACACGCTCGGGCTGGCGATAGGAACCATCAACGTCCAGCTCCACCACGTCTACCTGAAGCTCGCGATCTCGAGCCGCCGGGACCTGGCCGTGTACCGGCCTTACGCCGACTTGCCGTTACAGCCGCTCGCGGCGCGTGACCACCGTTTCCCGATTTTAGGCCGGGCAGCCTAGGGCAGCACGTCTTAAGCCAACAGCACGAATTCTCCGCAGGGCATAAGGCCGTGAGCTACAATACCGGCCAAGCCCACCCCATGATCGGCCAGACACTCAGCCACTATCGCATTAACGGGAAGCTCGGCGAGGGCGGCATGGGAGTGGTGTATCAGGCGGTCGACACGCGCCTCGACCGGACTGTCGCCATCAAAGTGCTCCATTCCGAGGCAGTCGCCGACCCGGAACGCAAGCGTCGTTTCGTTCAGGAGGCCAAGGCGGCCTCCGCGCTGAATCACCCCAACATCGTCACGATCTATGAGATCGACGAAGCCGAGTCCGGCGGCAAGGTCATTGACCTGATCGTGATGGAATACATCCCGGGCAAAACCGTGGACCAACTCATCGGGCGCGGCGGCCTGCGCGTGAACGAGGCGCTGCGGTATGTGATTCCAATGGCGGATGCGCTGGCCCGGGCGCACGGCGCCGGCATCGTGCACCGCGACTTGAAGCCGGCCAACCTCATGGTGAACGAACATGGCCTGGTCAAGATCCTGGACTTCGGCCTCGCCAAGCTGACCGAGCGCACCGATGGGGACGACGCCGCGACCCGGGACATTGCGCGCACCGAAGAGGGCGCGATCGTCGGCACGGCGGCCTACATGTCCCCAGAGCAGGCCGAGGGCAAGAAGGTGGACGCCCGCTCCGACATCTTCTCTTTCGGATCGGTCCTCTACGAGATGGTCACCGGCCAGCGGGCGTTCCAGGGTGAGACAAGAATGTCCACCTTGGCGGCGATCTTGCACCGGGAGCCGAAGGCGCTGAGCGAGGTCGCGGCGGGGATCCCGCGAGACCTCGAGAAGATCATCGCGCGCTGCCTGCGGAAAGATCCGGCCCGCCGGTTTCAACATGCCATCGATTTGAAGGTGGCGCTCGAGGAAGTGAAGGAAGAGTCCGAGTCGAGCCTGGCGCCGGTCGCGGGGACCGACGCCAAGGGGTCGCGTCTCCGGCTGGTCCCGGCTGGGCTGGTGGGTGCCGCCTTGATCCTGGCTGTGGCCGGCGTTCTCTGGTGGAACCTGCGCACTAAAACGGCCGAGCCGGGATTCGGCCCGGTGCTGGCCCGGCTCACGGCGGACTCCGGTTTGACCACCGACCCTGCGCTCTCGCCCGACGGCAAACTTCTGGCTTACGCCTCGGACCGCAGCGGCGACAGCGGCTTGGACATATGGGTTCAGCAGGTGCCGCGCGGCGAGGCGATTCGGGTAACCCGTGATGAAGCCGACGATCACGAACCCTCCTTCTCGCCGGACGGCCAGCGGATCGTCTTTCGGTCCGACCGCGAGGGCGGCGGGGTGTATGTCGTCTCCGCGCTGGGCGGAGAGCCCAGGCTGGTTGCCCGACAGGGACGTCGCCCTCGGTTCTCTCCCGATGGCAGCAAGATCGCCTACTGGGTAGGAGTAATCGGTGGTGTGAGCGGTGGTGTGATCTATGTAGTGGACTCCTCTGGGGGATCTCCCCGGCGCCTCGCAGCGGACCTCGACATCGCCCAGTCTCCAACCTGGTCGCCTGACGGCAAGCACCTTTTGTTTATGGGGCGGAGGACCGCGAGTCAAGGAACGGCGGGGTCTACCGGCAATGAGTGGTGGATAGTAGCTGTTGACGGTGGATCTGCTGTTAATACGAGAGCTATGGAAGCGTCCGGCCGCGCGGGGCTGCCCGGTCCGCTCGTCCCAATTCCCGGTTTCTGGCGCACGCAAGGACATTCCGTCGTTTTTTCGGCCCGGCTGGGAGACAGCGCGAATCTCTGGGAGATTCAGATCTCGCCCAAGACCTGGCAGGTGGAGGGAACGCCCCGGCGCTTGACCAGTGGCACGGGCCTGGAGGTCGCACCCTCCCTCGGCGCTGGTGGCGTGGTGTTCGCCAATCTTGCTGAGAACATCGATATTTGGAGTCTGCCCATCGCCGCCGATCAGGGCAAGCCGCTAGGTGAGATGCGGCGATTGACTGACGCAGCCAGTGCCGAAATTTTTCCCTCCGTCTCGTCCGACGGGAAGAAGCTCGTGTTCCAGTCCAATCGCTCGGGAAACCAAGATGTGTGGATGAAGGACCTGGAGAGTGGGCGGGAGGTCGCCCTGACGGCGACGCCGGCGGATGAGACCTCTCCCGTCATCTCTCCCGACGGATCCAAGGTGGCCTATCAGTTGGTTGAGAACGGAAAGCCATCAATCTACATGATCGGCGTGGGAACCCCGGGTGTCGCCGAGAAGCTGTGCGAGGATTGTTTACCACAACACTCCTGGTCACCACAAGGCAAGCTGCTCTATTACGGCTCTGTACCCCAGGCTCTAAACCTGCTGGACGTCGGTTCCGGCCGGACCGTCGAGCTGCTGCGGCACTCCCAGCAGACGCTGCGTAATCCACGCTTTTCCCCGGATGGCCGCTGGATCTCTTTTCATGCCATCACCGGCCCGCTGACCCGGCGCATCTTTGTCGTGGCTTTTCGGGAAGGAGTCTCCATCCCGGAGAGCGAGTGGATCCCGGTGACCGACGGCTTGGCGCTCGACCGCAACACTGCCTGGTCGCCGGATGGCAACCTTCTATACTTCCAGTCCGAGCGGGATGGGTTCGGCTGCATTTGGGCCCAGCGCCTCGATCCGGTCAGTAAGCGCGCTGCCGGCGTCATTTTCCCGGTTCAGCACTTCCACCACGCCCGTCGCTCTCCGGGGATCTACTCAATATCGATCACCACGAGTAGTCTCGTCTTCGGCATGGGCGAGCAGACCGGCAATATCTGGATGCTTAAGACAGGAGAGCAACCGTAAGCTGTTACGGCAGCACGTCGAGGAGCTTCGCGACTTCGTCGTCGCTGACCACCGGCCCATTAGGGCTCGCCCGGTGGTCGATCGCTCGGATTCCCCAAGGCTCCACTCTCCACGAGCACCGCGACGTACCTCTTATGATCCATGGGGCACCGGATAAACTCAGCCAGTTCCCGCCGGCTCAGTTTCATCTGATGGGCCACTCTACTCAAGAGGGCATCGCTGTACTCCCGCAGGCCGTGGCTGATGCGAGTTCGCACCGCGCGCTTTCTGCCGTCCACGATCAGCCAAAACATGGAATAGTGCGTGTCGTCCTGCCGGAACCATATGGTCCCGCCTACGCCGTCGCTTTTGCCCGGATCGTGAGCATCGATTTGGGTTTCACCGCCCTGACCAGCGCCAGCAGCTTCCGTTTTAGCTCCCGCGCGTCCACGCCGAGTTGACTGTCCCGTTCCTGCGCGATCCAGCGCCAGCAAGAGGAGAATTCCTCTGCGAAGGCTCGCAATGCCCGCAGCTTTGTAGAGCCGTAGGCCGAAATGCCCAGGGGCTTGTACTCCAGTACCCAAAGATTACCTTCTCGCAAGACTGTGATGTCGATAGGCTCGTTTAGCTCGAAGACCTTGGGGCCGCTCTCACCCCGGCGGAGCTTGGCCTTTGACAACGCCATTTTCAGGTCCAGTATAGCGGGAACCAGACTTGGGGCGGGGCGTCTCCTGGAAGCGCTGCGGCAAGATTGAGCCTTCGCAGCAGAAGTGTAACCAGGACCGCTCCCTCACGGTCGCGGCTCGGCACGAGGTGTCGCGCGCTTATAGCCACTGTATACGTTAGTAACGAATTGCTCGCGACAGGCCACTACGGTAGAACGTCGAGGAGCTGCGCGACTTCGTCGTCGCTGATATAGAAGTGTGGCGAGGTGCGAATCCATCCGGAGCGCGGGGCGGCGACGATGCGGTGAGACGCGAGCAGCCGGACTACCTCCACCGCGTCCAGTCCCGGCTTGCGGAAGGCCACTATCCCAGAAGCGGATTCTCCATCCGGCGGGGTCATCAACTGGTAGCCGCGCTCCGTGACGCCCGCGGCGATGCGGCGGGCGACATCGGTTACGCGCTGTTTGATGCGATTAATTCCCACCTCCTGCAGCAGCTCGATCGCCGCCAGCAGGCCGTAACAGCCGGCGGTATTCAGCGTGCCGCACTCGTAGCGCGCCGCCCCGGGACGCGGCGTGCTGTCGCGCGCCTGGTAGTCGGTCCAGCAGGCGACGCTCGTCCAGCCGAACTCGACCGGCTCGATCTCGGGAATCAGCTCGGCGGCCACATAAAGGATGCCGCACCCCTCGGGTCCCAGAAGCCACT
>JBGPDC010000224.1:0-8620 GCA_041482115.1 Terriglobia bacterium | reverse complement strand
TTCTTCATGGCCGGTCTCCTTTTGCACTTCGAGTGCGTATCCATTGGGAGCTTAACGCATCCCGCCGGAGACCGGCCTTCTCATTCCATCTCTGTAACGGCGTTCGTTGGTGAAGACGCCATGCGTTGGTGGAAAGCAGTGACAATCGGACTTCGTAACCGAGCCGCGACCGCAAGGGAGCGGTCAACGCGACGCCGAAACCCGGCGCCGGCCGGAGCCGCCGAAACTCATCCAGCGGCGCTGGCGGACGGCGGCGGCCTCGATCATCACCACCGACGCCGTTTCCGGACGCTGTCCCCCGAGCTCCACGGGCACTTGTTGCCGCGTCAGCCGAATCGCCAGGGTCCGTTCGATGCGGGAAATTTCGCTGCGCTCGGAGCGCGTGCCGAAAGTCGCGGCGATGCCCCGGGCGCCGGCGCGGCCGGTCCGTCCCACGCGGTGGATGAAATCCTCCGGCACTTGGGGCAGATCGTAGTTCACCACGTGAGAGATGCCTTCGACGTGAATGCCACGGGCGGCGACGTCGGTCGCTACCAGGACGCGGTAGTAGCCCTCCTGGAAGCCGCGCAGCGCGTCGTTGCGCTGGTTCTGGCTGCGGTCGCCGTGAATGGTCGCGGCCTTGACGCCCTCGCGGGCCAGCCGCTTGGACAGGCGATCCGCGCCGTGCTTGGTGCGGGCGAAGACCAGGAAGGAGCCCTGCTCGCGCCGCAACAGCATCTGCAGCAGCCCGAGCTTGTTATCCTGCTCGACTTCGTAGACGTGCAGGTCCACCTGCTCGGAGGGTTTGGTGATGGAGCCGACTTCCACGCGCACGGCATTCCGGGCGTGTGCCTCGACGAGATGCTGGACGGAGCTTTCGATCGTGGCCGAGAAGAAGAGCGTCTGACGATCGGCAGGCGTCGCCGCGAGGATCCGCTTGATGGTCGGCAGGAAGCCCATGTCGAGCATGCGGTCGGCCTCATCGAGAATGAGAATGCGGACGCCGCCGAGACGGGCGAGCTTCCGCGTCAGGAAATCGCACAGCCGTCCGGGCGTGGCGATGAGGACTTGGGCGCCTTTGCGAATCGCATTCAACTGCGTTTTTTCGCTGAGCCCGCCGACCACGACTGCGGCGCTAATGCCGGTGCCGGCGGCCATCTTTTCAAAGACTTCGTGGATCTGGATGGCAAGCTCGCGCGTCGGCGTCAGAATGAGGCTGCGGACGCCGGAGCCCGGCGCTTCTTCGCCCAGCAACTGGATCAGCGGCAGGACAAACGCGAGGGTCTTGCCGGTGCCGGTTTGCGCCGTGGCGACCACGTTGCGTCCCGCCAGGATCGGCGCTATGGCCAGGGCCTGTACGGGGGTAGGCTCGGTAAAGCCGTGTTTGGTCAGGTTGCTCCGCAGGGGAGCACACAGAGAGATTTCAGAGAAACTTTTCATTTAGGTTTTTGGGGAAGGAGAATCAGCTAAACGCCTACCAACGAGGGGAGGAGAACTGCAGATCGACTTCCAACTAGTAAGGATTATACCACAACGAACCCGGGGGGCTAACTTTTCTTTTCCTCCAGCTCCGCCCAGCGCGCGTAGAGAGCGTCGAGAGCGCCTTGGGCCGCTTCTATGTCGCGGACCGCCTCGGCCAGGGCATGCCGGTCGGCGACGATCTTCGGATCCTCCAAAGCCGCCCGCCGGGTGGCGAGAGTTCTTTCTGCCTGTTCGATACCCGGTTCCAGAGTCACGTACTCGCGCGCTTCGAGATACGACAACTTCTTGCGGGTAGCGGCGGGGGTGGTGGCGGTCACGGGGGCCGGCTTCGGTTTCTGCGGCTTGCGCTCCGCTTGCCAGGCGTCCCACTGCGAATAGTCGGCAAAGCGCTCCACCCCGCCCCGGCCATCGAGGCCGAGGACCACGGTCGACACGCGGTCGAGCAGATAGCGATCGTGAGTGACCAGCACGAGCGCCCCGCGGAACTCCAGCAGGGTTTCTTCCAGGACTTCGAGCGTGGGAATGTCGAGATCGTTGGTCGGCTCGTCGAGCAGCAGCACGTCCGCCGGCTCGAGCATCAATTGTGAGATCAGGACGCGCGCCTTCTCGCCTCCCGACAGGCGGCCTACTGGCTGGTTCAACTGCTCGTTTGAGAACAGGAACCGCGCCGCCCAGGAGGCGACGTGAAGCACACGGTCCTGGTAGATGACGGAGTCGGAATCGGGCGCGAGGGCCCGCCGGAGGGTCAGGTCCGGATCGAGGCGGCGGTTCTGATCGAAGTACACCACGCGCAGGGCGTCGGCACGGCGGATCTGGCCACGGTCCGGCGACATCTCGCCCCGCAACAGCCGCAGGAGGGTGGTCTTGCCGCTGCCGTTGGGCCCCACCAGGCCCACCCGCATCCCGGCGGTGATCGTAAAGTCGAGGCCTTCGAAGAGGGTGCGGCCGCCCAAAGAATGACACACGCCTTCCAGCGCGATCAGGCGTTTCGTCTTACGATCGGTCGCCGAGAAATCGATATCGGCGGTGGCGGTGCGGCTCCGCTCTCGCATGCCGGCCAGCTCCCCGATCAACTCCTGCGCCTGGTCGATGCGCGACTTCGACTTGGTCGTGCGGGCCTTCGGGCCGCGCCGCAGCCATTCCATCTCTGTGCGCACGCGGTTTTCGAGCGATTCCTGGTGCTTGGCTTGAGCGTGCAGGTACTCGCCCTTCTTTTCGAGGAAGGCGCTGTAGTTGCCCGCTACGGCCAGCAGGCCGTCCGGATAAGCGGGGCTCAATTCCGCCATGGAGGTCGCGACGTTCTCGAGGAAGTAGCGGTCGTGACTGACGACTACGCAGGCGAAGGGGGCGTTCTGCAGCAACTGCTCGAGCCAGGTAATACCAGCCAGGTCGAGGTGATTGGTAGGCTCGTCAAGCAGCAGCAGGTCGGGCGCCGACACCACGGCTTCGACGATCGCCAGGCGCTTGCGCCATCCGCCCGAGAGCGCGGCGGCTTCCACGTCGAAGTCCTCGAAGCCGGCCCGGCCGAGGGTCTGGAGTTTGCGGGCGTCCCGCTCTGATTCCGGCACTGCACCGTGCTCCAGTGCCCGTTCCACCACGGCACGGACCGTCTCGCCAGGAGGGAACTCGGCATCCTGCGCGACGGAGCTGAGCCGCGCCGCCTTGCGGACCGCCACCTCGCCGCCATCCGGCCTTTCCTGGCCCACCAGGATCTTGAGAAGCGTCGATTTGCCGGACCCGTTGGGGCCGATCAGGCCAATCCGGTCGCCCTCGGACACCGTGAAAGAAAGGTCGCGGAACAGCGGGGCCGCCCCAAAACTCTTGGTGAGGGCTTGCGCATTCAGAAGCAGTGCCAACCTTCAGGATAGCAAGGCGAAGTTGACATAACTCTAGTGTTGACACTAAGATCACGGGCAGTGGCAGCCCCGATCCGATTCGCCGCGAGCGCCGCGGTCCTGCTGTGCGGTTCCTTGTGGGCCGACGACAAGGCGGCGGTCGTCGACTTCCAGCGCGAAATCCGTCCCATTCTCTCGGACAACTGCTTCCTCTGTCATGGACCCGACTCCTCCACGCGGATGGTCGATCTCCGTCTCGATCTGCGCGAGGGGGCTTTTGCGCAGCGCAGGAACGGGACTCCGATCGTTCCACAGAAGCCCGCGGAAAGCCTGGTCTACCGGAAGATCACGGCCGCGGATCCCGCCGTCCGGATGCCGCCGCCGTACTCTCACAAGACGCTGACGGACCAGCAAAAAGACACTATCAAACGCTGGATCGAACAAGGCGCGAACTGGAAGGAACACTGGGCCTTCGCCGCTCCTGCCCGCCCCGCGCCGCCGGCCGTGCGCGACGAGCAGTGGGTGCGCAATCCGATCGACCGGTTCATCCTCGCGAAGGTCGAGGCGGCCGGGCTGCGGCCCGCTTCCGAAGCCGACCGGCGGACGCTCATCCGGCGCCTGTCGCTCGACTTGAGGGGCTTGCCGCCGTCCCCCGAAGAGGTCGCCGCTTTCGTCAACGATAGCTCCGCCGACGCCTTCGAGAAGCTGGCCGATCGGTTGCTGGCCACCCCGCAATTTGGCGAGCACCGCGCCCACTACTGGCTCGACGCCGCGCGCTATGGCGACACGAACGGGATGCACTACGACAATCGCCGCGACATGTGGCCCTATCGCGATTGGGTGATACAGGCGTTCAATCGGAACCTGCCCTATGACCGGTTCGTCGTGGAACAGTTGGCCGGGGACCTGCTGCCGCGGCGGACACTCGACCAGCAGATCGCCTCGGGCTTCAACCGCAACAACGTCAGCACCAACGAAAACGGGGTCATCGAAGAAGAAGTGGCCGCGATGTATGTCAAGGATCGCGTCGACACCACGGGAACGGTGTTCCTCGGCCTGACCGTGGGGTGCGCCACGTGCCACGACCACAAGTTCGATCCCATCTCGCAGCGGGATTACTACTCGCTGGCCGCGTTCTTCCGCAATACCAACCAGATGGTGATGGACGACAACCGGCCGGATGCGCCGCCGATGATCTTCGTACCCCAGGAACGGGACCGCGCCCGCTGGGTGGAGCTGAACGCGGAGCGCGAGGCATTGAAGAGCCGGATGGCGGAGGCGCGCCGGGCTCCCAGTGCCGCCTTCGACCGCTGGCTCGGATCGAAGGAACGCAAACAGTTGCGTCTGCCCCCCGACGGCCCCCAGGAGACCTGGGCGCTCCCGATAGACCAGGCGCCACTTGTTTCCGGCGTCACGCGAGGCGAATCGCCCTGGGCGGGGCGGCCGGCGCTGCGGTTCGACGGCAAGTCCGCACTGACCCTTCCGAATCTCGCGTCGGTTACCGGCGACGAGCCGTTTTCCATTACCGCCTGGGTGCATCTGACCAAGGTCGTCAGGCATCCGGGCTTGACGGGCTCGCGCGATGCTCCGACGATCGCCAGCCAGCTCGTCAAAGTTCAGCCGCCCCCCAAACCGGACGACGACGGCCCGGGGCCGCTGCAACTGCGGGGCTGGATCATCGATCTCGACGAAGGAGTGCCCGCTCTCCGGCTCTACGGCGACGAGGGGAGGGCCCTCCGGGCCATCGGGCTTCAGAACGCTCCGCTAAAAGAGGGCGTGTGGACCCACCTGACTTTCACCTACGACGGCAGCCGCGAGGAAAAGGGCCTGTCGCTCTATGTGGACGGGACGGCCGTCCCCATTCAGCGGGGAGCTTATGGTGGCCAGAACAACACGGTTGTCACCGAGCTCCAGGGCACGGCCCGGAACGACGCCCCGCTGCTCATCGGGAACGACGGAGCCAACGGGTTCCTCAATGGATCGATCGCCGCTCTCCAGGTTTTCGATCGCGTCCTCACCGAGGAAGAGGCCCTCGAAGTATCGGCGTGGCCCGCGCTGGCCGGATCGATCGGCAAGGATGCCAAGCGGCTCTCGGCTTCCGAAAGAGAAGCTCTGCACCAGTATTATCTGACCCGTCATGATCCGGCCTATCGGAAACTCGCCAAGGCCTTCGACGAGGTGACCTCCGAGCGCCGAAGCATCCAGAACCGGGCCGCCACCGCTCTCGTGATGGAAGAGCGGCCGGATTCGAAGCCGATGGCCAATATCCTCTACCGCGGCATGTACGATCAGCCGCGCGAGGCCGTGGACCCCAATGTCCCCGCCGTGCTGCCGCCCCTGCCGGCGTCGTATCCGCGGAATCGCCTGGGTCTCGCCCAGTGGCTGGTCGATCCGTCCCATCCCCTCACCGCGCGCGTGGCCGTCAATCGTTTCTGGCAAGAGATTTTCGGCACGGGGATCGTGAAGACCTCCGAGGATTTCGGGTCCCAGGGCGAGGCGCCGTCGCATCCCGAGCTGCTCGATTGGCTCGCGGTCGACTTCCGCGAGTCCGGCTGGGACGTGAAGAGGCTGCTGCGGCTGATGGTGACCTCCGCTGCCTACCGGCAAGCGGCGCTGACGACCGAAGAGAAGCTGCAGAAGGACCCGGACGACCGGCTGCTGGCCCGCGGCCCCCGGTTCCGCATGGATGGCGAGATGGTTCGCGATTACGCGCTGGCCGCGAGCGGTCTGCTGGTTCCGCTGATCGGCGGTCCGAGCGTGAAGCCCTATCAGCCCGCCGGAATCTGGGAAGTGACCTCCATGATGGCGAGCAATACCCGGATCTATAAGCGGGACGCCGGGCCGGACCTCTATCGCCGCAGCCTCTACACCTTCTGGAAACGGAGCGCCCCCCCGGCTGCTCTCGAAATCTTCGGCGCGCCCACGCGGGAGACCTGCCTATTGCGCCGGGAGCGCACCAATACCCCGTTGCAGGCGCTCCTCACGATGGACGACCCGCAGTTTGTGGAGGCCGCGCGCCGCCTGGCCGAGGGGACCCTGCTCGCCGCGGGCGCCACGCTCGACCAGCGGCTGGACTTCATGACGGCTCGCGTGCTGGCGCGCCCGCTTGATCCCAAGGAGCGGCCGATCGTGGCGGCCTCTTACAAGGATTTTCTGAATTATTACGATTCCCATCCGGCCGATGCCGGCAAGCTGCTCGCGGTGGGAGAATGGAAGGCGGATCCGGCCCTGCCCCCCGCGGAATTTGCGGCCCTGACCATGCTTGCCAATCAGTTGCTCAACCTGGATGAGGCGCTGAACAAGTAGCATCCGAGCCGATCATGCATCCATCCGACGAAGCCGTTCGAAACGAGACCCGCCGCCAGTTCTTTGCGCGCGGGGCGCGGGGACTGGGCGTGGCGGCCCTCGCCACCATGTTCGGCGAGGAGCTGCGCGCGAACCCGACGGACAAGCTCTCCGCGGGCGGTTTGCCAGGGCTTCCCCACTTTGCCCCGAAAGCGAAGCGCGCGATTTACATGCACATGGTCGGCGCGCCGCCGCAGATGGACCTGCTCGATTACAAGCCCGTCATGCGGGAGTGGTACGACAAAGATCTGCCCGATTCGGTGCGCCAGGGCCAGCGCCTGACCACCATGTCCTCGGGCCAGAGCCGCTTTCCGGTGGCGCCGTCGATCTACAAGTTTGCGCAATACGGCCAGAACGGCGCCTGGGTATCGGAACTTCTGCCGCACACGGCCAAGATGGTGGACGATATCGCCATTCTGCGTTCTCTGCGCACCGAGGCGATCAACCACGAGCCAGCCATCACCTTCATCCAGACCGGCAACATGATCGCCGGCAAACCGTGCATCGGATCGTGGCTCGCCTATGGACTGGGCAGCATGAACCAGGACCTGCCCACTTTTGTCGTGCTCAATGCCACTCACAGCAACCCGAAGGCGAACGTGCAGGCCATCTCCGCGCGGATGTGGAGCGCGGGATTCCTCTCGGCGCAATACACGGGTGTCGCGCTGCGGGCCGGCGGCGAACCGGTGCTCTACATCAACAACCCCGACGGGGTGCCGGCTCCTATCCGCCGGCGCATGCTGGACGGCTTGAGCGAGCTGAATCGGATCGAGCACCACAAGATCGCCGATCCGGAAACCCTGGTCCGCATCGAGCAATACGAAATGGCCTACCGGATGCAGGCTTCCGTGCCCGAGCTGACGGACCTTTCGAAGGAACCGGAGCAGACGTATCGCCTCTATGGCGAGGACGCCCGCCAAGGCGGCACCTTCGCCAACTCCTGCCTGATGGCGCGCCGGTTAGCCGAGCGAGGGGTGCGATTTGTGCAGATCTATCACCGCGGCTGGGACGTCCATGGCAAACTTCCCGCGGTGCTCCCCAGCCAGTGCCAGGATGTCGATCAGGCGGCCTGGGCGCTGGTGCAAGACTTGAAGCAACGGGGCATGCTCGACGACACGCTGGTGATCTGGGGGGGTGAGTTCGGCCGGACGATTTATTCGCAGGGCAAGCTCACGCCCACCGACTACGGGCGCGACCACCATCCGCGCTGCTTCAGTCTGTGGATGGCCGGCGGCGGCGTGAAACCCGGCATCGTTTACGGGGAGACCGACGAGTTTTCTTACAACGTCACCAAAGATCCGGTGCACGTGCGCGACTTCCAGGCGACGATCCTGCACCTGTTCGGCATCGAGCACGAAAGATTCACTTATAAGTACCAGGGACTCGACCAGAAGCTGACGGGAGTCGAGAAGGCCAGCGTCGTAAAGGCAATCCTGGCTTAACTGGTGGGGCGGACGCCCTCGTCCGCGCCGGACCCCCTGGTCCGGCTGCTGAATCACACGGAAAAGTTCCCTGGCGCGCAGCATTGCCGCGTCTCTAAAGAAGCCGGCCGGGGGCCCGGCTGCGGGCCAGGGGGCCCGCCCTACCGTTGTGCCGCGCCGCTCCGGCCCATGATCGGCCACACATCGACGATCTGCTCGCCCTGGGCGACGTAGTAGCGGTCGTAGACGTTGGTGCTCATGTCGAGGGTGGTGCAGTAGATTTCCACGCGCTGCCCGAGCTCGAGACCGTGCTCGCCATCCTTCCATTTCAGGCCGCCGTATTCCGCGCCTTGGTTCACCACCTCGAGCCAAGGCATACCCTTGACCTTATCGGTGGGGCGGGCGAGAGCCTTGTTGCCGTAGTCGATCGTGGCCAGGCCGGGATAGCGCTTGCTGCCGATGGTGGTGAGGATCGTGAGGGAGCCGCCAAAATCGGAGTAGACGCTGTCGTTGTCCTTGCCGCCGACGGCGAAGTAGGCGGTGTCCATGAACACGTAG
>JBGPDC010000223.1:0-8640 GCA_041482115.1 Terriglobia bacterium | reverse complement strand
TTGATGACGAGCGGAATTCCCTCGGCTGCGGCCAGCTCGCGTACGGCGCGGATTTTCTCAACCTGCGCGGCGATCTCGACGAGCGTCCCCGGGGCGCTCTTGAGGGCGTCCTCGAGGTTGACGCCGACGGCGCCGGCCCGCAGCACCCCGCGCACGGTCTCGACCACCTCGGCGGCCGAGTCACCGAAGCCAGCCTCCATGTCGGCCGTCACCGGCACGGCAACGGCGGCCGCGATGCGCCGCACGGCCTCCAGCATTTCGGCGCGGCTGAGCCGCTCGCCATCCGCGTAACCGTGGGCAAAGGCGATGCCGGCGCTAGTGGTGCCGAGCGCGCGGCAGCCGGCCTGCTCGAAGATGCGGGCGCTGCCGGCGTCCCAGGGGTTGGCCAGCACCAGGAGGTCCGGCCCCTCATGGAGACGCCGGAGCAACTCGGCCTTCGCGCGCTGCGCTTCCAGATTCATTGGTTCGGTTCCGGCACCAACTTAGCATGGCGGGGGTGGTATTCTGGCGCTTGCCCGAGTCTCCGCGCCGGACCGATTATCTGACGACGACCCTGCTGGTGGCGGGCGGGGTCGTGATCGCGGCGCTCTGCGCGTTAGTCTTCCGTTCTTTTTTGGAGCCGGTGGTGTGGGCCACCGTTCTGGCGCTCGTGCTGCATCCGCTCTACCGTCCGTTGCTCGCAGCGGTGCGGAGCGGGTCGCTGGCGGCGCTGCTGCTGTGCCTGTTGGGCGCCTTCCTGTTGAGCATTCCCTTCTACTGGGTGGCCTCGCTGCTCCCAGCGCAGGTGCAGGAAGTCTATGGACGCCTGGAGAAACTGGTGCAGCCGGGAGCGGGCGGGCAGCCTAATAGCGAGCCCGTGTTACAGGCGTGGGCCTGGATGGCGGACCTGGCCCAGCGGTTCGGCTATGACTTGAAGACAGTGCTCAACGACCTGCTGCGGCAGGGCGCGTCCCGGCTGATCGCTGCTACGCCGGGCCTGATCGGCGGCTTGGTGCACTGGGCCTTCGACCTGGCCATCGTCACGATGACGCTGTTCTTCTTCCTGCGCGACGGGGAGCGGCTGGCGCAGTGGCTGCGCGACCTGGTCCCGCTCGGGCATACGCAGACCGAAGATCTCTTTGGCAAGATCCGCGACATCGTGCGGGCCACCGTGCTGGGGGGACTCGTAGTGGCGGCGGCGCAGGGTTTCCTGGGCGGCCTGCTGTTCTGGGCGCTGGGATTGCCGACCCCGCTGCTGTGGGGCATCGTGATGGGGCTGCTCGCGCTGGTGCCGCTGGTGGGATCGTGGCTGGTTTGGGCGCCGGCCGGTATCGCCCTCCTCTGGCAGGGGCACGTGTGGCGCGGGGCGATTCTGCTGGGGGGCGGCTTGTTCGGGGTCAGCACGATCGACAACATCCTGCGGCCGTTGATCATCGGGCAGCATGCGCAAATGCCGACCCTGCTGATTTTCTTCAGTATTCTCGGAGGCGTAGAGGCTTTCGGCGCCGTGGGGCTGATCGTCGGGCCGGTGCTCGTCGCGCTATTGGTTGGGATACTGGACTTCACCCGCGCGCGGATTCAGAGCCAGCGCGAGGGTTAAGCCCGTTTGCCGGCCCGGAGCGCGGGGCGGCGGGGTTTCGCGGCGGTGGGCCGAGGCGCGCGGACCGGCGGAACGGGCTGCGCCGGCTGCGGGCGGTAGGGCGCTCGCAACTGCGGCACACGATCCAGCCTTTGCCAGTGCTCCGGCGAGTTGGCCGGGGAGTGTTTCGCCCGGACCGGAACCGGACCGGCGGGCTCCCGGGCCGGCAGCGGTTCCGGCGGGGAACCGTTCGAGGCCGGAAGACGCGGCCGGAACTTACGGGAATCGACGTTCCCATCTTTCTGGTGAGATCCCAGGACCTGCGACCGGCGGGAATGGGTGGGAACCAGGCTGGCTTCCGCCTCCAGCCCATCCTCCGTCGTCAAGGACGTAACACGCTTTTCTCGCTTGGCCATCGTTCTCCTTTCAGACAGCCTAGTCTCTATTTCCAGCGTAGACCCAACTGGACCAGGGCGCAAGCCCCAGATTCAGGCCCGAGAAAGTCGCAGGGGCGGGGCGGCAGGCCGGGAAAGCCGAGCTAGAATGTTGCCTTGGTCCTCTTTCTTCTCCTGGGGTGGTGCGTCGCCGGAGTGTTGCCGGCTCAAGAGCCGTCCACCACGACCCTGGATGTTTTTTTGCACACCGGTGGTAAACCTACCGCGGCACGCGTGTACATCTTCGACGCGGGAGGCCGGGCGCATCCGATTCCGGGAATTCCGGGTTATTCGCGCGGGGGCGAGGAGCACTCGCTGGTAGATCAGAGCGCCTCGGTGGCGCTCGCGCCGGGACGCTACCGGGTGCGGGCGGAGAAGGGCGCCGAATTCCGGCCGGCCGAGAAGACCGTCGATCTGGCCGCCGGCGAGCCGGCCCGCGTCGACCTGGACCTGGCGCGCTTCTTCAACATGAACGAGCGCGGGTGGTATTCGGGCGACTTGCACCTTCATCGCCGCGCCGAGGACATGCCGCTGGCGTTGCGCGCCGAAGAGCTGAACATCGGCCCAGTGATCTCGCGGCACCTGCGGGACACTCCGGCCGCGGACATGCCTCCGTGGCCGGGCAACCACCTGGTCCCGGCGCCAGGCGGCTATGTCGCCAGCTTGCAGAATCAGGAAATCGAGAGGCTTGGAGCGGGGCACGGGGCTCTGGTACTGCTGAATACCCCGCAGGCTTTCGAGCCGCCGCAGTCGGCGTTCTTCCCAACCGATGCGGAGGTGGCCCGCCGGGCGCGGGAGGCCGGGGCGTTCGTGGACGCGGAGAAGCCCATCTGGAAGCTCGTCCCGGTGGTTTTGGCGCTGGGGCTGATCGACGCCATCGGAATCGTGAACAACCACTTCCACCCGCGCGGGATGCTGCTGGAGGCCGAGAAATACGGCGCGATGGAGCGCGACAAGCCGGCTTACAAAACGCCGGCCGGATTCGCGCAGTGGATGATGGACCTCTACTACAGCTTCCTAAACTGCGGCTTCCGGGTGCCGGTATCGGCCGGGTCCGCTTCGGGGATCATGCCGTCGTGGCCCGGCTACGAACGCGTGTACGTGCACCTGAACGGCCCGTTCAGCTACCAGCAATGGTTCCGGGATCTAAAGGCGGGGCACAGCATGGCGACCAACGGTCCGCTGCTGGAGGTGTCGGTGGACGGGGAGGCGCCGGGCGCGGCGTTCGACTGGCGGGGTCCTTCCGGCGCGGTGATTGCGATCGAGGCGCACTCCCAGAACCGGCTCGACCGCATGGAGATTGTCTTCAACGGAGAAGTGATCCGCTCGTTTCCGGCCGGGGGCAATGCCGTGCTGCGAACCGCGCTGAGCCTGACCATCACGGAGCCTGGCTGGCTGGCCGTGCGGTGCTTCGAGCCGGCGGGCGAGACCATTCGTTACGCCCACACTTCACCTTTCTACTTCTTGCGCAACGGCCAGTTGCCCGTCAAGCCGGTAGAGGCCTTGCGGTGGGCCGATTACGTTCGCAAGCTGGCCGCCGGCCTGGAAGTCGCGCGCTATCCTTCGCGCGCCGCCTACGAAGAGGCGCGGACCACTTTCGAGCGAGCGGAGGCGATCTACCGCCGGCTCGCCCGCAACGGCCCGGGTTAGGCTATAATCCCTGATTACCGTGATGAACAAGAAGAGGGGCAGTAACCGCACCGTCTTCATGGGTAATCTGCCCTCGTGGGTCAGCGCAGAGGATATCCAGAGCTGGCTGCAACACGAAAACATTACCTATGACGACGTAAAAGTCATCCGCGATTTCGAGACGCAGGAATCCAAGGGATACGCCTTCATCGAGGCGGCTACCGACGAAGACTCGAAGGCCATCATTACCCGCTTCAATCATGCGCCGCTGGAAGATCGCAACCTGCGCGTGAACGAGGCACGCGGCTCCGACCAGGCCCGCAAGGCGCCGGTCCGGACCCGCTTCAAGGCCCGCTAAGCGAAATCTGCACCGGGGTTCCGTCCCACCAGGACGGCGCGGCTGGCCTGACCAGGCCGGTCAAGAGCCGAACTGTGCCAGGGCCTGCGGCTGCCCGGTATCGATCGGGAAGACGGTGTCGAGCCGGGTGATGTGCAGCACGTGGAGGACGCGTTCGGGCGGGGAGACCAGCCGCAGCTCCGCGCCCGCCTGGCGGATCGACACCAGGCAACTCACCAAAAAACCGAGGCCGGCACTATCCGCGTAGTCCACCCCCGTCAAATCGAAGACGAACCGCTGGTCCCCGGCGGCGAGAGCAGCCTTTACGGCGTCCCGGCAGCGGTCGGTGTGCGGACCAAAGGTGAGCCGGCCGCGCAACGAAATGACCTGGACGCCGGAACCGTGACGCGCGATCTTGAAGTCCATGGGCATTCTCTATGTCATTCAATGTACGCCAATTGCCGCTTGTCTTCAACGGGAAAAACCGCCGGTCCGGGGGGCACCGCCCCCCCGGGCTAAACGTGTTGCGCTTCCGGCCGATAGAAGTAAGGAGGCATACCGGTGATATCGAGCTGGCAGTCGCGGCACCGCGGCGGCAACGTGATTCTTGAGTTTGCTCTAGCCTTTCCCCTGCTGTTTCTGCTGCTCTCGGGAATGTACCAGTTCGGCTACTCCTTCTTTGTTTACAATCAGTTGCAGAGTGCGGTCCGTACTGGGGGACGCTACGCGGGTACCACCGATTTCGACGGCGGCCAGAGTGGCGCGAGTTTCCGGAGCCGCATCCGGAACGTGGTGGTTTACGGCGTGACGAGCGGAGGTACGACGCCCGTGGTGAACGGGCTGACCACGGCGCAGGTCAGCGTCACGTGGCTCGCCGACTCGAAGGGTATTCCGCAAACGATCACCGTGCGGATCAGCGGCTTCAGCTTCTACGCGGTCTTCCGGACGTTCACGCTTTCCAACAAACCCAAAGCGACGTTCATCTACCTGGGCCAATACATCACTTGAGCGGAGGTTTACCATGCAGGCACTCCCGGGATTCTCCCGCCGCGGCAGCACGGTGGTAGAGACCAGCCTGGTCCTTACCGTCTTCCTGATTAGTTTCATCGGCCTCATCGACCTGGGCTCGGTGCTATTCCGTCTGCAGGGCCTGACCGAGCGGGCGCGCGCCGGAGCACGCTATGGGGTGGTGAATACCTTCGATGCGACCAAGATCCGCAACGTCGTGGTCTATGGAAACAGCGCCGGAACCGGCACGGTGCTGCTCGGCCTCTCGACCAGCCTGGTGACGGTGACCAACGTGGATCTGGGCGACGGGATTTTCAAGGTCCGCGTGGTGATCGCCAACTACCCCTTCCGTTTCTTCACGCCCTTGATCGCCAGCAACAAGACGCTGCCGAAGATCGAGGTAGCGCTCACCACCGAGAGCCTGGGCGCCACCAGTTAGGCCGCACCACGGTCACTGAAAGAGCTTGATCCGGTAGGCGCCCTGGCTGCCGCTGCCCTGGCCAGCGCCGCCGCTGGCGGGCAACTGGCTGGCTGGCCCGATGTATTCGGCGCAGCAAGGCTGCGGATTGCCGCCTCCACCTAGCGCCTGGCAAGGGTCGAGCGGGAGGAAGAAGTTGGCGAAGCCCGCCACTATATTGTTGGTCGGGTTATTCACGGGAACCGTTACAATGCGGCGTCCGTTGCCGCGCGGCGGGCTGGCCGGCGTCTGGCCCGGCGGATCGATCCCGTAGTAGGTCCGGGCGGCCGGTTCCAGGCCTACCCCGGCGGCCGGAGCGGTGTAGTAACTGGCGGTGGTGGTGTTGGTGTCCTGGTTGATACGCTCGGTAATGGAGCTGACGACCGCTTGCTTGTTGCCGTTGGCGTTGACGATGGGGTCGCCCACGTTGATCGGGGTGACGTCTACCGCTCCGACGACGGCGTCGCGGATAAACGAGGCGCCGCTGCCTCCCAAATCAATGTAGCCTCGCTCTCCCTGGTTGTCGGCCCCGGGGATGAACCCCGCCGTGTTCATATCGCCCGTGCAGCCGGCCATTTTGTGGCCACTGCTGTTCGTGATGCCCACTTTGCTGCCATTGCCGACCGGGTCCCAGCGCATCGTATACAACTGGCCCTTGATGTAGCCGAAGTTCCCGGTGGCATCGTTGGCGATCGGGTTGGGAACATGCGCGTCGGGAGAAAACGGAAAGGCTCCGTCGCCCAGTGTTCCGAGGTAGGTTTGTCCGGCTACGGCGGTCGCATTCACGCTGCGCGAGGTGGAGAGGCCGGCGAAGATGGGCAGGAAGTAAATTGGCACGCTCATTTGGGCCTGGACCCGCGCGAAGCGATACCCGGTCGCGGGGCTGGGATTGGCGACAAAGGTCCCGGTGGGGGTGGTGGAGAAGTCCACCGTCACGCCGGTCACGTTCTTGGTGTCGAACCACCACCTGTTGACGTTCGCCGTCGCCTCGCTCACGGCGGCGTTCACACCGGTGGCGGACCCGTCCAGGCGGTTGGCGGCCGCAATGGAGGCGGCGTCGGCGTAGTTCTGCAGCTCGTTCTTCGTGACGTACATGCGGGCCAGGTCCACGCACAGGCCTAACATTCCCAAAATCACGACCGCCGCCGCGGCGGTCGCGATGAGCACAAAACCCCGGTTACGGAACGCAGGTCTGGACGCGGGCATGTAGTTGCCTCCCTTTGCGTCGTATCGGCTCGATTTCGATAAGTCTGAGTAAACCGTAGCGGGAGAGGTATAGATCAGGAACTGGACCCGGCGGACCACTAGCGAAACATCGACAGCAAACTGGTGACCCGCGACAGGGCCCGCTTCCAGACGGCGCCCGAGACCCACTCCGCGAAATCGGCCCGCTTGACAGCTTGCTCGAAGTCGTCGAAGTAGGAGTAGAGCACCGGCGTCAGCAGGAGCGTGATCAGCAGGCAGCAGGTCTGGCCCCCGATCACCGAAATCGCGATCGCGTTGTTCGAGGCGGAGCCCGGTCCCTTGCTGAGCGCCGCCGGAATGAGGCCGGCGACGATCGAAATGGTGGTCATCAGAATGGGCCGCAGCCGGGCGCGGTTACCCTCGACGATGGCCTCGGCGCGGTCCGCCCCCCGCGACCGCAGCACGTTCATGAAGTCCACCTGCAGGATGCCGTTCTTCTTCACGATGCCGAAGAGCAGCAAGATCCCGAGAGCGCTGCGCATATTGAGCGTGCGGTCGGTCGCGATCAGGCATCCCAGGGCGAAGGGAATACTCAGCGGAATGGCCGACATGATCGTGATGGGGTGGATGAAGCTGTCAAACTGCGAGCCGAGGATCATATACATGAAGATGAGCGACAGCGCGAAGGCCATACCGAAATTGTGGATGGTCTCCTCCAGGCGCCGCGCGCGGCCCGCCACGCCGTAGTCGTAGCCCGCGGGCAACCCTATGTCCCGGATCAGCCCATTGATATCGCGTACCGCCTCTTCCATGGCTTTCGAAGCGTCCAGATTGCAGACCACCGTGATCTGGCGCTGGCGGTTGTAGCGATCGATCTGGGCCGGTCCCAGGCCGCGCTCGATCTTGGCAAAGTTCTCAAGACTGGTCTGGCCGAGACGGGAGCTCGGGATCATGAGCTGCGCGATCCGGTCGGCGCTATTGCGGTCCTGCTGGAGCACGCGCAGGCGAACCTCATACTGATCGTCGACGTCCTTGAAGCGGGTAACCCGTTCTTCGCCGCTGACCATGGTGCGCAAGGCCGAGGCCACGTCGCCGATCCGCACCCCCAGGTCGGCCGCCTTCTCGCGGTCGACGATCACGCGCATTTCGGGATAGGCCGGGTTCCAGGACGAATCCACGTCGATCAGGCCAGGCATCTGGCGCATGCGCTCCTGGAGTTTCAGGGCATTGCGCCCCAGCTCTTCCAGGTCGGGCCCGCGCAGGCTGAACTCCACCTCGCCCGAGCCCCGGCCGCCGCTGCGGAAGCCCTGAATCATGGCGACACTCGAGCGCACGTTCGGAAACCTCTTCAAGACCCGCCGGGCGTCGGCCATGATGTCGAACTGAGAAAACCACCGCTGGGCGGGATTCTTCTCTTTCAGATACTCATAAACCTCCGCCGGGTTGAACCACCGGAAGGTCCGCTGATCGAGTTCCACCAGCCGGACATAGATTTCCGCGTCGGTTACCGTGCCGCGCCCCGAAGAGTTGATAGAGGTGAGCAGGTGTTGCACCCCCCGCAGCTTCGTCAGCTCGGCTTCCAACTGCCGCAGCACCTCGTTCGTCCCCTCCAGGGAGGTGCCTTCCGGAGTTTTCAGGGTGATCAGGAACTCGTCGGTATCGTCCCGCGCCATGTACTCCTTGCCGATCTTCTGGTAAGCCGGGTAAATAGCGAGCGAGACCAGGAAGCCCATGCCCAAAATGACAAAGCGGTTGGCCATCGACCATTCGAGCATCCGCACGTACGTCTTCTCGATCCAGGAGTAGAAGCCCACATCCTTGGAGGTGTGCCGGTTCCGGCGGTCCTGCCCGGCCACGGCCTGGGCCATGGGCTTCAGAAAGCGGGAGCTGAGCATCGGCGTCAGCGTGAAGCTGATGAACAGCGACACCACGATGGAGAACGCCATCGTGAACGCGAAGCTGCGCACGAAGCGGCCCGACGTGCCGGTCATGAAGCCGATGGGCACAAAGATCACCACCAAAGACAGCGTAG
>JBGPDC010000222.1:0-8772 GCA_041482115.1 Terriglobia bacterium | reverse complement strand
TGGGGTCGCGACCTGCCTTTCCCGGGCGCCGGGCCAGTCCGCCATGCAACTTCATTGTTGCTGTGCCCGCCGGGCAAGAACCGGAGCAGACACACTAACACGTTGTATCCGGAAACAATAAAAAGTCAGGAACGATGTGATCGGGCGGGCCTCGCGTCTTTTCCCGCCCGATACAACAAAACTACGCTACTTTGGCGAAAATGATGACCAGCGTGTAGAGCGCCAGGGATTCGATCAGGGCCAGACCCAGAATCAGGGCAAACCGGATAGCGGGCGCCGCCGCCGGGTTCCGCGCCATGCCTTCGGCCGCAGCCGCGACCGCCTTGGCTTGTCCCAGGCCACACAGGCCGGAAGCAATGGCCATGGCGAAGCCCGAGGTAATGGCGACCCAGTGACGCATGGCGGCCGGTGTACCGGTGTCCGCGCCCTGGGCCAGCACCGGCGCCGCCCAGCACAGCAGGGCTGCCAGCAGCAGCAAAATGGAAAGCACTCTCTTACTCATGGTGTTTCGTCTCCTTGATATGAAGTCTCTCGCCGGAGGTGGTTCCTGGACACCCCTCGTACAGCCAGGCTCACGCGGCAAGAGGATGATGCCGGATTAAAAACCGCTCCCTCACGGTCGCGGCTCTGTAACACCTTTAATGCTCGTGCGCCACGGCGCCCTGGACGTACACCATGGTCAGCAACGTAAAAATAAACGCCTGCAGCAACGACACGAACACGTGCAAGCCCATGAACACCGCCGGAAAGGCGATAACAAAGTAAAGATGGTTTGCTATCGCAATCGGTATCAGTCCGAGAAAGATGACCGTGACCATCTCGCCGGCGAACATGTTGGCGAAAAGCCGGATGGTGAGCGACATCGCACGTGCCGAGTGGCTGATGATCTCAATGAGGAACATGAGCGGGACCATAAATGGCAGCAACCACCAGGGCAACTCCTTCACCGGCCCGAAGAAGTGCAGTATGTAGCGCCATCCTTGCACTTGTATCCCTGCCAAATGATAGTAACCAAACGCTGCTAGTGCGCATCCGGCCGGCACGGGCGCCGGCATGAACATGGTCGGCGATTCAAAGCCTGGAATAACTCCGATCAGGTTGCAGAACAGGATAAAGATGAATAGCGTCCCGAAGAACGAGAGGTAGCGGGAGGCGCCGTGTCCGACGATTTCCCCGCCCTGCTCATGCAAGGAAGTATAGAGCCATTCGAAGATGTGCTGGGCCTTGCCCGGCTTCTCGACGCTGAAGCCCCGGCGCAGCCAGGCGAACAGGACCACGATGACGAGAAGTACCACGACCTGCATGGCGACAAAGTTGGCCCAGGGGCGCTCCGGATTATGCGCGTGCACCCCGACCGCGTTCAGGAGGGCGCTGGCCGGTCCGGCCAGGTAGTCATTCAGCAGCGCCGTAAACCACAGTTCATGCTCTTCCATTGCGATCGCCCGACAACCCCTTAATGATTTCGAAACAGATCTCGGCCAGGATCGCCGCTACGAACAGGAATAACCCGGCCAGCAGTGCTCTTCCGTTCCAGGAAGTATACTTCAGAATAACATAGCCGGCTGCGGCGAGCAGGGCGTAGCGGCCCAGGAATTTCCACACCATCCGGCGCCGGCGCCGGGCCGCGTCTCCGTGTGGTTCACCGGCGGTGGCCTTGGCGACCAGCGTGTCGACGGCTTGCTTCAGCCATAGGAAGTTCAGCGCTGAGACGCTCGCCCCGGCTGCGAATCCGACGGCCGCCGGTAGTCCGGCGAGGAGCCAGGCTGCGGCGGTTCCGAGCGCTCCGAGAGCCAGTTGGAGCTGCCAGATGCGGCGCTCGGCGGCGACGTAAAAGCTTGCGGATTCGGGCATGGCGTTGCTACGCGGCCCAGTTCTCGGTGGGCAGGAGGTCGACGTGGGAAAAGTGCGCATCTGCTGTGACCAGCACGGCGTCTTCAGACAAAGCCACGGCGGCGACCCATACATCGTTCACCGGTATAGGCCGGCCTTTGCGACGGAGCATCGCGTCGATTTCAGCAAACCGCTCCGCCGCCTGAGGGGTGACTGGCAGTATCCCTTCCATGCGGGTGAGGACGTCGTGATAGAGACGGAACAATTGATCCCGCTTGCGGCCGTCCGCCAGCACGTAGACGCCACGGAGTAGTTCTCCCATTCCGATAACGGAGGTAACGAGGTGGTCGGTGGGCCTTCGCCGAGCCAAGCGCGCCAGTACAGTGGGCCTCCGACCTTGCAGGTAAGAGAGATGATCGGTGTCGAGGAGGTAGACTGCCAACTCAGTCGAGGTCCTCGACCTGCTCAAAGAGCTCCGCTACGGCGGCCCGCACGGCGGCGCCTTCGCGCGGAGTCAGCGTCCCGATCAACGGTAACCACCACTCCGTGGACGCGGGCTTCCTCGGCGGATTTGGTGCGCCCCCGGAAAGCAGTGCCTCGCAACCTTCGCGCGGCACGACCACCTTGCGGCGAGAAAGCTTCACGGAACGCAGTTTTCCCGTGCGCGCCCAGCGGGCGGCCGTCTCGTAGTGTACGCCCAGGACGCGGGCGGCCTCCGCGAGGGTGTAATGAGTCGGGTTCGGGGCCCCGCGGGAGGTCTGCTGCTGTCTAGCGCTGCCCATCGCTGTCCATTGTATCACTCGGAGGCGTGGTGTCGTCCTTGTCCTTCTGGACCTGCCGGATCAGCTCTACAAAGCCGGCCGCAATTCCTAGCAGCAGGAAGACGAGCTTCAGATAGTCGGTGCCGAGCCAATGATCGAGCAGGTGCCCGATCATGTAGCCGATCGCGGTCGCGAGGGGGAGAGTGAGGGCTAGGGTGGTGTACTCGCCCACCTGGACCCACGGGTTGCGGTTCTTGGACACTCGCCCCAGGTTAGCGCAAAAGTTTGGCGGCTAGTGGGGAGGTCGCGGCGGAAACGTAAGCAGGACCGCTCCCTTACGGTCGCGGCTCGGCTAGAGAGTCGCGGGCGTTTAGCGATAGTTACGAATTGACCGCGACAGGCCACTAGCGCAGTGCTGCTAACAACGAGGTCTGCGCCAACTGCAGGAAGGGCTCCGGGTAGAGGCCGATCACCAGGGTGAGCGCACCGGATACCGCGAGCGCCACCCGGATGCCGGGGCTGTCCGAGATCTCGCCCTTGGCCGTTTCTTCGCTCGCGAACATGACCTTCACGATCCGGAAGTAATAATAGGCCGCTACCGCGACGTAGAGCGAGGCCGCTACGGCCAGGTAATAGTGGCCGGTCTGGATCAGCGAGAGGAAGATGTAGTACTTGCCGAGGAACCCGGCCGTCGGCGGGATGCCCGCGAGCGACAGCAGAAAAACCAGCATCAGCAAGGCATAGGATGGCCGGCGGTACATCAGTCCGGAGAGATCGTCGATCTCGTCGCCGATCATCTCTTTGTTGCGCATGGCCACGACCATGGCGAAGGCGCCGAAGTTCATGAAGGTGTAGACGAGGAGGTAGACGGCGATGCCCTGCAGTCCCGTCTGGTTGCCGCTCACCAGACCGAGCAGGATGTAGCCGGCGTGCGAGATGGAGCTATAGGCCAGCAGCCGCTTGATGTTCGTTTGGGTGACGGCGGCCAGGTTGCCGACGGTCATCGTGAGCAAAGCGATGGCGGCGAGGAGCGGCTCCCAGGTGGGGCGGATCGATTGCAGGGGGACGAGGAAGATCCGCAGCAGCAGGGCGAAGGAGGCGGCCTTCGAAGCGACGGAAAGGTACGCCGTGATGGTCGTTGGGGCGCCTTCGTAGGCGTCCGGCGCCCACATGTGGAAGGGGGCGGCGGCAATCTTGAAGAACAGGCCCACGCAGGTGGTGGCGAGGGCCAGCAGCACCAGGGGATCCCGGGGGCCGCGGCTGGCGACCGCAAGGGCAATCTCGCTGAGCCGCGTCGAGCCGCTGATGCCGTAGAAGATCGAAAAGCCGTAGGCCAGCATTCCGCTCGAAAAAGCGCCGAGCAGCAGGTACTTCATGGCGGCTTCGTTCGAGCGCCGGTCGCCGCGCAGGAATCCGACCATCACATAGAAGCTGAGAGCCATCAACTCGAGGCCGATGAAGAGGGTAATCAGCTCTGTGCCGGTGGCCAGAAAGACCATGCCGGTCTGGGCAAAGAGCAGCAGGGCGTAGTATTCGCCGTGGTGCTCCTTCTCGATCTCGAGATAGCGGGCCGAGATCATTACCGCGAGAGCTGTGGCGATGAGGAAAATCCAGTTGAAGAAGATTCCGAAACCGTCGATGGTGACGGCGCCCGAGAGCGCGCTTAGTTCCTGCAAGCCGCTGCCCCGCAGATAGGACTGCTGCTGCCACACCGCGTAGCCGGTAAAGGCCAGTCCTACGAGCGCCACCCAGGCGTTCAGGAACTTCTGCTGCTGGCCGATCAAGAGATCCGTGAGGAGTATCCCGCAGCCGAACAGGCACAGCAGGATCGCCGGCTTGAGCACGAAGAAATCGACAGAGGTGAACTGGAGGTTCATCGCGGAGCGACCAGTTGTGCCGCCGGCACCGGTCCGGGCAGGGGATCGGGCAAGCCGCGGGCCTGATAGTAGTCCGGCTGGATGCGCTTCACGATCTTGGCCACGGGCTTCTCGAGGATGTCGAAGTAAGGCTTCGGGTAGATGCCGATCCAGAAGCAGCAGATGAGCAGCGGCAGCACCACCAGCATTTCCCGGAGGCTGAGATCTTTCAGGTGCTCGTTCTTGGGGTTGGTGATGGGGCCGAACATGGTGCGCTGGAAGAGCCAGAGCAGGTAGGCCGCCCCCAGCACGATGCCGCTCACCGCGAAGGCCGCCCAGGTCTTCGAAACCTCGTAAGCGCCCTGCAGGATGGCGAATTCGCCAATGAACCCATTCAGCAGCGGCATGCCGGCCGAGGCCAGCATCGAGATGGCGAACACGATGGCGTATTTCGGCATGACGTTTGAGAGGCCGCCATACTCGGAGATCTCACGCGTGTGCCGCCGCTCGTAAACGATGCCGACGATCAAGAAGAGCAGGCCGGTCGAGAGTCCGTGATTGATCTGCTGGATCACCGATCCGGTGAGGCCGTTGGGGTTGAGGGCGATGATGCCGAGCGTGCAGAAGCCCAGGTGGCTCACCGAAGAGTAGGCCACGAGCTTCTTCCAGTCCTTCTGCATCAGCGAGACCAGGGCCCCGTAGATGATGCCGACGATCGAGAGGAACGCGATGATCCAGACGGTGCGGCTGTCCCGGGACGCGTCGGGCAGCAGGGGCAGCGAGAAGCGGACGAACCCGTACGTCCCCATCTTCAGGAGGACGCCGGCCAGGATCACCGAGCCGGCCGTGGGGGCTTCGACGTGGGCGTCCGGCAGCCAGGTGTGGAAGGGGAACATCGGCACCTTGATGGCGAAGCCCAGGAAGAACGCCCAGAAGACCCAGAGCTGCATCGTGACCGGGATGTTCATCTTCATCAGCTCGGCGATTTCGAAGGTGTAAGTGCCGAACTGGCTGTAGTGCTGGTAGTAAAGGGTCAGGATGCCGAGCAGCATCAGGACGGAGCCGAACAGGGTGTAGAGGAAAAACTTGATCGCCGCGTAAAGCTTGCGGGGGCCGCCCCAGACGCCGATGATGAAGTACATCGGCACCAGCATGACTTCCCAGAACACGTAGAACAGGAAGAAATCGAGCGACATGAACACGCCGAGCATGCCGGCCTGGAGGAGGAGGAAGAACGCGTAGTATTCCTTGATGCGGTTCTCGATGGCGTTCCACGACGAGAAGACGGAGATGAATCCGACCAGCGTGGTCAGCAGGATGAGCAGCAGGCTGATGCCGTCGATGCCGATGATGAATTGGGCGCCGATCGAGGGTATCCAGGCGGCGCGCTCCATGAACTGGTAGTCGGCGTTGCCGCGGTCATAGCGCCACCACAGGGGCAGCGAGACCAGGAGCCCGACAAACAGCACGAGGTTCGCCCAGACCTTGATGGCCGTGGTCTGCTCCTTCGGAATGAAAAGGAGGATGAACATCCCCACCAGGGGGGTGAACAATATGATGCTCAGCAGGTGATCTTGCATAGCTTCCCGTCTGGGCCCTTACCCCCAAAGGTAATAGCCAAAAATCAAAATGACGCCCACCACCATGAATAACGCGTAGCCTTGGACCAGCCCGGTTTGCAGGATGCGGACCGGGTAGGAGGCCAGTTTCACCAGGAACGCCGTCAGGCGCACGGAGCCATCGATGATCCAGGTGTCCCACCAGATCGAGAGGCGCGAAGTGAAGCGCGTCAGCCAGCCGGCGCCGTTCACACCGCCGTCGACGACCGTCGCGTCGAACCGGCTTAACACGGTGCCGCCGCCTTTGACGAGCCCTTCGACGATCACGGCGTTGTAGATCTCGTCCACGTAATACTTGTTGTAGAGCAGGGTGTGGATTGGCTTCAGCTTCGCCTCCCACTGGTCGGCGATTTCCGGCTTCTCGTGATAATTGCGGCGCGCGAGCCAGATGCCGCCGAGGGCCAGCGCTACCGAGAGTCCCATGAGGCCCCACTCTGCCGCCGTGGAGCCGTGCTCCTCGGCCGCGTTGCCCCCCGCGGCGCCTTCCGCGGCGACTACTACGGCCGGCTCGAGCCACCGCTCCAGGCTCGGCCAGTTCTCCGGGAAGTGGAAAACCTTCGGCACTCCCACCCAGCCGGCCAGGATGCTGCCCGCCGCCAGCACCATCAGCGGCACCGTCATCGACTTGGGCGACTCGTGAATGTGGTGCTCGACGTCGTGTGCCACGCGCGACTTCCCGTAGAACGTCAGGTTCATCAGCCGCCACATATAGAAGGCGGTGAACGAAGCCGTGATGATCCCGATCACGTAGAGGAAACGGTGCGCGCCTTCCTGCGACGACCAGGTCTGCCACAGGATCTCGTCCTTCGAGAAGAAGCCGGCGAGTCCCGGGATGCCGGCGATGGCCAAGGACCCGATGAACATGGTCCGGAAGGTGACGGGGATTTTGTCTTTGAGCGCGCCCATCTTCCGCATGTCCTGCTCGCCCGAGCAGGCGTGGATCACGGAGCCTGATCCCAAGAAGAGGAGGGCTTTGAAGAAGGCGTGGGTATAAAGATGGAAGATGCCGACCCAGAACGCGCCCACGCCGCAGGCCAGAAACATGTAGCCGAGCTGGCTGACGGTCGAATAGGCGAGGACGCGCTTGATGTCGTTCTGCACGAGGCCAATGGAGGCCGCGAAGATGGCGGTGGTGGCTCCGATGATCGCGACGACGCCCATCACCTGCGGCGCGAGTACGTAGAGGGCGCTCGAACGCGCCACCATGTAGACGCCCGCCGTCACCATCGTCGCCGCATGGATCAGGGCGGAAACCGGCGTGGGACCTTCCATCGCGTCCGGCAGCCAGACGTACAGCGGAATCTGCGCCGACTTGCCGGTGGCCCCGATGAAGAGGAGCAGGGCGATCCAGGGGAACCACTGCGTGGCGGCCTCGGCGTACTTGTGGTGCTTCAGGATGTCGTTGACCTGGGTGAACTGGACGGTCCCGAGCGCGGCGAACAGCGTCAGCATGCCCAGGACAAAGGCTGCATCACCGATGCGGTTCACGAGGAAGGCTTTGTTCGCTGCGTCGCTGGCCGATTTCTTCAGGAAGTAGAACCCGATCAGCAGATAGCTGCACAACCCCACGCCCTCCCAGCCGACGAAGAGCAGGACGTAGTTGTCGGCCAGCACCAGCATCAGCATGAAGAAGACGAAGAGGTTCAGGTAGCCGAAGAACCGGTAGTAGCCGCCGTCGTGGGCCATGTAGCCCACCGAGTAGACGTGGATCAGGAAGCCGATGCCGGTCACGACCAGAATCATCACGGAGCTGAGGGGGTCGAGCAGGAAGCCCATGGGGGCTTTGAAGACGCCGCTCCCGGCGATCCACTGGAACAGGATGACCTCGGCCGACCGTTCCTCGGGCGCGAGCTTCGCGAGATCGAGCACCGCCAGCAGCGAAAACAGGAAGGCGATTCCGATCATGCCGGGGCAGATCAGGCTGATCAGCTTTTTGCCGCCGCCCCCGTGATGCTCCCCGTGTCCGCCGTGGCCGTGCGCGTCATGCCCCCAGGCGGGCTGCGGGTCGAGGGTCCGGCCGAAGAGCAGCATGAGAGCCGCGCCGCACAGAGGGAACAGCGGAATCAGCCAGATGTAGCTGAGGAAAAAGCTCGATTCGGCGGCGGCGTTCACCATTTCAGGATGTCCACCTCGTCGGCGTTGACGGTTTCCTTGTTGCGGAAGAGCGCGATCAGGATCCCGAGGCCAATGGCGGCCTCGGCCGCCGCGTCGGTAATCACGAAGATGGCGAAGATCTGCCCGTTGACGTTGGCGAGCTGGTGCGAGAAGGCGACCAGGTTGATGTTGACGGCGTTAAGGATCAGCTCGATCGACATGAGGATGACGACGATATTGCGGCGGGTCAGCACGCCGATGGTGCCGATGGTGAGCAGCGCGGCGCTCAGGAACACGTAATGGTAAGGAGTGATCGGTTGCATCGCCTCAGATCCGTTTCGTGGCCATCACGACGGCGCCCACCACCGCCACCAGCAGCAGGATGGAGGCGATCTCGAAGGGCAGCAGGTACTGCGTGAAGAGCACGCGGCTGACGCGCTCGGTGTTGCCCAGTCCCTGCCAGGACAGTATCTCGGGAGAGGGCGTCCCCAGTTGGAAGCGGCTGCGGCCAGCCAGCACGAACCACGTGGCCAGCAGGCCCAGGGCCGCCACGCACACGAGAGAGACCCAGGCCAGGCTGCTGTACTGGCGCTCTTTGGCCGCCTCGTCGAG
>JBGPDC010000221.1:0-8835 GCA_041482115.1 Terriglobia bacterium | reverse complement strand
GTCCGGCCCGAGCTGCTCGAGCTGCTTACCTCTCAGGGCTACCTGCCGGTCGTAGCGTGCCTGGCGGGCGGCGACCACGGCGCAGTTTACAATGTTAACGCGGACCAGATGGCGGTGGCCTGCGCGGCCTACTTTATGGCCGACCGCTTGATCTTTCTCACCGACGTTCCCGGCGTATTGGACGCGAATCAGCGCCTCATTTCCGAGTTAAATCCCAGCGAGGCTGAGGATTTGATCGCCCAGGGCGTGGCCACGGGCGGCATGGAAGCCAAGCTGCGGGCCTGCCTGAGCGCCGTCCGGCAGGGCGTCCCCGAAGTGCGCATCGCCCCGGGCGCCGTTTCCAGGGTCTTGGAGCTGGTCCTCACCGCACGCTCTCTCGGCACCGCCGTTGTTGCCCGGGCGTGACCCCGGGGGGGTAGGCCCAACCAGGTCCCGGGTCTCGCCGCCCCCGCGGCCCGGAAGACCTAGTACTTCCTGTTAAAATAATGTGGGAAAATCGTTGAAATAAGTTGAATATTGTTATTAATTGTCCGTATAATTCAAACGTCTTGTTGCTTTTAAGTGGGGGAGGTGCGATGTGCGAATGGAAGCCGTAGAGGTAAGGCACTCCGCAGGCCGGCTGCTATTTCACCCGATTTTTCGTTCGAGCGGCAAAAAGCTGATGGCCAAAGGGCATCTGCTGAGCGACGAGGACATCCGACTGCTAGGCGCGGAGGGTCTCGAGCGCATCTGGGTCGCTGAACTGGAGCTTGGAGAAGTCGGCGAGGATCAGGCCGCCAACGTCATCGCCGCCGAACTGAGTTGCGGCAGCCTGGAAATCCGGATGGTGGCCGGCGGGCGCGCGAACCTGATGGCCACCGAAAACTGCTGCGTGCTGGTGGACGACCTCTTGCTGCGGGACATCAACCAGGTGGGCCATGTGGCCGTGGCCACGAACCCGAACTTCGCCTTCGCGCGCGCCGGCCAGCGGGTGGCGGTCGTCAAGACCACGCCGTTCGCCGTGACGCAGCAGGCGATGGACGGTACGCTGGCGGTGCTGCGGGAACGCGGGCCGCTGTTGCAAGGCCGGCCGATTCGCCAGCCGGTGGTGGCGGTCTTATACTCCGATCCGCTGCAAGGCGAGAGGGCGCGCGCTCTTTTTGAGGGCATCCTGACAACGCGCCTGGAAAGGCTGGGCGTGGCGGCGAACTATGCGTTGTGCTCGCTCGAAGAGGAAGCGCCGGTGGCGCGGGCTCTCGAGCACCTGCTGCGCGCGCACCCGACGTTAGTGTTGATCCCCTCGACGACCGCCCCGGCCGGGCCGGACGACGTGGTCGGCCGCGCCATGCTGCGCCTGGGTTGCCAGGTGGAGCGCTTCCTGGCTCCGGTCGAGCCGGGCAACCTGCTGCTGCTCGCTTACTCCGGCGAAGTGCCGGTGCTTTCCGCGCCGGGCTGCTTCCGGTCCCCCAAGCCGAACGTGGTGGACCTGCTGCTGCCCCCGCTTCTCGCCCGCTACCATGTGGCCGCAGCCGAAGTCGCTGGCCTCGGACACGGTGGCCTCTTGCAGTGAAAGCCCACCCACCTATCCGGGCCTCGGGGGAGCCTGCTCCTTCCCCGAGGCGCCCTCCTGGACGGCGCTACGAGCGGGGCGCGGATTGCTGGAGCGCGACCGAGGTGAGCAGCAGCGACGCCGCCAGGCACAGCCAGGGCAGTTCGCTCGTGGTCAGGTGAGGACCGATCCACTCCCGCACCGTGGCGGGCGCGAGCGATGGTCCGGCGATCAGCAATAAAGCTATTCCCCACAGGATCCCGCGCAGGAGGCTCTTCACCGACTGGGCGGTATGGCCTTCGGCTGCCAGGCGCGCGCCGATGGCGGCCATACAGGCCGAGGCGGAAAGGCTCAACAGCGGCGCGGTCCAGAGCACCGCCCCGGCGGGCAGCAGTACCCGTCCGTGCCAGTTGCTGACGTTGACCGTGAGAAGCGCGAGGGTGGATATAAGTGTGCCGTAGGCAAACCCGTACATCGTTACGGTGGCCAGCATCTGGCGCCGGGCCGCGCCGGCGGGTACCTCGGCGCTGAAGGCCTCGGCGGCCGCGCCCGCCACGAAGAGCAGGGAGGTGCACCAGTAGGGAATCACCACCAGCGGGTCGAGCAAGTCGAGGCCCAGGCGCCACGGCAGGTAGACGCCGAGAAAGGCCACGAGCAGGGCGTGGATTACGGCTCCGCTCGCGCCGCCGAGCCAGGTCGCGATGTTGCGCATTCTGATGTCGCGCATTCCCCGCCATCGTAGCATCGGGCGATATACTCACCTTTTGGTCACCGATGCCCTTGCCTCCGAAGCTCGCGGCCTATTTGCAGAAGCTGGCGGCCCACGCGCCGCTGACCTATGAGGAGTTGCCGCCCGCGGAAGTGCGGCGGCTATCGGCGGCCAGCATGCTGGCGCGCGAGGCGCCGCCCGAAGTCATCGCGCAGGTCGAGGACCGCTCGATTCCGGGGCCGGCGGGTCCCTTGCCGGTGCGCGTCTATACGCCAGAGGGGCAGCCGCCGTTTCCAGCCCTGTTGCGGTTTCATGGGGGCGGCTGGGTGGCGGGAAACCTCGACACGCCTGACGCCGGCTGCCGCCAGCTTGCCAACGAGGCCGGCTGCGTGGTGGTCTCAGTGGACTACCGGCTCGCTCCCGAGCACAAGTTTCCGGCGGCGGCCGAGGACTGCTACGCCGCCACGTGCTGGGTCGCCGCCAACTCCGCCAGGATCGGCGTTGACAAGGCGCGCCTCGCGGTCGGCGGGGATAGCGCGGGCGGCAACCTGGCGGCCGCCGTTTGTCTGATGGCGCGAGATCGCGGCGGCCCGCCGCTGGTTTTTCAGTTGCTGGTCTACCCGATCACGGATCACAGCTTCGACACGGAGTCCTACCGTGCCAACGCGCAAGGCTACTTGCTAACCAGGGAGCGCATGGAGTTTTATTGGAACGCCTACCTGAGCAGTGCAGCCGATGGACGCCACCCTTACGCCTCGCCGCTCCGGGCGCCGGACCTGCGCGGGCTGCCGCCGGCGCTGGTGATCACGGCCGAATTCGACCCGTTGCGGGATGAGGGCGAGGCCTATGCGGCGCGGCTCCGGGAGGCGGGCGTGGCCGCCCGGGTCTCACGCTGGGACGGCATGATTCACGCCTTCTTCAGCATGGGCGCGGTGATCGAGGAGACGCGGCTGGTGCGGAGCGAGGCCGCCCGAGCACTTCGCGCCGCGCTGTGATAGTCTTTTCCGCAGAACTATGAAAACGGTGCTTCTGACTGTAGTGGCTCTTCTGCTCGCGCCGGCGGCCCTCCGCGCGGACGACGTGGACATCGATTTCGATCCGGGCGTGGACTTCGCTCAATACAAAACCTTTGCCTGGCGGGGCGGCAACATTCACACCAACTATCCGGGCCTGGATAATACGCTGGTGCAGAAAAGGATCCGCGAGGCGATCACCGCGCGCCTGGTGGCCAAGGGGCTGCGCGAGACCGACGAAAAGCCGGACCTCGGGGTTCGTTTTCGCCTGGGCGCCCAGAATCGGAAAGATGTAGAACTGGTGCCCGCGGGTTGGTATGGGAGGCGCACCCGGCGCGTGGTGCGCCACTATACGCACGGGACGATGGTCATCGACCTGAACGACGCTTCGAAGCGCGAACTGGTCTGGCGCGCTACCTGCACCAATACGGCCAATGATCCGTCAAAGCTGGAGAGCAAGATCAACGACGACGTCCGCAAGGCGTTCGACCGCTACCCGCCGAAGAAGAAGTAAGCGCGCCGCCCGGCGCTCAGTAGCCCTTTTCCTTATCCACCTGGTTCAGCAGCGGCAGCCCGCGCTTGTAGCGCCGGACGTTTTCGGCGATGAGGCCGATCAGGCGGGTCTGGCGGTCGGGACTCCAGCCGGAGGTGTGCATCGTCATCACCACGTTTTCGCACCCGTAAATGGGATGGTCGGAGGGGGCGGGCTCGGTGGGAAAGACGTCCAGGCCGGCCCCGGCGATCCAGCCTTCCTTCAGGGCCTTCACTAGCGCCAGGTCGTCCATCAGGTTCCCGCGCGAGAGCAGCAGGAAGTAAGCCGTCTTCTTCATGGCGCGGAAGACGGTTTCGTTGAACATCTTGTCGGTTTCGGGCGTGTGAGGAGCCGCGCCGACCAGCACGTCCACCTGCGGAACCATTTCCATCAGCCAGGCCGGGTCGCGCAGCTCGGCGACGAAGGACGGCCGGAGCACGGGCCGGGGGTCGATGGCGAGGACCTTCATGTCGAAGCCGTAATAGGCGCGCCGCGCGAGTGACATGCCGATGCCGCCCATCCCGACAATTCCCATGGTGCGGCCGCTGATTTCGGCATGGTCAGCGCTCTTCACAGTGCCGACGGGCTTCCACTGGCGGTTCAGGAATTGCGGCACGTACCAGCGGTTGATGCCGCGCGCGAGGCTGATGAGCATTCCGAGAGCGGTCTCCGTGATGGCCGGAGCGAACGTAGCGGCGTGATTCGTGAGCACCGCCGGATGCGCCTGCATCAAGACCGAGAGGGCCTCGACTCCGGCCGCGCCGCCTTGCAGCCAGCGCAGCTTCGCGGCGCGCTCGAGGCCCTCTTTGTCGAGCGTGCCGTAGACGATTTCCGCGGTGGGGAGTTCTTTCAGGAACGCCGCGTGGTCCGGGCAGATGACGATGTCGATGTCGCCGCCACCGGCGGCGACGATCTGGTCCACTTCGGCGGGTGTGAATTTGTATTCCGTAACCAGGCGAGTTTTAGGCATAGCTGTAGATTGTAGCCTGCCGATGCCGCTTACTTCTTCCGCTTCTTGAATTCTTCGAACTTCTTGCGGTTGGCTTCGTTCAACGTCGGGTAGACGCCGTAGAGGGGCTCGCCCTGCAATAAGAGTTGGCGCTGGAACTCTTCCTGCTCGTCGTGCGACAGGGCGGTGGCCAGAACCTTGTTCACGATGGACGCGGGGATGACGAGGATGCCGTGGTCCTCGCCGATGAGAATGTCGCCCGGGATGACGGTGACACTGCCAATGCGCACCGGCACCTGGTAGTCGGCGCTCATCAGAATCGGGCTGACGCTCGAAGCGTGGCCGCTGCGGAGGTAGATGCTGATCGGCATGGCGCGGAGATCGGGAACATCGCGCATGCCGCCATCCACGACGATGCCGGCGCCGCCGCGCATCAGGAAGCGAGTGGTGGTGATGGCGCCCGACACGGTGGACTTGTTTTCGCCGCCCGTATCGAAGACCAGCACGTCCCCCGGCTGCGCCTCTTCGGCGGAGCGGTAGTTGAGCTGGGGTCCCTGGGCGTAGAGTTTGTCGTGCAGGTCTTTTCGGTTCGGCAGGTAGCGCATGGTGCGCGCCCGGCCGACCATGCGGCGTCCGGTATGGAGGGGCGTGAGCTCGTTGATGAAGTTTTGCGAATAGCCTTCGCTGGTGACCGCCGCCCAGGCCGTCTCGAGTCCCACTTGCATCAGCTTGCCGAAGAGCTCGCGGTCGGCGGGACTGAGCCGGGTCGCGACGGACGGCGGTAGTTGGCTAGGAGGCGCGGATACGGTCAGCGACGTGGTCTGGCCGAACAGGCTGGCGGAGAGGAGCAGCACAGTGAGGTACTTCATGGCGCACAGCATACCGAACAGAGGTGGCCTCGGCAACCGGGCGCGGCGGTTTCGTATTGTTAGACGTTGCTATACTTGGGGCCAAACCCGTGAGCACCACTTACAGAATCGGCAATGTCCTGGACCTGGATGCGGTCATCGAGCTTTACCGGGCTTCCACGCTCGGCGAGCGGCGGCCGATCGAGGAACGCGAGCGGATGGCGAAGATGCTCGCGAACGCCAACCTCGTCATTACCGCCTGGGAGGGCGACCTGCTGGTGGGTATCTCGCGGTCGTTCACCGATTTCGCTTATGTGACTTATCTTGCGGACCTGGCGGTCCGGGAGTCGCACCAGCGGCAGGGGATTGGCAAGGAACTGATCCGCCGGACGCAGGTGGAGTGCGGGCCGCACACAAAGATTGTGTTGCTGGCGGCGCCCAAGGCGGTCGATTATTATCCTCACGTCGGCTTCACTCACCACTCGCAGGCCTGGGTGTTGTAATTTCTGAGGTCAGGTAATTTCTTCCCGGCTGCGGGGCTGTTGAGTTTCGTACATCGCTTCTTAACCTCATCCATTTGAGCCGGTTGTGGGAGCGCGAATCTCTGGCATCGCGCTTGCGGATGGCTTCAAGGTACCCGCTTGTGCACAGGAGGAACCATGCATCCGGAAGATGAAAGTGTCTCCACCGGGAACAAGGCTGGAAGCTCGAAACACGTTTGGCCGATCCTGGCCGCGGTCCTGGCGGTCGTCATCGGGCTCGGCTACGGCGTTCGCGAGCGCGAGCGGTCGCGCGAACTGGCCAACAGCCAGCAGGCCATGAGCGAACGGATGAGCCAACTGCAAAATCAACTACAGGACATGACGGACCGGGTGAGCAACCTGGTGGCGGCTCAGCAGCAGGCCGCCCGGGAGCGTGCCGCTACGCCGGCGCCGACTCGCAAGCCGGCGGTGGCGCGAGCGGCAGTCGCGCGCCGCGAACCCGACGATCCGCGGTGGAAGAAAGTGGAAGGCCAGCTCTCCGAGAACGCCGAAAAGATCGCCAGCACGCAGCAACAGGTGGAGAGGACCCGCGAAGACCTGGAGGGCAACCTCAATTCCACGAGGAACGACCTGAACGGCTCGATCGCCCGGACTCATGAAGAGCTGGTTGCTCTCCAAAAACAGGGCGAGCGCGACTTCCAGGAATTCAAGCTCGCGAAATCGAAGGAATTCAGGCGGGTCGGACCGCTTAGCCTGGCGCTGCGCAAGGCGGACACCAAACGCAAACGCTTCGACGTCGAGCTGCTGGTGGACGACATCAAGCTCCAAAAGAAGAGCGTCAACCTCTACGAGCCCTTTTACGTTACGGTGAGTGACCGTCCCAGGCCCGTGGAAGTAGTGGTCAACCGGATCAACCGGGACGAAGTGGAGGGCTACCTCAGCCTGCCGAAGTACAAAAAATCGGAGCTGGCCAGCAGCGTCACGGCGCGCAGCACGCTCCAGCCGGCGGAAACCCCGGAGGAGTAGGACCCCGCGGCACACCAGTTTCCTGGCCGCTGTTATAATCCGGCCATGAAACTGACTTCCCGCGCGTTCGTATTGTTCGCGGCACTGTGGCTCGGCGCCGCCTTGGCCTCCGCCCAACAGGTATCCGTCAAGTGGGACGAGCTGACGGCCGGCGACTTCCTGCAGGCGATCCAGCGGTCGCAGGGGACCTGCGTGCTGCCTATCGGTATTCTCGAGAAGCACGGCCCGCATCTGCCCATCGGCAACGACCTGATCAACGTCCGCTACGCCTCAGTGCACGGGGCCGAGCAGGAGTACGCGATCGTCTTTCCGGAATACTATTTCGGCCAGATCTTCGAGGCCAAGCATCAGCCGGGCACGATCGCCTATAGCGCCAAGCTCCAGTTAGAGCTGCTGCAGGAGACCACCGACGAGATGGCGCGCAACGGCTGCAAGAAGATCCTGATTGTGAATGGCCACGGCGGCAACAACAGCCTGCTGCCCTATTTCGCCCAGTCGCAGCTCGACAAGCCGAAAGATTACGTGGTTTACGTTTACGCGCGCGCGGTCTACCCGCCGGGACGTCCGCCGATGACGACCAAGGTCGACCAGCACGCCGGCGAATCCGAGACTTCGCACACCATGATCTCGCGTCCGGACCTGGTACACCTGGATCGCGCCAAGAGCCAATCGGGCGCGGACCTGAACCGCGAGGACCTGCCGCAGGGCGTCTACACCGGCATCTGGTGGTACGCCAAATTTCCCAACCACTATGCCGGAGAGGGCGCGGCAGCCAACCAGACGCTTGGCGAGTGGGACATGAAGGCGTGGGTGGAGGGCGTGGCGGGCGCGATTCGCGCGATCAAGTCCGACCGCGTGGGACCGCAGCTACAGAAAGAGTTTTTCGAGGGCTCGCAGCACCCGCTGGATACGCGGCAGTAGTTCCCAGGTGGGGCGGGCGCCCTCGTCCGCGCCGGACCCCCTTGGTCCGGCTGTTGAACCGTACGGAAAATGTTGAGGCCGACGAGGGCGTCGGCCGCGGGCGAGGGCGCCCGCCCTACGTCCACAGCTCGTTTATCGGGCCGTAGACGTCGTCCTTCGAGAACGGCACGTACTCGAAGCCGCGGCCGAAGGGATCGTCGTAGCGGATCTTGGTCCAGTCGATTCCCATCGCTGAGTAAATCGTAGCCTCGATGTCTTCGGGTTTGATGTCGCGGTTGCGCGACCAGCCGGGATCTTCCGTGAACCGGCCCTGGGCGTCGGTAGAGCCGATTGCCCGGCCGCCTTGCACGCCGGCGCCTGCGAACAAAGCAAACTGCTGCAGGTAGTGATCGCGGCCGGCGCGGTCCGTCAGCGGCCCGACGGTACGTCCGAACTCGCCTTGGACCACCACCAGCGTCTCGTTCAGCAGCCCGCTCGACTTCAGGTCGTTGAGCAGGGCCGAAAGGCCGCCGTCGAGTTGGCCACCCTGCACCCAGATGCCATTCGTTTTTGAGTAAATGTTCTGATGCATGTCCCAGCCGCCCAGCGTGATCTGGACGTAGCGGGTCCCCAGGTTCGCGGCGAGCACCTTTTGCGCCAGCAGGCACGCGTTGCCGAAGCTCGTGTTGCCGTAACGCTGGCTCTCATCGGTGCTGAAGCGGAAGGCCGCGGCCACGCTCGAGTTGTCGATGAGATTGCGCGCCTGCCCGTAGAAGGCGTCCATCGCCTGCACGGAGACGCCGAGGGGCGAGTTCAGGCGCAGCGGGTCATCGAGTTGGTGCAGCAGC
>JBGPDC010000220.1:0-8863 GCA_041482115.1 Terriglobia bacterium | reverse complement strand
GTTGAGCTGGTTCGAGCGAAAATACGCTTGCCGAAACGGCCCCTCCGCGCTATAACTGCTGTTGTTCTGGATCGGCTCCGTTGGCCGGTTTTGAAGTGTCCACGGATGGCCGGTTTTCAGGTGTCCCCCGAGGTAAACGGCCGGCACCAGCAGCAGAGGTTCTTGGAGACTTACCTGGCCGGCACACAACGCGCCGAAGACCTGGGCGCGATCTTCCGAACCGCGTTCCGGGAGGCCAGCCGCTCGGCGGTGAGCGGGATCGACGCCCTGCACGTTGCTGCGGCTTACCTGCTCAAAGCGGACGAGTTCATTACCACCGAGAGGCCCGGCAAGGCGATTTACAGGAACCGTTTGGTGACAGTGCTCAACCTCCATGGCTGAGCTGGCGCGAGCCTAGGTGGCCAGTTTCCGTCTTTTCGCATCTTTGGCAATGGCGTCGGTCCCAAAGACGGCCCGAATCAGGTCCTGTCCGGCGGCTTCCTTCCTCGATGGCGCTCGCTCTTTGCTGAACCGCTGATACGTGGCTTGGAGGTTGGCCTGGGCGTCCAATTGCGCTCGAATGCCACGTGGACGTGGAATCGTCACACTCTGACGAATCGGCCGGGACTTCGATCGTCGTGAGACCGACTTGGTAGGGATCGGCATGTCTGGTCACCCTCCGCTCGGCTGTGAAGCAGCCCCTCCGGGCGGGGACGCGTGACGGGGGATGACAGTGATCGAGCCGTTGTTCTCGAGGATGGCGGACTGGACGTCGTCGATGCAGGCGCAGCCGGCCTGGCGCAGGGCGGCGCTCAGCTCGTGGTGGGTGAGCTGGGCCTTGGCCATGACGTCCTCAAAAAGCTTTCCATGGTGGATGAGGACCTCGGGGCGTCCTTCGATGAGGGCCTCGAGTGTCTTGTTGCGATAGGTGGAGTAACCGACCAGATAGTTCAGGCCGACGAGGGTGGTGGCGGAGATGAGTCCGCCGAGGAGGGAGTTGTCGCCGGCGTTCATGGAGTTTTGCACGGCGTTGGAGAGGACGAGCAGGAGAACGAGATCGAAGGGGGCCAGTTGGCCGACCTGCCGCTTGCCGGTGAGGCGCAGCAGGACGAGCATGAAGACGTAAACGAGCACGCCCCGGAAGACCAGTTCCCACCACGGTACCGCGAGTTTCCACATGCCTAGATTCTCGCATTGCTGCCATTACCGCGGCCACGATTCGTCTGCTATTGCAAGACCCCGAAAATCTGCTTGATCCAGGCTCACGCGGCAACTTTCGCCAGAGCCTGATCCAGATCCGCGATGAGATCGTCGGGGTGCTCCAAGCCAATGGACAGGCGCAGGAGGTTCTGAGGCGTTCTAGTGAGCCGACCCTCTATGGAGGCGCGGTGCTCGATGAAGCTATGTGGGCCGCCGAGCGATGTCGCACGGGTGAACAACTTTACTCCCGCGGCGGCGGCCATGGCCTGCTCGCGACCGCCACGGATCTGGAGGGACAGCATACCGCCGAAGCCGGGCATCTGGCGGGCGGCGATGCCGTGACCGGGATGCGTGGACAGGCCCGGATAGTGCACCACCTCTACTGCCGCGTGGCCGGTGAGAAACTCCGCGATGCGCCGGGCATTGTCGCAATGCGCACGCAGGCGCCAAGGCAGGGTGGAGATGCCACGCAGGGTAAGCCAGCAATCGAACGGAGAAGGGACGGCGCCGCCGACGGCTTGCAATTGACGGCAGCGCTCGAACAGGTAGTTGTCGTACCGGGTGATGAGCGCGCCGCCCATGACGTCGGAGTTGCCGCTGAGGTACTTTGTCGTCGAGTGCATGACCATGTCAATGTTCCATTCGAACGGGCGCTGGATCACCGGCGTAGCGAAGGTACTGTCGCAGACGCTGATGGCATTGGCTTGACGGGCGATCACGCCGAGAGCGGCAAGGTCGGTAATCTTCAGCAGCGGATTCGAGGGAGTCTCGATCCAAATGAGCCGCGTCGCGGGGCGGAGGGCGGCGCGGACGGCGTCGAGGTTCGTCATATCCACGTAGGTGACTTCCAGCGGCCACTTGGCGAAGATCTCGCCGGTGATCTTACGGAGGCCGTAGTAGACGTCGTCGGGGGCAATAATGTGGTCACCGGGTTGGAGGCCCTGGATGACAGCGGTGGTGACGGCCAGGCCGGAGGCAAAGACCAGCGCTTCCTTGCCACCTTCGAGCTGAGCGAGGCATTCCTCGAGGCCTTGGCGGTTCGGGTTCGCCTCGCGGGAGTAGCTGAAGCCGAGCGGATACTCGCCCTCAGGAGAACGCTCAAAAGTGGTGGAGAGGTGAATGGGCGGCGTGACGGCTTTGGTGGCGGGATCGATGTGGCGACCGGCGTGGACGGCCAAGGTTTCTATGCGCATGGCTGCCAGTCTAGTAGAGGGAGGGGCACAGGGGTAAGAGGCGCTCGGATGGTGGCGCACGTGTGCGGGGGAGGACGATTCCACCGGCCTGCGAACGGCGCGGGGGGAACCAACTGCCATAATGGACGGCAGTCGAAATGGCCTGGAGGCGAGTCGCGGCCGCGGTAATGACGGCGCTGGCGCTGGGGGGACAAGTGCGGGCCGAGGTGGTGGTCCGGGGGCGGGTGGTGGATGAGAATAACGTGGCGGTGAGCGGCGCGCGGGTGCAGGTGGTGGGGCTGGCGCCGGTGTTCTCGGAAACGGTAGGGCGATTTCAATTGGTGGCGCCGGCGCCGGGGGAGTACCGCTTCACGGCCGAGAAGGAAGGGTATTTCGTGCTGCGGGAGCAGCGCGTGGAGATCACCGGGGCGGAGCAGGAGATCACGCTTGTCCTGAATCACCAGCGGGAGTTCGTGGAGCAGGTGGACGTGGTCTACTCGCCGCCGGCGATCGATCCCGAGCAGCCGGCGGCGCAGCAGCGGCTGACCGGCATCGAGACGATCCAGGTGCCATTTCCCGCGGCGCACGATTTGCGGAATGCGCTGCCGCTGTTTCAGGGGGTGGTGCAGGACGCGGCGGGCAGTGTCCATGTGAACGGCGGGGCGACGGACCAGACCTACTGGACTCTCGACGGATTCAATATCGCCGATCCGGTCACGGGGACGTTCGAGGCGCGGATCAACATCGACTCGGTCCGGGCGCTCGACTTGCAGACCAGCCGGTTCGCGGCCGAGACGGGGAAGGGGTCGGCCGGGAGCGTGGATCTGAAGACGGCGATGGGGGATGACCGGTACCGTTTTTCGGCGACGAATTTTGTGCCGGGCATCGAGACGCAGAAGGGGCTGGTGCTCTCGAAATGGACGCCGCGGGCGACGGTGTCGGGGCCGATCCGGCGCGGGCGGGCGTGGTTCTCCAACGGCTTCGACACGTACTACGACGTGAACACGATCCAGGAACTGCCGGCGGGACAGGACCGCACGTCGAGCTGGCGGGTGAACGACGTGGCCCGGGGACAGGTGAATATCACGCCGCGGCAGATCCTGACGGGCGGTTTCTTGATGAACTACTACAATGCGCCGCGGAACGGGCTCGACGCGCTCGATCCGGTCGCGACCACCGTCGACCGGCGGGAGCGGTTTTACCTCTACAGCCTCAAGCACCAGGTACTGCTGGGACACGGCGGGGTGGCGGAGTTCGGGTTCGTGTTGAGCCGGGGGTTCGGGCGGGCGATTCCACAGGGGTCACAGACGTTCGTGTTCTCGCCGGAGGGGCGGCAGGGGAACTACTTCGTCGATTCGAAGATCGAGAGCGGGCGGGAACAGTGGCTCGTCAACCTTTACCTGGCGCCGATCGAGAGAGGCGGCTCGCACCAGTTGAAGGCCGGAGTGGACATCAACCGGGTGAGCTTCACACGGGAGGTGGAGCGGCATGATTACCAGGTGCGGCGCGAGGACCGGAGCCTGGCCCGGGAGGTGTTGTTCACAGGGCCGGGGGAGTTCGGGCGGAAGAACTTCGAGACCGCGCTGTACTTACAGGACAGTTGGACACCGCGGACGGGGCTGGTAGTGGAGGGCGGCGTGCGGGCCGACTGGGACCAGGTGGTGAGGGTGCCGCTGGTGTCGCCGCGCGTGGCGGCGGCCTACGCGCCGAAGTGGGCACGCGGGGCGAAGTTTTCGGCGGGGATCGGGGTCTTTCACGACGCGCTGAACCTGAAGCTGCTGAGCCAGCACCTCGACCAGCGGAGCCTTTCCTATTTTTACGCGCGCGACGGGAGGCTGACGTCGGGTCCGCTCGAGACGTTCTTTCAGGTGGACGAACACGCGCTGCGGGCCCCGCGCTACCGCAACTTCAGCGTGGGGGTGGAGAAGGCGCTGGCCAAGGAATTCTACGGGCGGGTGAACTACCTCAACCGGCGCGGGAGGCGGGGTCTGACCTTCCTGCCGCTCAGCGCGACGGCGCCGGGCCAGCCGGCGGGAGAGAACGGGTATGCGCTGCTGAACGCCCGCAACGACCACTACGACGCGCTGGAATTCACGTTGAAGCGGACGTTCGGGCACTTCGAGTGGTCGGCGGGATATACGTGGTCGCGGGCGCGGTCGGACGCGGTGCTCGATTACAGCCTGGAAGACCCGATCTTCGCGCAGCAGGCCGGCGGGCCGCTCGGGTGGGACGCGCCGCACCGGTTTCAGACCTGGGGGTGGGCGCCGGTGCCGGCGCGGGCCGGATGGCCGCGGCTGCTGCAAAAGCTGACCGTGGCCTACTGGGTCGAGACGCGGACGGGATTTCCGTTCGGGGTGGTGAATGAGGAGGCGCAACTGGTGGGTCCGCCGAACGCGCGCCGGTATCCCGATTACTTCAGCCTGAACCTGCACCTGGAGCGGCGGATTACTTTCTTCCACCACGAGTGGGCGTGGCGGGCCGGGCTCAACAACCTCACGAACCACAAAAATCCGAACGTGGTGAACAACAACCTCAGCTCGCCGGCGTTCCTGGTGTTCGCCGGGGGACAGCACCGGGCCCTGACGGTACGGCTGCGGTTCCTGGGCAAGACGTAAGATAGTTCTATGAAACGCCGTCTTCTGCGGTGGGGCGTGGCGGGTGGAGCGCTGCTCTGCCTCGCGATGGCCGGGCTGGCGCAAAGAGGGCGATTTCGGGCGCGGGTGGACGAAGAAGCGACCGCCCCGGTGCGCGATGCCGAATTCCACTTTCTGCGCGTCGAGTATACGGATCTGCCCCAGTACCACCGGGGTTGGGGATATTCGTCGCGCGATGGGACCGGAACCGGCTGGTGGCTGGTGGATTGGCCCGACGCGGACAATCACTTCACGACGGGCATCCAGCGCCTGACGAGGATCGACGCCGGCGATCCCCGGCACCTGCGGCTGACCGACGACCGGATCTTCGACTATCCCTGGATTTACGCGACGCAGACCGGCTGGTGGGGTTTATCGGACGCCGAAACGGACCGGTTGCGCGAGTACCTGCTGCGCGGCGGGTACCTGGTGGTGGATGATTTTTGGGGCGCGGAGCAGTGGGAGGTGTTCCGCGAGACTATGAACCGGGTCTTTCCGAACCAGCCCATCACGGACCTGGCGGACACCGACGCGGTGATGCACATGCTCTTCGATATCGAGGAGAAGGACAAGATGTTCATACCGGGTTCCCGGCACCTGTGGCGCGGCGCGGGCGGAACGGTTCAGATCGTACAGCCCCCGGGCACGAAGCCGGCGTGGAAGGCCATGTATGACGACAAAGACCGCATGGTCGTCGCGGTGAATTTCGACACCGATGTCGCCGACGCCTGGGAGTTCGCCGATGCGCCGTTTTACCCCGAGAACATGACGGCCCTCGCTTACCACTACGGGATCAACTACATCCTGTACGCGATGACGCACTAGGACGGGCTGGCGTCCCGGGTCGATTTCTGTTAAAACAAGGCAAGACCAAAATGTTTTTCCGGAGGCTGGACATGCGGTACCTGACGGGAACGGCGATGCTATTGGCGATGGCGGCGGCCGGGGCTCCGACGGCGTCGGAACCGCGGGCGGCGCTGCGGGTGCGCGAAGCGGCGGCGGTGTTCCACGAGGTGATGGAGATCAAGGACCGGACCGTCCCGCAGGAGCTGCTGGACCGGGCCGAGTGCGTGGGCATCGTGCCGGCGCTCAAGAAGGGCGCGTTCCTGGTGGGGGCGAACTACGGCAAGGGGGTCATCACCTGCCGGCCGGAGAACGGCGAGGGCTGGACGGCGCCGTCGACGGTCCGGGTGGAGGGGGGCAGCTTCGGCTTTCAGCTCGGCGGCTCGTCGACCGACCTGGTGATGCTCATCATGAGCCGGCGGGGCGCCGACAAGCTGCTGCACCAGAGCCGGTTCACGGTCGGGGCGGACGCGAGCGCCGCGGTGGGTCCGGTGGGGCGGACGGCCGCGGCGCAGACCGACGCACAGCTCTATGCGGACATCTTGTCGTGGTCGCGGGCGCGGGGGCTGTTTGCGGGCGTGTCTCTCGCCGGGAGCACGCTGCGGCAGGACGCGAGCGACAACGAGGCCATCTATGGGAAGCCAATCACGCCCCAGCAGATCCTCGAGAACGGGGAGCCGGCGACGGAGGCGGGGCAGGAATTGATCGAGATGCTGTCGAAGTATTCGTCGCGGCGGAAGGGGTAAGGGACGGGGTCAGCGGTTTGCGAAGGCTACCCCGCTGCGGAGCGCGAGGCGCAGGATCCGCGCCATCTTCACGTAGTTGATCCGGTCGGCGGTGTCGGTGACCTGGTGGTAATCGGGATGGAAGCCGGTGAACCACCACACCGCCGGAATGCCCTGCAGCACGAACGGATACTGGTCGGACCGGAAGAAGATATTCAGCGCCGCGTCCTCGTCCCACTTGTAGTTGAGCCGCAGGCCGACCTCGCGATTCTGCGATTCGACCACTTCGCGGTACCCCGGAAAGAAGGGCGTCCCGATCAGATTTAGCTCGTTTGACGTATCGGCCGCGATTTCGATCAGGCCGTCGGTTTGGGGACTCTTGGCTTCGTTCCGCCCGATCATGTCGAAGTTGATGACCGTCTTGATTCGCTCGATGGGAAAAGGCGGATGCGCCACGAATTGATAGGAGCCGAGGAGTCCCCGCTCCTCGGCCGCGAAAACCACGAACAGGATCGACCGCCGGGGCCGGGACTCGGCCGCGTGCATGGCCCGCGCCAGCTCCACGACGCCCGCTGTCCCGCTCGCATTATCGTCCGCGCCGCCATAGAGATCGTCACCGTGGAGGCCGTCATGATCGTGGTGGGCGCTGAAGACCACGTATTCGTCCCGCAACCCAGGGTCGCTGCCTCGCAAGATTCCAGCGGTGTTGTGGGTGACGCCCCGCCGCCGCTCGCCATTGACCAGTTGCAGCTCGATCTCGCTGCCCGCCATGGCAGTCGACACAGGGTGCAACTGCGCTTCGATCGCCCGCTGCCACTCGGCCGGCTTCTTTCCGGAGGGCTTCAGAAGCGTCTCGCACAACTCCTCGCTGATCGTCACAATCGGAATCTTCAATTCCGAATCGGCCAGGGCTTGCAGGGGCAGGAAGCGGTCCCGCGCCGCTGAACTCGAGATCCGCGCCCGGCGCTGCTCGTTTGAGGGATGCGCCCGCAGCGGCTCCGCCACGAGCAGCACCGCCGCCGCGCCGTGCCGCTGCGCGTTGAGTTGCTTGACGTAGGTTCCCGCGTGCTTGGTGTTTCCTTTGCCCATGAACGGCGACCGGGGATCGCTCTCCTGCGGCTCGTGGTCGAACACCAGCACCACTCTCCCCTTCACGTCCAGCCCCGCGTAATCGTCGTAGCCAAACTCGGGCGCCGTGATCCCGAACCCCGCGAACACGAGCCTGCCGCGCACGTGGAGGTCCTCCGGAAACCGCGCCGAAATGGCCGGACTGTGGTAGGTCTGCGTCTCGCCCGGCAGGTGCACCGTCAGCGACGTCTCGCGATCGTCCCGGCGGAACTCGATGAGTGGCACCTCCTGCAGGTAGCTGCCGCCGGTCAGCGGCTCGAGGCCGATCTTGGCGAACTCGGAGGCCACCCACTCCGCCGCCACGTCGCCGCCGCGCTGCAACGACAAGCGCCCCTCGAGCGCGCGCGAGGCCAGGAAATGCACATCGGCGCGGGGGCGGTCCTCGCGAATCGCGGTCTCCTGCCCGAAGGCCGCGAGGGCGGTGAGCAACAAAAGGAAGGCACGCATGTGGGAAGTCTACCAAGCTCGCGCCTAACCGGTTTGGTTCGGACGATCCGGTAGTGGGTCGGTTTGCCGGGACGGCGTGACCGAGCCGCGGGCTGTCTCCAAGTAGGGCCGTCATCCGCCAGCGAACAGCGGCGACAGTCAGCAGCCACATCTACGAGTCGCCGACTACGCGGCCCAGTGGCTAACTTCCGGAATGCCGGCCACTCGGGAGTTTTGAGTGCGCCGGTCTACACTACGGCGTAACACAGGACCGATTTTCGCGTCGGAGGTGTCGACTTCCACTGCAGCGCGGTTGTGCAACCTCCTACCTGCTTCCATCAATCGAGGCGCCTGACATCAGGTTCTTGACATACATAGAACAACCATGTATCATACTTCTACGTATGGACATGAGTAAGGACCTGGTTGCTGCTTCCACCACGCCGCTCGTGCTTGCCATCCTTACCGAAGGCGACAGTTACGGCTACGCCATCATCAAGCGAGTGGCCGAGTTGTCAAGCGGGTACCTACGGTGGACCGACGGCATGCTTTATCCCGTGCTGCACCGGCTTGAGCGCCAAGGCCATGTCGCGGCGAAGTGGTCCGCGTCAGAGAACGGCCGCAGGCGGAAGTACTACCGAATCACGAAAGATGGCCGGGCGCAGCTCGCGGCCCAGCGGCAGCAGTGGAAGGCCGTGGACGATACCCTGCGGGGAATCTGGATGCAGGCGTGCACAGTATGACGACCTTCGCCGAT
>JBGPDC010000219.1:0-8903 GCA_041482115.1 Terriglobia bacterium | reverse complement strand
CAGCCGGAACCGCTCATCGAACGTCAGCGCCCTCTCGATCGAAAACCTCCGCATGATCGCGAAGCTCACGCAGTCCACCGCATTCGCCCCCGCGCTGCCCCATCGCGCAAACAGCTCCCACGCCTCCGCCTGCATCCCCGCATCCGGATACACAATCTGGATCTCGGCATGCCTCCGCGCCTCCTCGAGAAACGTGACCGCGGCCGGGAAGAACCGCCGATGCAGGTCCGGTAGAGTCTGAAAGGTCTGTACATCCCGAAACGGTAGTGGGTCAGTCTGTCCAGCAGACGATCACTTCTACAGGTTGGCGACTACGCGGCCAAGTGGCTAACTTCCCGATAGCCGACCAACCGGAAACAAATGCGTTCTTACGAAGCCCTGGTTACCGCTTCAGCGGGCCGGTCCAGTTGAGCACCACGTTGATGGCGGAAAGGTTGGAGTCGGCGGTATCTCCGGGCGTGTTGATGAGGAAGCTTTGGCCGTCGGGCGCGACAGTCCCACCCCTGTTGGGCGAGCCATTATCGCGTTGCGCCCTGCCCCATGCCGACATCTAAAGCAGTCCCAGGCTTGTGGTCATTGGCTATCTCCGCCAGGAATTCGTTCGGTCGAGGGTGGTTATGCGGTTGAGAAACGCTTATTCTGTGATAGCCTGTCAAATTCTGACGAAGCTGGTGGCTGACGATGCCGCCAAGCGCTCGCAAGAATAAGGGAGAGTTCATGACGCGGGTTCTACTGCTAGGCTACGATCCAGAGACTGTGGATTTTTCTGACCCTGCTTTGCCACCAGGTATGACGGCTGAGAAGGTTCACGCTGGCATCGCGGTAGCGATGAAGCAGTTCGCTGAACGCGGATGGGAGGCCGACGTCGGTTTGATCCGGCCTGATGAAACCGCTGGCCCGGCAGTGGAGCGTCAGTTAGCTTCTAAGAGCTACGATTGTGTGGTTATCGGAGCCGGCGTGCGCCTGCCGCCCCGGGGCCTTGCATTATTCGAAGCCGTCATCAACGCTGTTCATAAGGCTGCCCCAGGAGCGGCGATTGCCTTCAATACACGGCCCGATGATAGCGCCGATGCTGCCGCCCGGCGGTTGGTGGCTGGAAGCCGGGCTGTATAGTCCGGCGTCCACCAAAACCAGGGCGCCCAGGCTCAAGTTAACCGCCGTCAAGAAGTGGATAAGTCCTGAGTGACGGCGCATCCGGAAGCTATCCGGCTGGCACACACCGGTCTTGCTGTTTCCGCGCGAAATACACAGAGATCATCTATAAGGCACCAGTACCCGACATGATCGTCCAATCTCCACGGTGGCTGGCGGTGGAAGGCGCGGTTCTAGAAGCGGCAATAGCGGTCCGGCATTTGGAGTATACTTAGACCCCGGAGCGATCTGATGCTGATGAAAATTGCAATCCTCCTGATCGTCCTGACTGAATTGTCGCTGCCACTCGCCGCACAATGGGTGCAACGCCCCACGGCCGGCATCCCCCGAACGGCCGATGGAAAGCCGAATCTCACTGCACCGGCCCCGCGTGCCGTCGATGGGAAGCCGGACCTGAGCGGCATCTGGGCGGGTCGCAGCGCCCTCGCGGACTACAGGCCCGACTATGGCAAGCCTTGGGTGCAGGCGCTGGTTCAACAGCGCGCGGAGAACTATGGGAAAGACAATCCGGCATTCCAATGTCTGCCCCTGGGCCCCGGCTACAGCACTGCCCAGGTCCCTACGAAACAGATCGCCCAAACTCCGGCGATGATTCTTATGCTGAACGACGATCTTACGTATCGCAGGATCTTCATGGACGGCCGGCCATTGCAAACCGATCCGTTCCCGAGCTGGATGGGATATTCGGTTGGCCGCTGGGAGGGAGACACGCTGGTAGTCGAGAGTAACGGGTTTATCGACCGCACCTGGCTTGACAAACTCCATCCTCATACCGAAGCGTTACATATGACAGAGCGCTACCGGCGCCCCGATTTCGGGCACCTGGACCTGGAAGTTACGTTTGAAGACCCGGGCGCTTATACGAAACCCTGGACGACCCGGGTTGGCGCAGTTTTCACCCCGGACACGGAAATGCTCGAAACGTATTGCGACCATAGTCAGAACGCGAACAGGCCCGAGAACTGGGTCGGAAAGGCTTCGGACGAGGAAAAGACGGCTGTGGCGGTCGCTCCTGAAGTGCTGTCGAAATATGCAGGCGTCTACAAGGGATTTTGGGGACCGCGTCCGCGCCTTGTGGACGTTACCTTCATCGGCGGTCGTCTGTATGTCGCCGTCGATGGTAACGAGCGGCTGCCTTTGATTCCGCAGTCGGCAACATTGTTCAGCGCAGACGGATATTTTTTCGCATTCATCCGGGACACCGATGGCTTGGCGACGCACGTGATTGAGAGTCATTCATCGGGCGACTACAAGTACGAACGCCAAAAGTAAGCGCCTCGGTTCGGCTTCCCAAACGCCCGCATCATGGCCACGCGTAGCTGATCTTTCCGTAATCGGCGGGATAGTAGACGGAGATCACACGGCCGATGTCCAACTTCAGGCAGGCGGTCCAGGTTTTGCCACGGATTGATCTTGCCGGCGGCGCGCAGTGCCTTGGAGCCTAATGACCCTCTTCCTGTGGCTCAAGAGGTGGAACATCGGAAATAGCGGCGGTTCAGGAGGCGGCAAGAGCTGTCCGGAAAAATAACTCCTGGATGACGGCGCATCCGGAAGTTATCCACTTGGCCGGATAACGGAGTAATCTTCTCTTCTACCCCAGCGTCTCAAACCCCGCCAGCCGGAACCGCTCATCGAACGTCAGCGCCCTCTCGATCGAAAGCCTCCGCATGATCGCGAAGCTCACACAGTCCACCGCATTCGCCCCGGCGCTCCCCCATCGCGCAAACAGCTCCCACGCCTCCGCCTGCATCCCCGCATCCGGGTACACGATCTGGATCTCGGCATGCCTCCGCGCCTCCTCGAGAAACGTCACCGCGGCCGGGAAGAACCCCCGCGCCTGCAGCAGCGCGATGGTTTCGTCGATCACCAGCGACGACGTCACGAAACTCATCTCCTGGCGCACGGCCTCGCAGGCCTTCCGGTGCCACTGATCCCGCGGCAGCATCCGCGCGACGTAATAGCTCGTATCGACGAACACCCTCATCGGTAAAGAGTCTCGTTCACCCGGCTCGCGAGATCGGTCTCCTCGCACTCGACCAGGCCCGTGATCGCATCAAAGGGGTCGCTGCCTGCCACCCCTCTTCGCGGCCGCAGCCGCTCCTCCATCGTTTCGCGTATAAACCGCGCCAACGACAAGTTCCGCTTGGCCGCCGCTTGCTTCAGCTCGATCGCCAGCCGCTCCGGCAGCGTAATCTGGAACTTGACGCTCATATCCTCAGTATACCCCTCTACATATACATTGCCATGCGAAAATCGTGCTAGCAAAATCAATAACTTAGCGCTGCAGATTTGCAGCGGAAACGCGACTGTGTTACCTTTCCCAGCAGGCGGCATCCAAAGACTGTGTGGACCTTACTTATTCCCCTCCTCCTCGCCTTGGCCCTCGACGCCGCTGACGCTCCTGCCTCCCCGGTAATCGTCGAGCTGTTCACCTCGGAAGGCTGCTCCAGTTGCCCGCCGGCCGATCACCTGCTCAGCGTCCTCGACGCGGACCAGCCCATCCCCGGCGCGCAGATCCTCGTCCTCAGCGAGCACGTCGATTACTGGAACCGCCTCGGCTGGACCGACCCCTACTCGGCAGCCGCCTTCAGTGACCGCCAGCAGCGCTACGCCTCCGCCTTGCGCAGTGAGACCTACACGCCGCAGATGATTGTGGATGGCCGCGTCCAGTTCGTCGGCAACGACGCCCAGCGCGCCCGCCAGGCGATCGAGGTCGCCGCCCATCTCCCTAAGACCCCCATCGGCCTCCAGCGCCTCGAGGACACCCTCCAGGTCAAGATCGACGCGCTCCCCGCCAAAGCCGCGGACGCCGAAGTAGTCCTGGCGATCGCCGAGAGCAACCTCCAGTCGAGCGTCGACCGCGGCGAAAACGCCGGACGCCGCCTGCGACACACCGCCGTAGTCCGCCGGCTCACCGTCCTCGGCCCCGTCAAAAGTGGAGCCCCCTTCTCCACCTCCGCCGGGCTGCGCCTGAACCCCGCCTGGAAACGCGAGAACCTCCGCGCCGTGGTCTTCCTCCAGGAGCGCAAGACCCTCCGGATCTTAGGCGCCGCCTCGCTCCGCCTGTAGTCTCTGCGGTTCCCGCTCCGCAACCACCAGGTAAGCCGCCGGCAGCACGATCAGGGTCAGGAACATCGCCGAGATCAGGCCGCCGATGATCACCACCGCCAGCGGCTTCTGAACCTCGGCGCCGATCGCTTTCGAGAGCGCCATCGGAAACAGGCCCAGCATCGCCAGCAGCGAGGTCATCAGCACGGTGCGCAGCCGCCGCAGCGCGCCGTCCATTACGGCGTCCCGTGGGCTCATCAGCCCGTCTTGGCGCAACTGATTGAAGTAGCTGACCATGACGACGCCGTTCAGCACCGCCGCCCCCGAGAGCGCGATAAACCCGATGGCCGCCGACACGCTCAGGTGGATGCCCGTCACGTAGAGCGCCACGATCCCGCCAATCAGCGCCAGGGGCACGTTCAGCAGGATCAGCAACGCGCTGCGGATCGAGTTGAAGGCGTTGAACAGCAGCATGAAGATGAGCAGCAGGCTCACCGGCACGATCACGGCCAGCCGCGCCATGGCCCGCTGCTGGTTTTCGAACTCGCCTCCCCAGGTTATAAAATAGCCCGGCGGCATCTTGACCGCGGTACGGACCCGCTCCTGCATTTCGCTTACGACGCCTCCCATATCGCGATCCCGGATGAACACGCCGATGGCCGAGACGCGCAGACCGGCCTCGCGGCTGATATTCATGCTGCCGCTTCCCACTTTGACGGTGGCGACCTCCTCGAGCGGCACATAAGAGCCGTTCGGCGTATCGACCAGCAGGGTGCGGATGGTGTCGACGTCGCGGCGCTGGCTCTCCTGCAGGCGCACCACTACGCCGAACCGGCGCTCGCCTTCCCAGATCTGCGTCGCCGCCTTGCCCCCCAGGGCCATCTCGATCACGTCCTGGATATCGGAAACGCTCAAACCGTAGCGCGCCGCCCGGGCGCGGTCCACTTCGATCTGGAGCTGCGGCACTTCGCCGTACCGGTCGATGAACGCGCGCGCCACCCCTCGGACGCCGGAAATCTTTTCGAGCACCTCTCTCGACTTCTCCCGCAGAACGGTCAAGTCCTCGCCAAAGGTCTTGATCACGATCTGGCCGTCGATCTGGGAGATGCTCTCCAGCACGTTGTCGCGGATCGGCTGGGAAAAGGTCGGCCGGATGCCGGGCAGCTTTTCGAGAGCGGCCTGCATTTCGAGAATCAGGTCCTCTTTCGTAATCTTGCGGCGCCACTCGGCCGGCGGGCGCAGATCGACAAACAGCTCGACCATGTTGATGGGCTTGGGATCGGTGCCGTCCTCCGGCCGTCCGGCCTGCGAGATGACGGACCTCACCTCCGGAAACTCCCGCAGCGTGGCACGTAGCTGGTGGGACACTTTGTTGACTTCCGTCACGGAGATACCCGGAGGCAGATTCAGGTTGATCCAGATGGTTCCTTCATTCAGCTCCGGCAAAAACTCCGTGCCGAGCCGCGGTACGAGGGCCAGGCTGGCCCCCAAGGCGGCCAGCGCGGCCAGCAAGACCAGTTTCGGAAAGCGCAGCGCGACTTCCAGGCTGGGACGGTAGAGGCGCTTGAAGAAGACCAGCAGGCGGTTCTCATGGTGCGGCACATGGCGTCCCAGCAGGTACAGGCACAGGAGCGGCACCAGTGTCAGCGAGAAGGCGAGCGACCCGATCAGCGCCGAAACGATGGTGTAGGCCATCGGAGCGAAGATGCGGCCTTCGTGCCGTTGCAGCGCGAAGATCGGAATGTGGCAGGTGATGATAATCAGCATCGAGAACAGGGTCGGCCGCCCCACCTGGAAGGCGGCCTCCCCGATGACGGTGCGCAGGTCGCTCGGCCATTTCGATTCGTGTTCGAGCGAAAGCTGGGTGAAAATGTTCTCGACCACGATCACGGCGCCGTCGACGATGATTCCGAAGTCCATCGCCCCGAGCGACAGCAGGTTGGCCGGGATGCCCCGGAGCGTCAGGCCGATGAAGGTCGCCAGCAGCGAGAGCGGAATGATCAGCGCCACGATGCCGGCCGCCCGCCAGCTCCCCAGAAACAAAAACAGGACGAGGCTGACCAGCAGGGCCCCTTCCAGAAGGTTCGTGAACACGGTGTGAAGCGTGGTCTCGATCAGCCAGGTCCGGTCGTAGTAGGCCTCCACCTGCACGCCCCGGGGCAGCACGGAACGGTTTAGGTCGTCCAGTTTTTGCCGCACCGCCTCCAGCACGGCGGAAGGGTTCTCGCCCTTGCGCATCAAGACGATGCCGCCGACGATCTCGTCCTCGTCGTCCCGGCTCCACAAGCCCTGGCGCGGAACGGCGCCCACGTCCACGCGGGCCAGATCGCGGATCAGAACGGGCACACCGCGCTTCTCCGCCACGATCACGTTGCCGATATCGGCGCTCGAACGCAGCAGGCCCATGCCTCGAATCAGGTATTGCTGGTCGCCCTGCTCGATATAGCCGCCGCCGGCATTGGCGTTGCCGCGCCCCAAGGCCCCGAACACCTGCTGGAAAGTAACGCCGTGGGATTTGAGCTGGGTCGGATCCAGGCTGACCTCGTACTGTTTGACGAAGCCCCCCCGATCCACCACGTCGGCCACGCCCGGGATCATCTTGAGGTAGCGGGACACCACCCAGTCCATGACCGACCGCAGCTCGGTCGGACTGTAACCCGGCCCTTTCAACTGCAGCCGGAAGATTTCTCCGACCGGGCTCGAGAGCGGCGCGAGCTGGGGCTGCACGCCCGGAGGCAGGTCGACCAGTTGCAAGCGCTCGAGCACTTGCTGGCGCGCGAAGTAATTGTTCACTTCGTCGTCGAAGGTGACAAAGACCGAGGAAAGGCCGAACTGCGTATGGGAGAACAGCCGGACGGCATGCGGCAGGCCGCTCAGCTCGATTTCGAGTGGAATCGTGACTTGCTTCTCGACCTCTTCGGCGGCGTGACCCGGCACCAGGCTGATCACCGACACCTGCACGTCGGTCACGTCCGGGAAAGCCTCCACCGGCAGCGACCGGAACGCGCTCACGCCCGCGGCGATGAACAGGGCTGTCGCCAGGATCAGGAACAAGGGCTGCTCGAGCGCAAAGAAGATGAGCTTTCGGAGCATGGGCCCGGCTCAGCTCACAGGCCGTCTTTCAGCAGGATGGCGCCGTCGGCTATCACCCGCTCGCCGGCGCGCAACCCGGCCGCAACGGGCAGCGAGTCCCCGGAGCGCTTGCGCAGGGTCACCTCGCGCTGCTCGAACTGTCCCGGTCCGCGTTCCACATAGACGAACGTGCGCCCGTCGTCTTGGATCACCGCGGCGGCCGGCACCGCCGGCAGCCGCTGCACCTCTTCGGTGTGCCGGATGCGCCCGAACATGTCGGTGCGAAACCGGCCGCGGGAGTTGTCCATTTCGGCGAAGACTTTCACGGTGCGGGTCTGCGAGTCGACCGTGTCGGAGAGGCGCGTCACGCGGGCCCGAAAGACCTCGCCCGGGTAGGCCACCAATTCCACGTCCACCCGCTCCCCGACTTTGATGAATCGAATGTAAGACTCGGGGACATCGGAGGAGACCCACACCGTCCGCAGGTCGGCCACGGTCATCAAGGGGGCATTCGTATCGTTGCGGTATTCTCCGGCGGCGACCGCGATCTCCAGCACCTTGCCGGCCAGCGGCGAGCGCACTTCGATCCGCTGGCCGAACGCGCCGGGCTTCAGCCCCAGCATCGTCAGGCGGCGGCTGGCCTGCTCGTCGAGCGCCAGGGACTGGTCCAGGCCGGCCTTCGCCTGGGCCCGGGCGTTCTCGGCGTTGAGCACTTCCTTCTTGGCGATGGCGTTATGCTCGAAGAGGTCGGCGGCGCGGTCGTAGTCCGCCTGCGCCTTGGTGAGTGCGGAGCGCGCTTGGGTCACGGCAGCCTCCGCCTGCAGGTACGCGGCTTCGGCGACGTTGCTCTCCGGGCTCTCGATGGCCAGCAGCGGCTGTCCCTCGCGGACCGCATCGCCCAGCCGCACCAGCACCTCGGAGATCCGGCCGGCCAGCGGCAGCAGGACCTTCGAGACGCGGCCCGGGTTCAGCTCGATCTTGCCGGGCGCGATGACCTCGGTGGTAGGAACCTCGATCGTCCCCACGGCCTCGACCCGGATCCGCCGCAGCATGGGGGAATCGGCGGGGACCTCAATCTGCGCGGGATTGGCGGGCCGCGCGGAGGGGACGGTGGCGCTCGCGCTCTCGACCTTCTGCCCGCACCCGGCTAGCACCAGGGCCACGGCACAGGTCACGCCCAAAGGCGTAGCGACACGACAAATCCGTGAGGGACGCGGGGCAGGTCTCACGAAGCCTCCACTAATACCAACACCGGCGCCGGTCTGACTATAGCCCCGAGAGGCTATCCTGATCTCCCAAAGCAGGGGACGCCGGGTTGCATTCCGGCGGCGGGCGCGGTTTGATGTAGGCATGCGAACCACCCGCAGACAATTCCTGTTCCTCGCGCCGGCGCTGGCCTTCGGCGCCGCCCGCTCGGCCCTCGCGGCGCCGGCCAGCTACCTGGCCTACATCGGCACTTACACCGGCCCGAAGAGCCAAGGCATTTATGCTTACCGCTTCCAAGCCGCCACCGGTGAGATGACCTCCCTTGGCCTCGCCGCCGAAACCCCTAACCCGTCGTGGGTTACTATCCACCCCAGCGGTCGCTTCCTTTATGCCGCGAACGAGATCAACGATTTCGAAGGCCAGCT
>JBGPDC010000218.1:0-8947 GCA_041482115.1 Terriglobia bacterium | reverse complement strand
GCCAAACCCCCTCTTGACCCGGGGCGGCCTTCTTATGGAAGCCGCGACCGTGAGGGAGCGGTCCTGGCTTAGGCGTCACGGCACCCTAGACTAAATTTGGTCGGGCGCTCGAAGCCCGACTCCGGACCGTTCATGCCTGCGGGGGTTCCGCGCCGAGCACGGGATGCCAGCCGTAAGCGCGGATCATTAGATCGCGGGGGATCTGCAGCGCCACCATACGGAGGAATAGCTCACGCTCGGACGCCCCGGGGTGGCGCAGACGAAGACCGCTTAGCGACAACCGCCGGACCGTCTCGCTCAACTCGAAGGCGGTCGTCAGCTTTTCCATTGGTGTCCGGCGGCGTTGCACCTCCAGGAACACCTCCCAAGCCTCCGGCGAAGTGTCGCACCAACGGGTAGACACGGGCATGGCAACTGCCCGGTATCGTAGCAAAATGTGAGCCTGTGTACCGTCAGGCGCTGCGAGAGACGCTCATCGTGGCCGCTTGATTCGGGCGCGAGCCGTTATGCTTTTCCGCCTCGGCAGACTTCAGCCGCAGCGAGTGCTCCAGGACAATGAAGGCCGTGCCGCAGGCCGGGCAAGGGACCTCGCTCACCAGCGCGCGAATCACGAATTCTTTCCCACACGAGGGACAGCAGTACGTATCCAGATTTGCCATAGGGAGCTCACCCAATTGTTTCTCGGGAGCGTGCGGGAGTCAATCGGGGACGCCGGAAATTCATCCGACTGTAACAGAGACGAACTGAGACGCGCGCGCTGCGGTTTCGCTTTTTCAGCGCTCCTGAGAAGTGTGTGCTCCCATGTTTTGTGTCGCTTGCGTGGCAGCGGTGTTCGACGGCGCTACGCGAACGAGGTAGAGCGCCGGGGGAGCGATTTCGAACGGCATCTTCTCCCGCGCCGAGAGCAGCGCCACCGGTTTGGTTTTGAGCAAGGTGGTCTGGTTGGTCCACGGATCCACTTTCACCCGCGAGCCGAGCGGCAGCGCGGCGATCTGCGCGACCTTGCTTTCGTCCAGCTCCGGAGCCGCCGCAGCCACTTCGGTGAGAAGCAGCAGCTCATTGCCGGCCATCATCTGGTGACTTAAGTTCGCCTGGATCAGGTTCGGCAAGCCCGGCGCCCGCGAGGCGAGCGCTTTCAGGAACAGGCCGGCGTTCGCGAGTTTGTCCTTATAAGGAGAGCGGGCCAGCATCTGGACGGCTTCCTGGGTGGCCTCCGCGACTTCCGGCGGCGGCCGGTTGAAGTGCAGGCGCTGCACGATCTGCTGCTCCTCAAACATGGTCTGGTCGCTGAAGGCGAACTTGGTATCGGTGCGGTGCCCGAGCGTAATGTGGGCGAGTTCGCTCGCCAGCACCATCGCCAGGCTGGCCTCGTCCGGCAGGACGTCGACCAAACCGCGGCTCACCACGATGGTTTGGCCGACGGCGAAGCTCTCGAGGGGGGTGGTGAGCAGCAGCCGGCACTGCACCTCCACGTCGAGATTGCTCGTGGCCAGCAGGTTGTTGACGACCGTGTTGAGCACCCGGTCCACTTCTCCCGGGGGAGCCAGCAGGCCGCTCTTCTCCAGGCGCTGCAAGATGTTCTCTTCCGCCTGGCGCAACCAGGACCGCTGTCCCTCCACGGGAGAAGCATCCACCGCCTGGCTGCGGTCGCGCACCGGATTCTCAGCTTCGATGAGGATGTCGGTCAGCTCCTGTGATTTGTTAGGACGCACGGTCTTGTAACCCCACAGGCGCGCGTGACCCTTTAGCCGCACCCGGCGTCCGCCCGGCCCGGCCGGGGGGAGGTCCTCGACATAGATAATCGCTGGAACGAAGACGCCCGGCGCCACGTTGACGCGCCAGCTATCGAAGTGGAAGAAGATCGCCCCCGCTTTGCTCCCGGTGTAGGTGCCATTGAACCGCACCAGGTGGTAATCACGGTCTTCGACCCAGATGCGCCCGATGAATCGTCCGGCGGCTTTCTTATCCTTGGGAGCCACGTCCAGCACCAGGCAGCGCAGCTCGCCCAGGAATTCACGGCGCACGAATTCGAAGTTGTAGGTTTCGCGGTTGAACTCCTCGTCGTCCGGAACCACCATTTGGGCGAATCCGGCGGCCGAGAAAGCGAGCGTGCTCGCGCTGTGGCGGAACAGCGGCCAACCGCCCCGCTTCTGGAACGCGGCACTGGACGAGAGCTCCATCGGGAGCACGTCTTTGCTCCAGTCGAGCCGACCGAGCAGGTAATGATCGTTGACGGGCGGGGCGTCGGGGTGCGCCTCGTCCACCTCCTGGAGATAGATCTCCAACAACGGCCGGGCCTGCTCCATCTGTTGCACGAAATGCTGCTCGTTGGCAACGATGCGGTCGATGAGCCGGCCCACGACGTCGCGCACCGGGGTTTGGGCTGCCGCAGGCCAGCCGGTCAGTACCAGCGCCAAGAGGAACCACGTGCGCTTCATGAGGACGCTCCTATCAGTACGCGAGATGAAAACTGATCTGGACCGTGGCCACCAGGTCGGCCGACCGGCCCCCCCGCATCGCCGGCCGAAACCGTATGTGCTCAGCCGCCTCGATGGCGTTTTGATCCAGCCCATGGCCCAGGCCGCGGAGAAGGCGTTGCACGCGCACTTCACCGGAGGCGGTGAAGAGAGCCTCCAGCACGACCTCGCCTTCGATCTTCAGCCGGCGCCCCTCCTCGCTGTAAACGGGGCGGGGCTTGTCGAGGATTTCGATGCCCGCCGAGAGCGGCTCCTCCACCTCCGCCGGCCGCCGCGGGCGGCTCGGCGCCGCCCCTCCGGCCGCCGCAAAACCGGCGTCGGCGATCACCCGTGGACCGCTCGAGGGCCGCGCGCCCCCCGCGGTCCCGTCAAAACCCGCCGGCTGTACGCCTGCCGCGCGGCGCGGACCCCCGGCCGCTCCCGAAGTCCCGGCGCTGAAGCCTCCCACCACTACGGGAAGCTGGGGATGCGCGATCGGCTCCAACACCGCCGCCGCGGCAAATCCACCGACCTGCACGCGCGGCGGAGGCTCGACCATACTGGGGGCGGGGGCGGGTTGGGCCACCCAGGTTGGCGGGGCTTTCGCGAGCGCGAGCACGGGCGGCGCCGCCACCTCCGCCGGGGTAGCCACCTTCTGCTCCGGCCATGCGAACGCCTCCCGGGGCGGCGCCACCACGCGCGGCGTGCGAACCGAAGGCGCGGGAGCCGGTTGCTCCGCCGCCGGCGGAGCCACCAACGCCGTCGACCGCGGCCGCGGCTTCGTAACCTTCAGGGACGGAGCGCCAACTATCGTAAGCAAGACGGCCGCCAGGGCGTGCCCCAGAACGCTGAGGCGCAGCGGTCGGCCCATAGACTTCGGAGTCGGAGCCAATTCAAACACGGGTAGCCTCTACGGGTGATGCCACACTGGGCTAATCGGCGGCTGGCCCCTGCTCCTATAATGGTTCCTTCCGAAAGTGTCATGAGAATCACAGCCATTCGCGAGCAGACCATTCCCATCCATTCGGACCTCCAGAACGCCTTCATCCGTTTTTCCGAGATGACCGTCTCCGCCGTGGCCATCCTGACCGACGTGGTCCGGGACGGCCAGCCCCTCGTCGGCTACGGCTTTCACTCCAACGGCCGCTATGGACAAAGCGGCCTCCTGCGGGAGCGCTTCATTCCACGGCTCCTCCAGGCCCCCCCCGAGGATCTGCTCTCCGAGCTCGGCGACAACTTCGACCCCTTCAAGGCCTGGCGCGTCATGATGGCCAACGAGAAGCCGGGTGGTCATGGCGAGCGCTCGGTGGCCGTGGGCACCCTCGACATGGCCCTCTGGGACCTCGTAGCAAAACTCGAAGGCCAGCCCCTTTGCCGCCTCCTGGCCGGCTGTTACGGGGGCGGCGAGCCCGATCCCGACGTCTATGTATATGCCGCGGGCGGGTACTACTACCCGGGCAAAGACGTCACAGCCCTCCAGGACGAAATCCGCCGCTATCTCGCCCTCGGCTATGACACGGTAAAAATCAAGATCGGCGGCGTCCCGCTCGACGACGACCTGCGCCGCATCGAAGCCGTGCTCGAGGTCGTCGGCGCGGGCTCGGCCCTGGCGGTCGATGCCAACGGACGCTTCGACCTCCCGACCGGGCTCCAGTACGCCGAGGCGCTCGCGCCGTATGGTCTCAAGTGGTACGAGGAGCCTTGCGATCCGCTCGACTACCATTCCTTGGCCCAAGTCACCCGCGCCTCCGCGACCCCGCTCGCTACCGGAGAAAATCTCTTCTCGACCGTCGACACGCTCAACCTGATCCGCTACGGCGGCCTAAACCCCGAGCGCGACTTCCTCCAGATGGACCCCGCCCTGAGCTACGGCCTGGTCGAATACTTGCGGACCCTCGAAATGCTTCGCGACCAGGGCTGGTCCGCGCGCCGCTGCATTCCCCACGGCGGACACCAGTTCGCCCTGCATCTCGCCGCCGGGCTGTGCCTCGGCGGCAACGAATCTTATCCCGGCGTCTTTGAGCCCTTCGGCGGCTTCGCCGACGGCATCCCGGTCGAAGGCGGCCGCGTGCGCCTTCCCGACGCGCCCGGCATCGGCATCGAGCAGAAGGAGTCGCTGCGGAAGGTCTTCGAGCCGCTGAGCGCGTAACCGGTATGGCCAAAAACTTCAAAGACCTCTCGGAGCGCGAGATCCTCGCCCTCGCCATCGCTCTCGAAGAGGAGGACGGCCGCATTTATGCGGACTTCGCCGACGGCCTCCGCGAGGACTATCCCGCCACCGCCCAGGTCCTCGACGACATGCGCGCCGAAGAGTCGACCCACCGCGCCCGGCTCCTCGATATCTACCGCCAGCGCTTCGGCGACCACATCCCCCTGATCCGCCGCGAGGACGTCAAGGGTTTCATCGCGCGCCGTCCGGTCTGGCTCGTGCGGCCGCTCGGCCTCAACGTGGTCCGCAAACAGACCGAGCTGATGGAGCTCGAAACCCGGCGCTTTTACGAGCGCGCCGGGCAGCAGGTGAGCGATGTCTCGGTGCGGAAGCTCCTCGGGGACCTCGCCGAGGCCGAGCGCGAACATTATGCGGCGGCCGAACTATTCGAGCAAAAGCACCTTACCACCCAGGCTCGCGAGAAAGAGGACACCTCCAGCCGCCGTCTCTTCGTTCTCCAGATCGTGCAGCCGGGCCTCGCCGGCCTGATGGATGGCTCCGTCTCGACCCTGGCGCCGCTCTTCGCCGCGGCCTTCGCCACCAAGAACAGTTGGGACGCCTTCCTGGTCGGTATGGCTGCCTCCATCGGCGCTGGCATCTCGATGGGCTTTGCCGAGGCTCTCTCCGACGACGGCTCCCTCACCGGACGCGGCCAACCCTGGGTGCGCGGCGTCGTCTGCGGCCTGATGACCACCGCTGGCGGCCTCGGCCACACGCTCCCCTACTTGATCAATGATTTCCACGTCGCCACCACCGTCGCCGGCGCCGTCGTGGGCGTGGAGCTCGGCGCCATCAGCTACATCCGGCATCGCTTTATGGACACACCGTTTGTCGCCGCGGCGCTGCAAGTGGTGCTGGGGGGCGTGCTGGTGTTCCTGACCGGCATCCTGATCGGCAGCTCGTGAAGACCGCCGTGCGCTACCGCGTCCTGTTGCTGGCGTTCCTGGCCGCCGGCATCACCTATCTGGACCGCGTCTGCATCTCGGCCGCCGCGCCCGCCATGAGCGCCGACCTCGGCCTCTCCGATCTCCAGATGGGCTACGTCTTCAGCGTCTTCGCCCTCGCCTACGGGATCTGCGAGATTCCCATGGGCTGGCTCGGAGACCGCTTCGGCCAGCGGACGCTTCTGCTGCGCATCGTAGCGGGTTGGTCGCTCTTCACGGCCCTGACCGGTATGGTGCGTTCCTTCGGCTCGTTGATCGCCACCCGCTTTGTGTTTGGCGCGGCCGAGGCCGGATTCTTTCCAACGATGTCGCGCGGCCTGACCCGCTGGTTCCCCCAGGCCGAGCGCGGCCGCGCGAGCGGCGTGCTGTGGATGGGAGCGCGAATGGGCGGAGCGCTCGCGCCCCTGCTCGCCGCCGCTTCGATCGCCCGCCTCGGCTGGCGGACTACCTTTACCGCGTTTGGCGCGGTGGGTGTCCTCTGGTGTTTCGCCTTCTGGCGGATCTATACGGATGATCCCGCCTCGCACCCCGCCGTCAGCGAGGCCGAGCTGGACTACATTCGGAGCGGCGAGGCGCCTCCCGCCCGCGGCCGGCCCAGCGGCTCCTGGACCGCCCTCTTCCGCAGCGCCAACCTGTGGGCGCTCTTCGGCATGTACTTCTCCACTTCCTACGGCTTCTGGTTTTTCCTCACCTGGATGCCGACCTATCTCATGCGCGAGCACGGCCAGACCCTCCAGCAATCCGGTCTCTACTCGGTCCTGCCGCTCGCCGTGGGTTCTATGGCTTGCATCACCGGCGGCACGCTCTCCGATCGCCTGGTGCTCCGCTTCGGCATCCGCTGGGGACGCCGCGCCGTCGGCATGGGCGGTTTCTTCCTCGCGGCCGCGGGCTTCGCTGTCGCTGCCACCGCGACCGGCCCGCTTGCGTCGATCCTCTGTCTCGCCTTCGCCGCCGGTGCGCTCGATCTCGCCGTACCGGTCGCCTGGGCCACCTGCGCCAGCGTCGGCGGACGCTTCGGCGGCGCCGCCACCGGCTTTATGAACACCGGTTCGAGTATCTCCGCCATGCTCTCGCCCCTGTCGGGCGCGTGGCTCGCCCATCACTTCGGCTCGTTCCGCGCCATGTTCGTGGTGGCGACGGTGATTTATATTCTCGGCGGTTTGCTGTGGCTCGCGATCGACCCAGCCCGCCCCCTGGAGGGCGCCTCATGACGCGCAAAAGCTATCTCTACCAGCACCACACCTGGCCCGAGCTGGGCGAAGTCGCGAAACAGCAGCCGGTCGTCGTGCTGCCCATCGGATCGGTCGAGGACCACGGCCCCCACCTGCCGCTCGACACCGACAACTTCGTGATCTGGAGCATCTGCGAGGAAGCGGCGCGCCGCGCCGACGGCGATATTCTGCTGCTGCCGCAGATTCCCTACGGCTTCGAAACCCACCACATGGATTTTCCCGGCACCATCGACATCGGCATGGAGCACCTGCTCCACTTCGTCCTCGACGTCACCAAGAGCGTCGCCCATCACGGCTTCCGGCGCATCCTCATCGCCGACGGCCACGGCTCGAACATGCCGATCCTCGATCTCGTCGCCCGCCGGACGGTCCTCGAGACCGATGCCTTGTGCGCGGCCTTTATCTGGCCTTCGCTCGCCAAGGACGCCATCCGCAGCGTGCGCGAATCCGAGCGCGGCGGCATGGCCCACGCCTGCGAGCTCGAGACCTCCGTCTACCTGCACCTCGACGCCGAGCGCGTCCGGAAGGAGCACATCCGGCGCGACATGAACATGCCCGCCTCGGAATTCATCTGGCAGGACCTCATCGACGGCTGCGGCGTGCTCTTCATGGACGAGTGGACGCGCTTCAGCAAGAGCGGCGTCTGCGGCGACCCCACCCTGGCCAACCCCGAAAAAGGCAAAGTAATCTTCGAAGCCGTCGTCGAGGCGTTTCTACGCCTGGTGCGCGAGTTTAAGAACCGCCCCCGCGGCGAGCGCACGGACTGGCACAAAGAGACCTGGCGAGGCTAGCGGTACCAGATGTCCTCCGGACCGAGGTCCCCTGGACAGAGCGTCGGCTCGGCTAATCGATTTCGGCTGCCTCGCTGAACCAACTGATATATACTCGTTTCCGGAGCCGGCGCCCGTTTTCGGAGCCGACCAGGGCACGCCTCCTTCGTGGCGCGCAGGCGCGTAAATCTAGGAATCTTCCTCTGGAGGGGAAAGAGCATCATGAGACAACTCAGACTTCTGACGGTTCTTTCGATTGCGATGCTGGCGATGGCCGGTCTCTGTGCGGCGGCCGATAGTGAAACCGATATATTGAAGAAGAATGGCACGATTGACCGGCTGTTCAAACAAACCGGCGTCTACAATGCCTCCAAGACCGGTAAGACGCCGAGCTTTGTCAACGATCCCTCCTGGCCGCAGCCGCTTCCCAACAACTGGATCCTGGGCCAGATCGGCGGGATGTATGTCGACAAGCATGACCATGTCTGGGTCTACAACCGGCCGCGCACCCTGACCACCGAAGAAGCCGGACTCGAGACGGGCGTCGATGGCGCGAAAGATGCAAATGGCCAGCCGGTCGACGGACTGGGCCAGCCGCGCCCCTATGGCCCTATCGCGGATTGCTGCAAGGCCGCGCCCTCCGTTCTGGAGTTCGATGGCGACGGCAAGCTGCTGCGGGCCTGGGGTGGTCCGGCCGATCCAGGCTTCATCGGCGGCAAGTGCAAAGTGGAGGCGGGCTGTATCTGGCCGACCAGCGAACACGGCCTGTATGTCGACCAGAACGACAATATTTGGATTACCGGAAATTCCGGTGGTGCCCGGGGCGGCAATGCTCCGGCCCCGAAAGCGGGCCGCGCCCCGGGGATTCCCTGGGCGACGAATACGCAGGGCGGCGACGGTTTCGTGCTGAAGTTTGACCAGGACGGCAATTTCAAGATGCGGATCGGCGGCACGCCGACGGGACCAAACAGCAACGATACGAATGGCGGCATTAACGGCACGCCGCTGCTCTATCAGGCGACCGACATGCTCATCGACCCCGCGACGAACCGTCTGTATGTCTCCGACGGCTATGGCAACCGCCACGTCCTGATTATGGATGCGACGACCGGCCAGTACATCGGCCATTTCGGCGCCTATGGGAACAATCCCGTCGACGACGCGGCGGCCCGCGCCTCCGGGACCTGGATCGCGGACTCTTCCAAGGGCAACAAGAAACCCCCGTTCTTCCGCACTCCCGTGCATTGCATAGAGCTCGCGAACGACGGCAAGATTTACGTTTGCGATCGCGGCAATGACCGTATTCTCGTGTTTGACAAGAATAGTCCGGAACTCG
>JBGPDC010000217.1:0-9136 GCA_041482115.1 Terriglobia bacterium | reverse complement strand
ATTCGCGACGGACGGCTCCGCCGGGAACCAGATGCAGTGCAGTTTCTTCGTCTTGCAAAAGACGAAAACCAGGTTGTAGTTGACAAAACATCATAGGAGAAAGAGGTAAGGACCATGAACAGTTCAAGAAGACATTTTCGCTCCGGTCTCAAGTTGTTCTTCGCAGCGGCGATCGTTTGGACTTCCAGCAACGCCACGGCAGCGGACGTGTATGTCCCCTTCGAAGGCGAGAAAACTACTTGGCACGAAGGGTTCGACCGCTATGACTTCATAATGGACGATGCCACTGGGGCGATCACGCCTATTAAGGCCCCGGCGAGCGAGGTGACGAGCTTCGGAATCGACGAGACTCTGAAGGACGGCAAGCGCCGCTGCGTCGTAGTCGTCCCCCAGAAGGCGGCGCCCGGCAATCCGTGGTCATGGCGAGGCTGCTATTGGAACCACCAGCCTCAATCCGAAGTCGAGCTACTGAGACGCGGTTTTCACATCGCCTATGTGGCGCCCGACCCCGGCAGACAGGGCAAGGCGTGGGACGTATGGTACAAGTTCCTGACGGAAAACCATGGCCTGGCGAAGAAAGCGGCCTTCGTCGGGATGAGCAAGGGCGGAGTCAATGCGTTCAACTGGGGTGCGGTCAACCCCGACAAGGTGGCCTGTATCTACGCGGACAATCCGGCGGTCTACGACGAAGATTTCGCCAAGATCCCGGAGTTGGCCAAGCATGACGTGCCCCTGCTGCACGTCGTCGGCACTGAGGATTTTGTGCTGCAGCGGCACACGATGGTGGTGGAGAACATGTATCGCCAGTTGGGCGGCTCCATCACCGTGATCATGAAAGAAGGCGTTGCGCATCACCCGCACAGTCTCATGGACCCGACGCCGATCGCGGACTGGATCGAGCAGCACATGCATCCGGTAGAGGCGAACCGGCCGGCGTTCGCCGATTCAACCTACACCAAGGCGCACTACTACAGCCTCGAGAATTCCCTCCTCTACCTGAAGAAGGAGGCTACTTACGCGACGGTGCGGGGACCGGGATACGTTCCCTCCTACGATCGCTATGACGGTCCGGGGACGGGTAACTTCCACGCGGACGCCATGTCGATCGTGGTGCCGCAGAAGCCGGCGCCTGGCAAGCCGTGGGTGTTCCATCCGAGCTTTCTCGAGCGCGACTCGGCGGTGGATATGGCGCTACTGGCCAAGGGTTACTACATCGTGCTGCCACCCATCTCCGGGCCGGGGGCCGTGCAAAAGCAGTGGGACGAGGTCTATCAGCGGATGGTCGACAATGGATTTGCGAAGAAGGTGGTGATGGAGGGGACCGGGGCTAAGGCGGGCGAGTCGTACGCGTGGGCGATCGCGAACCCGGACAAGGTCTCGGCGATTTACGCCCGGAATCCGCTCCTGCGCAGCCTGATGTCGAAGACGCCGCCGATCGACAACCTGGCGCCGCTGGCCAAGGCCGGGGTGCCGATTCTGCACGACTGCGGGAGTCTCGACCCGTGGCTGAAGGACCAGACACGGGTGGCGGAGAAGCGGTACAAGCAGCTCGGCGGGAAGATCACGGTGCTGGTGACCGAGGGCGAGGGTCACTTCCCGGTGTCGCGCAAGGATCCGAAGCCGGTGGTGGATTTCATCCTGAGCCACCAGCGATAGGTGCACTACCGGGGCGGAGATCTATGTTACTAATTGGATCGCCTGGCGCATACTCGCCTCGTCGAAGACGTCGTCCACCAGAAATAGACATGGAACTCAGCCCGAAAGTTACTACCGCCATCGACAAATTCTTTCCGGAGGCGGAGCGGCCGGTGATTGCCGAGCTGCTTGCGAGCTACGGAGACCGGTCCCACGAGCGGGAGGCGGAGCGGCTGCACCTGCTGATCCTGAAGATGTCGCGGCGCGAGGTGGGCCGCGTGCGCTCGCTGGTGGAGGCCGCGAAGCGCGACTACCGCGACGTGATTATGTGGGCCTCGCAACCTAGCCGGACCTATATCGTCGGATTGCTTCGGAAGGGGCCGAACTTCTCGCGCGGCGACACCTTGAAGCTGTCTTCGCTCGAGAGCTGGAAAAAGGCGGGAGCGATCGTGATCGGGGGATTGTGCCTCGATGAAGAGGAACTGCGCGGGCTCTACATCTTCACGGTGCATTCGGTTGCGGCTGCCGAGGCCTTGGCGCAGGGCGATCCGGCGATCGAAGCGGGGCGGTTGCGGTTCGAGTTTCATCCGTGGCACACGGCGGACGGCTTGCAGGTGGGGGTGCCGAAGGATTTCCTGGAGGTGGAAGGCTAGGGTACAGAGGGAGAAATCCGCTGAATAAGCTGAATCACATTGAAATAGGTGGTTAGCATGGTAGCCCGCACGGGCCGACGAGAGCGTCGGCCGCGGCCCGGGGGGGCCGCCCCACAAATCAACCTGACTCGGTACACCGGCAGGCGGGCAATCGGCTATCATACTTCTGCACGGGGAAGATCAGTCATGAAAAGAGTCTGGATTTTGGGGTTGCTGGCGGCCGCGGCTGGCGCCGCCCAAAATGCGCGTACCAACCCGCTGGCGCAGGATAAGAACGCCTCGGAAGGGGGGCGGACGCTGTTCCGTATCATGTGCTCGCCCTGTCATGGGATCAAGGCTGACGGCGGGCGGGGGCCGGACCTGACGCTCGGTGTCTTCCGGAACGGGACTACGGACGGCGACCTTTACGAGGTCATCTCGAACGGCGTGCCGGGGACGGAGATGCCGGGGTACGGGGGGCCGCGGCTGCCGGAGGAGGACGTCTGGCGCCTCGTGTCGTATGTGCGCTCGGTGGCGCGGCGGGCGGAGACGAATGTCCCGGGGAACCGGCAGGCCGGGGAGCAGATCTTCTGGGCCAAGGGACAGTGCGGGCAGTGCCACCAGGTGGGGACGCGCGGGGGCAAGATGGGTCCGGACCTGACGCGCGCGGGGCGCACGCGGAGTCTCGCTTACTTGCGGGAGTCCATCGTGGACCCGAGCGCCGATATCACGCCGGGCTACGCCACCATCCGGGTGGTGACGCGGGACGGCAAGACGATTGCGGGGGCGCAGCGGGGGCTCGACAATTTCTCGGCGCAGTTGGTCGATACCGCGGGCAACTTCTATTCGTTCCGCAAGGACGCGGTGAGATCGCTGAAGCGGGAGCTGCAATCTTTGATGCCGAGTTACAAGGCGAGCTTGAGCGAGACGGAACTGACCGATGTGGTGGCTTACGTGGCAAGTCTGCAGGGGGAGGAAGGGCGATGAAGCGCTGGAGCTTGTTCTTCGCAATGGCGGCGGCGCTGGGGGCCGCGGAGATCAATTCGGAGACGCTGCGGAATGCGCAGCAGGACGCGAACAATTGGATTTCGACCGGGCGCACGTTGAACGGGTGGCGGCATAGTCCGTTGACGCAAATCAACACCTCGAACGTGAAACGCCTGACGCCGCAGTGGGTCTACCAGACGGGCACGCTGGGGCGGTTCGAGGGGACGCCGCTGGTGTTCGACAACCGGATGTACATCACGGGGCCCGACAATCACGCCTGGGCGCTCGATCTGCTGACGGGGCGTCCGATCTGGCATTACTACAAGGCCCTGCCGCCGGGCGTGAGCATTTGCTGCGGGCGGGTGAACCGGGGCTTCGCGGCGCTGGGGAAGAAGCTCTACAAGATGAACCTGGAGGCCAAACTGGTCGCGCTCGACGCCGACACCGGGAAGATGCTGTGGGAAACGCAGGTGGACGACACCAAGAAGGGCATTAGCGGGACGGTCGCTCCGATTATCGCGAAGAACCTGGTGGTGGTCGGGGTGGCGGGCGCGGAGTTCGGGATTCGCGGGTTCATCGACGCCTACGACGCCGATACGGGCAAGCGCGCGTGGCGGTTCTATACCGTGGCGGGGCCGGAGGATCCGGGGAGCAAGAGCTGGGGGGGCGATTCCTACCGGCGCGGCGGCGGGTCCATTTGGGTGGCGGGAACGTATGATCCGGAGTCCAACCTGGTGTTCTTCGGGACGGGAAATCCGGGGCCGGACATGAATGGAGACCCGCGGCCGGGCGACAACCTTTATACCTGCTCGATTGTGGCGCTCGACGCGGATACGGGCAAGCTGCGGTGGCACTACCAGAACACGCCGCACGATGTGCACGACTGGGATTCGATTTCGGACCCGGTGCTGGCGGACGTGATGGTGAACGGGCGGAAGGTGCCGGCGGTGATCCAGGCGAACCGCAACGGCTTTTTCTATGCGCTGGAGCGGGCGAGCGGCAAAGTGCTGGTGGCGAAGGCCTACACGAAGGTGACGTGGGCGGATGGTATCGGGGCCGATGGGCGTCCGATTCTGATTTCGGGCCAGGGTCCGAGCGAGGAAGGCACCAAGGCGTGCCCCGGTATTGGCGGCGGGCACAACTGGCAGGCGACGACGTTCAATCCGCAGACGGGCTGGTATTACTTCGGGACCACGGAGGGCTGCCAGATTTACTACAACACCAAGATGGAGTTCCGGGAAGGGGAGTGGTACCAGGCGAGCACGGCCCAGGGCCTTCCGACGGACCCACAGACGGGGGCGGTGGTGGCGCTCGATCCGGGGACGGGGGCGGTGAAGTGGAAGTTCGAGATGCTGACGAGTCCCTCGGCGGGGCTGCTGTCGACCGCGGGCGGGCTGGTGTTCGCGGGAGATCCGCAGGGATATATTTTCGGGCTGGATGCGAAGACGGGGAAATCGCTGTGGGACTTCTTTACGGGGGGGCCGGTGAGCGCTCCGCCGATGACGTATACGCTGAACGGGAAGCAGTACCTCACGGTGGCGACGGGGGGTTCGATTATGACGTTCGCGCTGGCGGATGAGGCGGGGCGGGGACGCGGCGGGGCGGGCCGGTAGTGCGGTTAGCGGCGCTTACGCTGCTGTGCGCCTCGGCGGCGCTGGGGCAAGGGTACGACCTCGTCATTCGCAACGGGCACGTCATAGACGGCAGCGGGTCGCCGTGGTACGCGGCGGATATCGGCGTCCGGGCGGGGCGGATTGCTGCCATCGGCAAGCTCGAGAGCGCGGCGGGCAAGCGCGTGATCGACGCGGAGGGGCTGGTGGTGGCGCCGGGCTTCATCGACATGCTGGGGCAGTCGGAGCTGACTATCCTGGTCGAGCCGCGGCTGCCCTCGAAGATCTTCCAGGGCATTACGACCGAAATTACCGGGGAAGGGAATTCCGCCGCGCCGCTGAATGACGCCATGATGCGGGGGGACCGGCTCGCCTATCAGCATTACCAAATCAAGCCGGATTGGAAGAACTTTCAGCAGTATTTCGCGCGCCTGGAGAAGCAAGGCATCGGGATCAACCTCGCGAGCTACGTGGGGGCGACGAGCGTGCGGCGCGTGGTGATCGGCGAGGAGGACCGTCCGCCGACGCCGGCGGAGCTGGAGCGCATGCGAGGGCTGGTGCGCGAGGCAATGCGGGAGGGGGCCATCGGGCTTTCCACTTCGCTGCAATACGCGCCGGCGCCCTATGCTTCGACGGAGGAATTGATTGCGCTCGCGGCGGAGGCTGGGAAACTCGGCGGCGTCTATGCCACGCACATGCGGAGCGAAGGGAACGGCATTACGGCGGCCATTGAGGAAGCGATCCGCATCGGGCGCGAGGCGAAGATTCCCGTCGAGATCTGGCACCTGAAGGCGGCGGGGAAGGGCAACTGGGGGCGGATGCCCGAGATCGTGGCGCAGATAGAGAAGGCGCGGCAGTCGGGCGTGGACATCGGCGCGAATACCTATGCTTATCCGGCCTGGTTCAACACATTTTCGGCGTTCATTCCGCCGTGGGCGCACGATGGCGGCGATGCCAAGCTGATCGAGCGGCTGAAGGATACGGCCACGCGGGCGCGGATTCGCAAGGACCTGGAGACACCGAGCACCGCGTGGGACAACGAGTGGCTGGCTATTCCCGGGCCGGAAGCGATTCAGGTGTGCGTGGTGCAGAATCCCAAGCTGCTGCCGCTGCAGGGCAAGACGATTGCCGAGGTGGCGAAGCTGTGGGGCAAGGATCCGATGGACACGATCTTCGACCTGCTGATCGAGGACAGTGCCTTCACGATGGTCGCGGTATTTGGCATGTCGGAGCCGGACGTGGCCCTGGCGCTCGAGCAGCCGTGGACGTCCGTGGACAACGACTCGCAGGGGACGGCGCCTACTGGACTGCTGGGCAAGGAGCATCCGCACCCGCGGGCCTATGGGACATTCCCGCGGATTCTGCGGAAGTACGTGCGGGAGGAGAAGAAGCTGGGTCTGGAAGACGCGATACGGAAGTTCGGCGCGCTGCCCGCCTCGCAGATGCGCCTGGCGGACCGGGGACTGCTGAAGGCGGGGATGTGGGCCGATATCGTGGTGTTCGATCCGGAGAGGGTGACCGACCGGGCGACTTTCGAGAATCCGAACCAGCTTTCCGAGGGGATGCAGTACGTGCTGGTGAATGGCGTGCCGGTGATCGAGGGCGGGAAGATGACCGGGGCGCGGCCAGGGAAGGTGCTGCGAGGGCCGGGGTACGGGCGGTAGGGAGACTCAACGTCCGCGCAGACTCGATGCCGGAAAGTAGAGGCCGGCCTCCTCGCGCCGCCACCAGGCGCCGGTGGCACGGCGCTCGGTTCGGGTGGTGAAGTGATATTCGTAGCGGCGGGCGCGGACGTAGCGGGGAGCCGCTTGCGGAAACGGGTTGGTGGCCAGGAGCGCGAGGACGTCCGGGGAGCCTTCGAGCAGGCGGACCATGAAGTTCACGAACCAGGGGTTTTGCCGGTAGTTCCCGAGAGCAGCAAACCAGAGTTGCCAGTCGAGACGCGGCTGGTGGGGCTCGACCAGCGGGGGAGCGCGCTTCACGTCCCCGGGCTTGTACTTGAATTCGTAAACCTGCCAGGTTTCGCCGTCGGTGCTGCCCTCGACGACGATTTCGACTCGCTCGGTGGTCATCACGGCGAAGAGTCCATAGGTGTTGACCAGGTAGAGGCGCGAGAGGGCAGACAGGCCGTCGGCTACCGGCTCGGGCCAGGGGGCGCGCCAGATGGTGCCCAGTACGTGGGCTAGGCCGGCGAATCCGATGACGACGACCAGTATCGCGACGGCCAGGCGCCGCAGCGGGCCTGGCGCTCGCGCGGGACGCTCTCTTGTGAACCACGCGCGGAGACGGGCCGGCAGCGCGGCGTCGTCGAAGAGCAACAGGCAGAGGGCCACGGTAAGGAGGTTGAAGAAGGCGTAATTGCCGGTGAGGGCGATGAGTGTTTGCAATCCAATCATCAGGCCGGCCCCGAGCATACGCAGACGCCGCGGCGTGAAGATCAATAGCGGCACGAATAGCTCAATCCCGAACATGACGGCCACCGAGAAGTGCTGGAAGCTCGCCGGCAGTTGATGGGCGTACCAGCCGAGCGGGGTCGGCAGGGGCTGGGTTTCGTAGTGGTATTGAAGGGCTGTGAAGTTGTGCCAGGTGGGGTCACCGCTTGCGAGCTTGACCAATCCTGAGCACACCGTCAGGCGGAACAGCAGCAGCCGCAACAACCACAGGAGGCCGCGAGAGTTCCAGAAGCCGAACCAGATGGCCAGGAAGCCCGTTTCGAGCAGCAGGACGTCCCACTGAAAGGAGAGGAACTCCTGCCCGGCGGTCGCGAGCGACAGGTAAAGGATCCACATGGCGCCGAAGGCGAGTCCTTGGAGCAGTCCGGCCATCGCCAGCAAGGCGGCCAGCGAGCCTCCCAACGCCATGCCGCGCAGGGCGGCGTCGCTCGACGCCACCCAGGCCAGGGTCGGCAGCCTCCAGTAAGATGGCGCGCCGGCCTGTTCACGAACGGCGTCGAGGAGGTTGCCGACCGGCGCGATCCCATGGCTGCCGATCAGTCCAGGAATCTGGACGTAGAGCGAGGCGAAGGCGATCAGGCAGATGGCCGCCAGCAGGCGCAGGAAAAGCTGGCGCGTTGCGTCGAGGGGAGACCGCTCGACGTGGTCGCCCCAGAGCAATTTCGTGACCCGGAAGAAGAACGGGCGATGGACGGCGACGATGCGGTACGCGGCTTCAGAGACCGCCGCGAAGCCGGGAACGTGCTCGTAGAGGCCGAACATCCACGCCCGGCCCGGCGCCAGGCGCAGGAGGCGGAAGACGGCGGCCGCACCGCTGTGAATGGCGCCGTCCGGCTCGATGAGATGTACGGCCTTGCGGAAGTTGTCTATCGGAATTTCGGGAAACTGGGCCGCGACCTGCTGGTAAGGGGCGTATTCGGCGCGGTCCCCAGTGACCTGCTGCCAGCGCGCGAGCCACAAACGGCAGAAGCCACAGTCGCCGTCGTAGATCACCAAGGGAAGGGTTCGCACCGGAGTTGTATTCTATAGGATGTCGAAGGAGAAAACCCATGGCAGAGTTCGTGAAGGCGGGCACCACGGCGGAGTTGGCGAGTCAGCCGGCCGGGAAAGTCGTCGAGGCGGGGGGCGCGAGCATCGCCGTCTTTCAAGTGGACGGCTCCTATTACGCCGTGGGGAACGTGTGTCCGCACCGGGGCGGACCGCTCTCCCAGGGCACCCTTAGCGGCTGCGAGGTCATCTGCCCGTGGCACGGGGCGCGCTTCGATCTGCGGACGGGGGCCGTGCTGGGGCCGCCGGCGCGCGAAGGGGTCAAGAGCTATCCGGTGCGGGTGAAGGGCGGGGAGGTGGAAGTTGAAGTGGGGTAGCTCCCTGCACTCGAACTGAAGGGAAAGATCGGCAAGCCGGACCAGGGGGTCCGGCGCGGACGAGGGCGTCCACCCCACTCACCGCAAGTAAGCTTCTACCGCGAACTCATCCGGGGCCACCGGAAGCGTGCGCACGTGGTGTAGCACGATGGCGGACGAGCGGCTGCGGCGGCCGGGTCCGGCGGCCAGGGGTAACGACTCGAGACCTCCTAGAATCTTGGGGGCGTAGTAGAAGAGGGCCTTGTCCACAATGCCTTCTTCGAGCGCGGCCCAGTTCAGCTTGGCGCCGGCCTCGATAATCAGCGACAGCTTCTGCTCGCCGCCGGCCCACTTGACCACCGACGCCAGGTCCACACGGCCGCCCGCGCCGTCGAACGTCAGCACCGGGATTCCTAGGGCCTCGAGGGCTTGCCGGCGTTGCTGGGCGGCGGCCGAGGTGGTCGCGACGGCCAGGT
>JBGPDC010000216.1:0-9185 GCA_041482115.1 Terriglobia bacterium | reverse complement strand
GCCACCAGGCGCCGCATCCGCTCGTCCAGAAAGGCTGACAACGAACGAAATCGCCGTTGGATGCTCTTGTGGTCTACCACGCCACAAGTATAAAACAAAATTAGCCCAAGTTGTTTTATTTATTTCCTGACAGGCTCTTAGCCTTACGCCAAATCCCATCATTCTTCGCAGCGTCGAGAAACTCATGGCCAGCCCATGTCACGCGCTTTGGCTTCCACAAGGCACCACTGTGGGTAGTTAGGTCCTGGGCTTCGATCAGGCCCGCCTCTGCAAGCAGACGGACATGGTGGGACACCACTTCGACGGAATACTCAGGGAGCGCCAGATCAATCCACCCTACAGGCCGCTCTTTCTCCTCAAGTTCAAGGAGGATCGCTCGGCAAAGATCCACGTCTCGTTTCATACGGTGGTATCCTACCAATTCCTGGAGCACTTCATGTCGCTATATGAAGCAGCGAAAGCCGTTCTCCAACAGTCCCCCGGAGATAATCTGGACCTTCGAAAGGCCGTTATGGATCTGATGAGCCTCGCCCTGTAAACCGACGAGGAAATTGGCAAGCTAAGGCGCAGTATCCGTGAACTCGAACAAGCTGCCGAGATCAAGCAGGCATTAATCCTCGACCAAGGTGCGTATTGGTTGCCCGACCAGAACGGGAACAGGCGAGGACCATACTGCCCCGCCTGCTGGGGGAAAGGTCAAGAGTTGGTGCCGATGCTGCTTACCGAAACGGCGCAGAAGGGAAAATTCTGGGCCATCTGTTCCGTGCATCATCAAGTCAGCGGTTTCACAGTGAACGTTGCAGGCCGCGTTTAGCTGAAGGCTGGAGAAAGAGTCCCGGCAGTCTCCACTTCTGGCACGCCTCGCGGCGGCCTCGGCTGCACCTTTCGTTCCTCGGTCACGCATACCCTCACCGAGGGTCAGTCTTGGCTGCGCCGCTGTCGAAGTATGGCAGCGTGGTCTGCGTTGCGTATTCACACGACGGTTTGGGAATTGTCGATCCACGGGAAGGTGAAGATGTGCGTCCAGTCCGGGAGAGCTGGCATGAGATCAAGGACAGTCTCGGACTTCAACGCGAATCGATACTTCTTAACTAGACCGCCCAGGCATGTGACCGCGCTCTTGAGGTCGTCAAAGGTTGGCGCGCCCCGGTCCAAACCTCGGGAGTCGTAGTGGGCAACCCTCCGATCGGCGTAATACTCAGCAGTATGCGTTTGCCGGCTCAGTTCCTCAATGTCTCTTCCCGCTGCTTGGCGCAGGTCTGGGGCTCCATCGCCCGCAAGCCTGTCGAACTGTACGTTGCCTCGTGAACGTAGCTCCGGTCGGTACAGGGACACGAAGTAGGCGCGGTCAAACACATCCGGGAAATCCCTCATCTCCGCAAGCAGGCGGTGCAAAGAAACGCTTTGGTCATCCTTTTTTACCTGGCGCCTGATAGCAATTGCCGTTGAATGGGCGAACGCCTGAATCATCCACTGCCAGAAGACACTGCCGGTTTCTGAGAGCCGCGGATTGCTACTCCGAATCCGCTGCACTTCCCAAAAGATGTGGTTATCCACAACCGTGTTTTGCACTTCGCTGTAGATCGTATCAATCCATTCCCGTGCTCTCTCACGACGTTTGTCCACTGTCATTCAAGCCTCCTGTTTGCCTAATACCTAGCTTCTTGCGTTCAAGCGTTATCGCGCCACATCCGGCCGTGGCCCCAACCGATGACCCGGCGCGACGAGTCAAATCCTGCCGCGAACTTGGGTTGCGATTCGATCGTCGCATTCGAACTGTGACCAGCGCAATTTGGGTTGCCTCCCGGGCCGCCCGGTCCGCTGCGGCGGTCCCGCCGCACGAGTGTTCGTCGGGCCGGGATTAGCGGGACGTGCGGGAAAGTCAAATCCAGCGGCAGCGCGGGCGACGAATTAGCCGCCGCTTAGCAGGCGTCAAGCCGGCAGGTTGCCCCGCCCATTCGCTCGTTTGGTTCCTACTTCTGGTCAGGCCCGTCAGCCTAGCCCTCTTTGGCCCGCTCGTCATTCCCACGAGAGACGCCGTCTTAGATTTTCACTTGTGCGATCAATCGACCGAGACGCTTAAAGGCCGTTCTGTCGACGGTTCCTACTTTGCCCGCCGATGGCCCTTTGCTTCGGGTGGGCTTCATATGGGCCGCGTAATCCTGAGCGGTTAGAGAGTAAACGCGGAAATTGCCATGATCCGCTTCAAACGCCCCCAAAACGGCATCAAGGTCCTTCAGCATGTGGTAAGAAACACCGACCTTGGTAGTTCCGGAGCCTGCACACTTGATGACCATGCGCTGATCCTCGTACTTGCACTCGTTGCTGGTATTCGACATCTTCTGTGCACCAAGTACCGACGCTATCAGGGCCCCGCAGTTACGACCGAAGCGATCCGCTTCGGCTCCACTCTGTCTGTCCTGTGCCATGCCTCATTATCGACCAATTGCTGCTCTTCTTCCTTGCAAATCTCCAAGCCCGCACGGCGCGTTGATAGCCCGGCCCCACATCGGCGAGCGAAAGGTGCTGCTACACGGCCGGGCTCTCTTTGCTGGCGTGCCCACTGGCGAGCGGTAAGCCGTGCATAGCGAGCGTCGCCAGAAGCCGAGCTGTCCCAGGGGGGCGACATTCGTAACGAATTGGATCCAAAGAAGATATACTCCGCTGCAGATCTGCAGCGGAGTTGGGGCTGCCAAACGCCGCCAGACCTGGGTGGCCGCCGCAGCAGAGGGTCAACCCGGAGCGCGCCTCCGGTCGAGGCGTGGTACCCTTGGGGGGTCTGTGACTCGGAACGTAATGCCACGAATCGGGTTCCTACTGCTGTTGCTGCTGCCCCTTCGGGGGATGGCCGTCGAGAACCCGGCGGATGCCCACCTGCAGCCCGACGCCACGCTGCAGCAAGCCCTCGCGCGCACGATTCAGAACCTGGGGCTCGACAAGACCGTCTCGCAAGGGCGCCTCGCCGTCTCGCTGGTCGACGTCACCGACAGCCAGCAGCCCCACTACGCCGCGCTTAACGACCGCGTGATGATGTACGCGGCGAGCCTGCCGAAGATCGCCATCCTGGTGGCCGGCTTCGAGCGCATCCGCGCCGGCCTGATGGAGTACACCCCGGCCGTGCGGGAAATGTTCATCCGGCTGACGCGCTATTCGAGCAACGCCGACGCCTCGCGCGCCATCCAGACCATCGGCTTCGATTACATCGCCGCGATTCTCACCAGCCCGCAGTACCTCTTCTACGACCCGCAGCAGAACGGGGGGCTGTGGCTGGGCAAGGCCTACGGCGGCCCCAACGATCACTACCGGCGCGATCCGCTGCACAACATCTCCCACGGCGCGACGTCCTTCGAGGTGGCGCGCTTCTTTGTCCTGCTCGAGCAGGGCCGGCTGGTGAACCCGCATTACAGCGCCGAGATCAAGGACATCCTGTCGAAGCCCGCCATCCACCACAAGTTTGTGAAAGGTCTCGAGAGCAAAGGGGAACACATCGAGATCTACCGCAAGTCCGGGACGTGGACGGAGTGGCACTCCGATGCCGCGCTGGTCGAGCACAATGGCAAGAAGTACGTGGCGGTGGCGCTCATGCACGACGCCCGGGGCGGCGACATCCTGCCGAAGCTGATCGTAAAGCTGGATAGCCTGATCTGCGACACCGCGGATTAGCGGCTAGTTCGGGCGGGCCTGAATCAACTTTTCCATTTCCCCGGCGATGGTCTGGTGCTCGACGGCCGAGTTCACGCGCAGCACATTCGACATGATCGCCACCAGGTAGATTTTCTTTCCCGACTCGACCACCGCCACCGAGTGCATCAGGTTTATCTTGTTGCCCTTGTAAGCGGCGCACTTGAAGCCCTCTTCCGCCTCGCACTCGAACAGGGAACCCGATTTGAAAAAGACCGCGGCGCGGTTGAGGGCCGGCGAGGAGGCGTAGCGGTAGCGCGGCCGGACGAAGTAGAGCAGCTTCTTCAGCTCGAGGCTGCTCCAGGCGTCCACGATCTTGCCCTGTTCCATCTTCACCAGCCACCGCAGCAGCTCGTTCGGACAGGCGTAACTGGCGGCCCCGGGGATGGCGGCCGAAGCGCGGCTGGTGAAGAAGGTCCCCAGGCGGAAGCGCGCCGTGTCGAGGCCGGCGGCGGTCTCGGGCTCGTCGAGAGCCTGGTGCGCGAGCTTCGAGAGCTCGGCCTTGGGGGTATCTTTCATGAACGCCGCTTCCTCCTCGCGGGAGAGCGGATAGCGGGTCCCGAACTTGCGCAACAGCATGGCCTGCTTCCAAACCGTCGAGCCGGCGGCGTTCGAGCTGACCGAGTACATGTGGTCGAGCCACTCCCACAGGCTGAACTTGTCGCCCGCCTCGATGCGCCGGTTCACCACCGCCGCGTCGCCCTCGTGGAAAAACGGCACGGTCTTGCCGTCGCGGTAGACGAACAGGTCGGCGGTGACGATGGTCTCGCGCAGCAGTTTCTCGCGCGCCTCGATGTTGGGGTAAGCGCGGGCCAGGGCGTCGAAGAGACCGGTGCCGACCAACAGCTTTCCGACGCTGCCCGGGATCAGCTTCTGCTCGGCGCGGAGCGAGGCATAGAGCGGCCGGCGCGGATCGCTGATGTCGAGCACCGCGGCGGCATAGGAGGGGTCGCGCGCGGCGAAGATTTTTTCGAGGCCGGCTTGCAGGTAGGCGTCGCGCGGGGTGCGTTCGGTGATGTCGAGGGTGTCGTTCGCGCCCTTCAGCCGCAGGACGATCTGGTCGCTCGGGAGCAGCGCGCCGGGCAGAAGTTTCACGCCGCCCTTGATCTTGCCTTCCTGCATCAGGCGGTACCCGAGCAGGCGGCGGAGGCCGGTCCGCTCGGCGCCGTCGAGGGGATAGCCGTGGGCGGCGGTCACCGCGAGCAAGATGGCGATCAGCAGTCTCATACTAGGCTCAGGAGCCTGGAGGCTGATCGAGCGGCACGGTGCCGCGCGGCGTGGAGCCCGACTCGAGGCTCCGCAGCACGTCCAGCGTTTCCATCTGCTGGTAGCGCACCAGCGGGCGGATCTGGAACAGCCGCAACTGGCCTTTCTCGAAGCCGAACTCGATATCCCAAGGGAGCGCCTCGCCCGTGCTGCTCTTCGCGACCGGATAGCGGGCCTTCACCTCCGCCACCATCTCGCGGACCTGGCGGATCTCGTCGGGGGTCAGCACAAAATCGCTGCCGCTGGTGGCACGGTTTTCGAGCCCGCCCCCCGGCAGCGCGACCTTCCGGTAGGTGCCGCGCGCCTGCGCCAGCAGGCGGACCTCGCCATTAGGCTTGAGCAGGAGAGATTCCGCCACGCCGCCATCCACCACGGCGCTGATGCCCTCGCTCACGTTCACCGTGATGTCGTTCGTGTCGCCGGTCTCGAGATTCACCGTGCCGATCACGCCGGATTTATCGGAGGGCACGGTCCGCAACAGGACGACCGACGGATAAACCGGGTCGCCCGGACGCAGCACGCGGCTGCGCCAGTCGTAGGCGCGCTCGGTGAAGGGCGAGGCCCAGACGTCCTTGATGGCCTGCAGGATGTTCTGCCGGCCGACCTGGTTCGCCACCGTGAGGTTGAGACCGGCGCCGGTGAACTCGGGGAGATCCTCGGCGTTGGTGTCGCTGCGGACGAAAACACCATAACTGCCGTCGGGGCCGAAGCGCGCCCGCATGCGATCGAGCAGCTCCTTCTCGAAGGCCGGCAGGAAGGCCATGGTCTCGATGGTGCGGCGCAAGCGGGTCAGTTGCGGGTAGATGTACTTCGAAACCGCGGCGGGGTTGGCCCCGGATTGCCGCAGGCGCTCGGCTTCGGCGGAGGCGTTCACCACCTGCTGCTGCAAGGGCGCGCCGCCGTCGAGGGAGCGATCGACGTGCTCGTAATAAATGCCGAACGGAATGACCAGCGCCGGGGCCACCCGGTCGGGGAAGAAGCGCGCCAATTGCGCCAGGTTGGCGGCCTTCGGCCCCACCCGGACGCCGGAATCGACCACGCTCAATTCCTCGAGCGGCAGGACGCGGCGATCGGCCAGGTTGAGGCGGCCGGCATCGAGGGTGACGCGTCCCCGGGACGCCGCGGGCTGCGGCCGCCACAGCTTGCGGTCTTCCGGCGAGAGGGCGTTAAAGTCTTGCAGGAGCACCACCCCGCGCGGGCTGACGGCGAACAGGATTTCCTTGTCGCGGTACTTCTCGAGGGTCGGCAGCAGCGAGGAGGGAATGGCGGCGTTGGGCACGCCGATGCTCGCGGCGAGCAACTGGGCGTGCGACAGGGCGTTGCCGCTATCGAGTGAGAGAATGCCGGTCATCGGCTTGAGGTCCGCCAGGGTTTCCGGAATGACGTAGATGCGGTCGGGGTCGATGACCGCGGTCTCTTCCTCGCCCGGGTGGACGATGCCGAGACGTCCCACAGCCACTCCCTGGTTGAGCCCGACCACGCCGCGATCGGAGTTTTCTCCCAGGATCGAATGCCGGATGCCGACGGCCCGGTTGGCGTCGGCCACCAAGGGGTCGAGGCGCGCGGCCAGGGGCAAGGCCACCGAACTGCGCAGGATTTGATCCACTAGCCCGGCGGCCTTGGGCTCTGCGTCCTGGTAATGACGAGCCACGGGCCCGAAGTCCTTGGCGGCGGTGGCGCGGCACCACTCGGTGCTGCGGGCGAGATAGCGCACCGACTGGTAATAGGCCTGGGCGTCGGGGGCGGGAGTTTTTTCGAGGCTCTGCACTTCTGCTTCAAGCGCTTCCAGTTGGCGCATGGAGAGCAGTCCGGCGCCAGTGGCGTAGCGGAGGCTATCGAGCAGCAGGCGCAGGTGGCCGCGCCGAGTCGTGGCCGGAAAGCGGGAAGCCGTTTGAAAAGCCCGGTCCTGCAGGAGCGCGTTCAAGTCGAGCAACTCCAGGTTTCGCCGGCCATCGGCGCCGGTGGTGACCTGGCGGCGAATATCCAGGCTGAGAGCGGCGCCGGCCGAAAACGCGGCTTCGGGGTTGCCCCCGCGCAGCGCCGCGGCCAAGGCTGCCAGCCCCGGGAGCAGGGGAGAGCCGGCCAGCCGCTTCTGAATGTCGGGAATCAGATCGCCAAGCTGGCGCGTCTGCTGCGCGCGCAGCAATCCGGCCAGTTCGGTCAGCAGTTCTTTGGCGGGGCCTTCCGGATTGCGTTCGACGAGGAACCTCTCCACCGCGCCGAAGTCCTCGGGACCGGGGCGGTTGTGGATCTTGATGCGAATGGGGTTGAACCGGAGGTCTTTCTCGGCCGCGGACTGCGCGAGCGCGCGGATGCGGCGGACGGTCGAGTCGGCCGTGCCGTGCGGGACCACCGCCGCGGCCTCGCCGGCCAGCAGATAGTTGCGGGAAGTCCACGCCGGGTCGGAGAGGAGCTGCACGAGCAGCTTGCGTCCGACGCGCTCTTCGTCTTCGGCCTGCCGGGAGCCGCGGTAGTATTGGGCGCGCCGGTCGATCCAGCCGTCGTCCACGTCTATCAGGAAATTTTCGAGGACGAGCTCGCGCAGCCGGAAATGGTCGCGACGGGCGTCGAGGAACCCGTCGAAGTCGAGGGCGGCGATGATGGTGCCGACGTCGAGGTTCCAGGCGGCCAGGTGTTCCGCGGCGGGGCTGAGCTGGGCGTGCTGGCGTCCGCCGCCGTGGGAGGCGCAGGGGGGCGGGGAGGGCGGATGCACCGTCCCGTCATTGCAGAACCAGCGGATCTGGAGATACGGACCCCGGGGGTTGGTCTTGAACCCGTCCAGCGTCTTGCGGGCCTGCTCGGCCTGGGAGGGCGAAAGGGGGGGCAGCAGGCTGTCGCCGCGAGCTGGCGCCGGGAGCAGGCAAAGGAGCAGGCCGAAGGCGAGGGTGAGACGCATGAGTTTTAGGACTACTGGCAATATATCAGATGGCGGGGGCGACGGGCTGCGCAGGCAGCGGCTCTGACCTCTGCTGCAGATTGGGGTAACGGGTTGGCTGGCTCCGGGTTGACCCTCTACCGTTGTGGCCGCCCGGATCTCACTGGATTTTGCGGCCCAAACTCCGCTGCAAATTTGCAGCGGAGCGTATCTTCCTTGGATTCAATGGGTTGCAAATGTGACCCCCCAGAGGGAGGGACTCGAAACAGGGTTGCCAGAAATGTTTTGCCTCCTAGCACAGAAAGATCAAGAAGCGCTCGACAATTGACGAGGCCGACAGAGCGGCGCGCGGATGATTGCGATGATCGTTTTGCCCCTGCGAGCTCACAATTTGTACTCACTTGGTGGAAGGCCTCAATATTCTCTCTTCAACGTCCCTAATCCCCTTCGGAGAAATGGTGATCGTATCCGCCTCTTTGTCGTATTCGATATGGCGTTTTCTATGTAGCGCTTGCAGGACAGCGCTTTTGAACATTGAGAAATCGGAGTACTCCACCCATGAAAACAAGTCCTCGGCGAACACGGCATTCTCCTGATCGGAATAGCAGAGGTAGAGCACCTGGTCTTTGTAAGTGAGTCCGTCTCGCAGAACCCGCTTCTTTACACCTACGTTCCAAATCTCCGGCAAATCGCGTTGTGCTAAACTGTCTACGAGATCCTGCGCCTCTTCAAGGGAAAGATTGTGATAGACACGAATCAATTCGCATACGATCCAATCGCAGGCGCGAGCGATGGTCATTGCATCTATCCGGTTGGCGTCAACATCTCCGCCGACATGACCAATGCCACGCTTGTTGCGGAGCGTGTAGACGAAGACTAGCGCTCTCGGCATCACGACCCTGAGAGATTCGACGCCAGCCGTCTTCGGGCTTTCGATGAGCTTGCGGCACTCAACCGAGAAATCGGGAATCTTCTGGCCGAATGGGGTATATGACTTCAAAATCTCATTTTGCAAGAGGCGAAGGACAGATTCACAGAACTTCCCAGCAGCAAGTCCTAGCGACTCGTCGTTCCCTTCTGCAAGTCGTTTCTTCACGTCCAGAAACGGCTTTATGATCTTAGGGCGGAATTGGGCAGAAACCTTCGCCAGGGCTACATCAAGTGGCGATTTACTTTTTGGTGTACTCGAACTGGCCTTCGGCATTTTTTGTTCGGGACAGTTTCTGGTTACGCACCAAGCGGCCTAGCAGCCCGTGGATAAAGTGTCTCAAACATCTTGAGCAGAGAATGATTTGGCCCGATAATTGGGCATGGCATTGGGCAAGCGAGGACAGAAGCAGGCGGCCTTCTGGGTGGAGACGAG